>PLUC01000197.1 GCA_003165415.1 Holophagaceae bacterium
GCGGTTGGATTCGGCCTTATCCATTGGTTTACCCTTAGAGGTTATCGGGCGCCCCGGGTTGGGGTTCGATGTCAAGATTACCTTGAACTTAGCCCTTGAATGTGCTCCGGGGGAAGAGAAACGCTCCCAGAGGTTCCACGTTTTGACTAATCGAAAAGCCCAACCGATTGGAGGGAGGGCTGGCCGTAAGCCGTTGAGATGGGTCCAGGCTTGGATCGAGCTTCCCCGAGAGCTACCCCGGGACGAGTTGATGGCCGACTGGGAAATGGCCATTTTGAGCGAACTTTCAGGTAAAATTAATCCACTCTGAGGTTCCCATGGATTGGGATGTCAAAACTGTCGAGTCATTGTCGGAATATCGGATCCGGGTGGAGATGGTTGACGGTCGGGTGGGCGTGTTCGACATGAAACCGTATCTCGGCCTAGGTGCCTTCCAGGAGCTTGTAGACGTGGCCTATTTCAATCAGGTTGGGATGATTTTCCTGGGTGCCGTAACCTGGCCTCACGAACAGGACATCGCACCGGAAACCCTGCTTGCTGAGAT
Source organism: Holophagaceae bacterium (assembly GCA_003165415.1). GTDB lineage: Bacteria > Acidobacteriota > Holophagae > Holophagales > Holophagaceae > Mesoterricola. Next base: position 545 of record PLUC01000197.1, read on the forward strand.
GGTCCCCGCTCCCCATCACAATCTCGAGCACCGGGAAATCAGGCCTTCTCGTTAGGCAGCCTGAAAACTTTTGTGGGATCGTTGAGAGAACTACCATGGCCTATAATTAATTTAAGACTAGGAAATCTACTAGGAAGGAGACCGGGGGTCCAGCCTTCCGACTATGGGTCTTTCGGGAGACTGAAGGACTACCGTTCCGCGCAGCCGATTCCGCGCCTGATCCGCTCCACGATGGCCGAAGTGCTGTGCCCCGGCAGGAACGGCACCAGCACCACCCGCCCGCCCCCGGCCTCCACCACCTCCCGGCCCACCACGGTCTCCGGGGTGTAGTCCCCGCCCTTGGCCAGGATGTCCGGCCGCAGGGCGGTGATCAGCTCCAGGGGCGTGTCCTCCTCGAACTTCACCACCGCGTCGACGCTGCGCAGGCCCAGGAGGACCATGGCCCGGGCCCGCTCGTCCTGGAGCGGTCGGCTGGGGCCCTTGAGCCGGGCCACGCTGGCGTCGCTGTTGAGCCCGACCACCAGGAAGTCGCCCAGGGCCCGGACGTCCTCGAGGTACTTGACGTGGCCGGGATGCAGCAGATCGAAGCAGCCGTTGGTGAAACACAGGGTGGCCGGGCGGTGCGGATGGGCCTGGAGGAAGGCCTGGGCGTCGGGGTAGTAATGTTGGAGTGGTGTCATGGGCATCCTGGGCTAAACTATAAATGGTGAAACAAGAGGATGCCATGCCGTTGTACGAGTACCGTTGCGAGTCCTGCGATGAAAAGGAAGAAAAGCTGGAGGGTTTCGACGCCCCCAAGGACCATGACTGCCCCAAATGCGGCGCGGTCCTGGCCATGCACCGGGAGGTGTCGCTGACCTCCTTCACCCTGGCCGGAGGAGGCTGGATGGCCCAGGGCTATGGGAAGGGGAAGGGCAAGGGCAAGGGCAAGAAGGAGCCGGCCCCGGCCAAGGCCGAAGGGACCTCCGCCCCGGCCGCCCCGGCCGCCGCGGAAGGCTGCTCCGGAGGCTGCGCCTGCCATCCGGCCAAAAATCAGTAGGCCTCGCGTATCCCCGCAGGGGATACCGAGAAGCCGGCCAAATAGGACCGCGCAAATCGCGGTGGACAATCCCCGGCTTTTTGCTAATATTTAAGATTCCCGGATCCTATGGGCCCGGGGAATCCCTTCGCTCGACGTCATCTCCTCCCGGATGCATGACCTCTTGGGCGCCGGTTCGCACCTAAGCGGACCCAAACTAGGAGGATGGTGTGCCAACCATCAATCAGCTCATCCGCCAAGGGCGGAGCACCTTCATCAACAAGACCAAGAGCCCCGCGCTCGACGCCTGCCCCCAGAAACGCGGGGTCTGCACCCGCGTGTTCACCACCACCCCCAAGAAGCCCAATTCGGCGCTGCGCAAGGTGGCCCGCGTGCGGCTCACCAACGGCATCGAGTGCACGACCTACATTCCCGGGGTCGGGCACAACCTGCAGGAGCACAGCATCGTGCTCATCCGCGGCGGGCGCGTGAAGGACCTGCCGGGCGTGCGCTACCACGTCGTCCGCGGCACCCTCGACGCCACCGGCGTCGCCGGCCGCAACCAGTCCCGTTCCAAGTACGGCGCAAAGCGGCCCAAGGCCGGCGCCGTCGCCGCGAAGAAGAAGTGAGGTAGAACATGAGCCGCCGTTCAAGCCCGACCAAGCGCGAAATTCTTCCGGATCCTGTCTACAACAGCGTCACCATCACCAAGTTCATCAATGTGCTGATGGAGCGCGGCAAGAAGTCCACCGCCGAGCGCATCCTCTACGGCGCCCTGGAGATCGTCGCCCAGAAATCCGGCGAGGAGGCCATCGAGGCCTTCCAGAAAGCCATCAACAACATCAAGCCCTCGGTGGAAGTCAAATCCCGCCGCGTGGGCGGCGCCACCTACCAGGTGCCCGTGGAGGTTCCCCAGAGCCGCCGCCAGTCCCTGGCCATGCGCTGGCTCAAGACCTACTCCGCCGGCCGCGGCGAGCGCACCATGCGCGACAAGCTGGCCGGGGAGATCCTGGACGCCATGAACTTCCGCGGTTCCTCCGTGAAGAAGAAGGACGACGTCCACAAGATGGCCGAAGCCAACAAGGCCTTCGCCCACTTCCGCTGGTAGTCACAGTCCGTTTACAAACGGGGCCGATCATGACGGATCGGCCCCCGTTTTTGAACGCGGCGACACTCGTCTGATATTTGAATCCTGAACCCTGAAGGAGGCCCCCGTGGCCCGCACGACTCCCCTCGAGCGCTACCGCAACATCGGCATCATGGCTCACATCGATGCCGGCAAGACCACGACCACGGAGCGTATCCTCTATTACACCGGGAAGATCCACAAGATCGGCGAGGTGCACGAGGGCGCGGCCACCACCGACTGGATGGTCCAGGAACAGGAGCGCGGCATCACCATCACCTCNNCCGCCGAGGTGGAGCGCAGCCTGCGGGTCCTGGACGGGGCCGTGGCGGTGTTCTGCGCGGTGGGCGGGGTGGAGCCCCAGAGCGAGACCGTCTGGCACCAGGCCGACAAGTACGGCGTGCCCAGGCTGGGCTTCGTGAACAAGATGGACCGCCCCGGGGCGGACTTCTTCCGGGTCTGCGAGATGATGCGCACCCGCATCAAGGCCCGGCCCATGCCCATCCAGATCCCCATCGGTGCCGAGGAGCACTTCCGGGGCGTGGTGGACCTGGTGCTGATGCAGGGGCTCACCTTCAACGAGGGCGACAAGGGCTTCGAGGTGCTCTACGGCGAGATCCCCGCCGACCTGGTGGAGACCGCCCACGAGTGGCGCGAGAAGATGATCGAGATGGTCGCCGAGACCGACGAGACCTTGATGGACAAGTACCTCACCGGCGAGGTCCTCACCGAGGACGAGATCCGGGTGGGCATCCGCCGGGGCTGCCTGGCCCTCAAGTTCACCCCCATGTGCTGCGGCTCCGCCTTCAAGAACAAGGGCGTCCAGCCCCTGCTGGACGCGGTGGTCAGCTACATGCCCAGCCCCCTGGACGTGCCCGCCATCAAGGGCCACGACATGGACGGCAACGAGGTGGAGCGCCAGGCCAAGGACAGCGAGCCATTCAGCGCGCTGATCTTCAAGATCATGGCCGACCCCTTCGTGGGATCCCTGGCCTTCATCCGGGTCTACTCCGGGGTGCTGGCCGCCGGCAGCGGGGTCTACAACTCCAACAAGCAGCGGCGCGACCGCATCGGCCGGCTGCTGCAGATGCACGCCAACAAGCGCGAGGACATCGAGGAAGTCCGCACCGGCGACATCGGCGCGGCGGTGGGCTTCAAGGACGTCCTCACCGGCCAGACCATCTGCGCCGAGGACCACCCGGTGATCCTGGAGTCCATGGACTTCCCCGATCCGGTCATCCAGGTGTCCATCGAGCCCAAGACCAAGGTGGACCAGGAGAAGATGGGCATCGCCCTCAGCCGCCTGGCCCAGGAGGACCCCACCTTCAAGGTGAAGACCGACCCCGAGACCGGCCAGACCATCATCGCCGGCATGGGCGAGCTGCACCTGGAGATCATCGTCGACCGCATGATGCGCGAGTTCAAGGTGGAAGCCAACGTCGGCAAGCCCATGGTGGCCTACCGCGAGACCATCCGCAAGAAGGTTGAGGCCGAAGGCAAGTTCGTGCGCCAGTCCGGCGGCCGCGGCCAGTACGGCCACGTCCGGCTCATCGTCGAGCCCAACGAGCAGGGCAAGGGCTACGAGTTCGTCAACGACATCAAGGGCGGCGTGGTGCCCAAGGAATACATCAAGCCGGTGGACCAGGGCATCCAGGAGGCCCTGCAGTCCGGCGTCCTGGCCGGGTACCCGGTGGTGGACGTCAAGATCACCCTGTACGACGGCAGCTACCACGAGGTGGACTCCAACGAGATGGCGTTCAAGATCGCCGGCTCCATGGGTTTCAAGGCCGGCTGCGAAAAGGCCAACCCGGTGCTGCTGGAGCCCATCATGGCCGTGGAGGTGGTCGTCCCCGAAGACTACATGGGCGACGTCATCGGCAACCTCAACAGCCGCCGCGGCCGCATCGAGAACATGGAAGACCGGGCCGGGGTCAAGGTGGTCACCGCCAAGGTCCCCCTGGCCGAGATGTTCGCCTACTCCACCAGCCTGCGGGGCATGACCCAGGGGCGCGGCAACTACACCATGCAGTTCTCCCACTACGACGAGGCGCCCCGGAACGTGGCGGAAGAAATCATCGCCAAAGTCAAGGGTTCAAGGTAAGCTTGAAGATTCAGCCATCCGGCCCCGCGGGGCCGGGTGCCGCAATACCGTCACAGCCCCCTCCCGGGGGTGAGGCCCGCAATCGATCCCAGGATCGAGACCTCCTGATACCAAAGTCAAACCGGGGATTTTCCCGGGTTGGGCCTTGAAAACTCGAAAAAAGCCATTGCAATCGCACTGGCTTTTGTTATGCTGGTTAGCCTTGTCCCTGTAAATTGGGATGTTTTTCAACTGGGCGGTCAACGCCCCACGTCTATGGACGGTTCACCCGTCCCAATGGAGTGAAGATGAAAGATAACATTCGCATCCGTCTGCGAGCCTTCGACCACCGTCTTCTTGACCAGTCCACCCGCGAGATCGTGGAGACCGCCAAGCGCACGGGGGCCCAGGTGGCCGGACCCATCCCGCTTCCGACCCGCACGTCGAAGTACACCGTCAACCGCTCTCCCCACGTGGACAAGAAGAGCCGGGACCAGTTCGAGATCCGCACCCACAAGCGGCTCCTGGACATCCTGAACCCGACCCAGAACACCGTGGACACGCTCATGAGGCTGGACCTTCCGGCGGGCGTGGACGTGGAAATCAAGGTGTTCAGCCGTCAGGGCAACCGGTAAGGGGGGGATGATAATGACCAAAGGAATCATCGGAAAGAAGCTGGGCATGACCCAGATCTTCAATGACAAGGGCCAGATCGTCCCCGTGACGGTCATCCAGGCCGGGCCTTGCGTGATCGTCATGCGCAAGACCGTCGCCCGGGACGGCTATGAGGCCGTGCAGGTGGGCTTCGTGGACCCCCAGGGCGGCAAGCGCGCCTCCAAGCCCGAGCAGGGCCATTGTGAAAAGCACGGCGTGGCTCCGGTCCGCGTGCTGCGGGAACTGAAGGTCGACGCCACGGACACCCAGAAGGAAGGCGACAGCATCCTGGCCGGGCAGTTCGAGGAGAAGGCCAAGGTCAATGTCACCGGCATCAGCAAGGGCAAGGGCTTCGCCGGCGTGATGAAGCGCCACCACTTCAAGGGCGGTCGCGCCACCCACGGCTCCATGTTCCACCGGGCCCCCGGCTCCATCGGCGCCAGCTCCTACCCCAGCCGCGTCTGGCCGGGCATGCGCATGGGCGGACAGATGGGCAACGAGCAGGTCACCGTGCGCAATCTCGAGATCGCGAAGGTGGACGCCGAGAACAACCTGCTGCTCGTCAAAGGCGCCGTCCCCGGCCCCAAGGGCGGCTACGTCGTGATCAAGCAGGAGGCGTAAGATGGCGGTATTTCAGCAACCCGTATTGAGTCTGGAAAATGCCCAGGTCGGCACCGTCGACCTGCTGGCCGAAGTATTCAAGCTTGAGGACATCAACAAGCACCTGATCTGGGAAGCCGTCCGCCACTACCTGGCCAAGCGCCGCTCCGGCACCGCCTGCACCAAGTCCAAGTGGGAAGTCTCCGGCTCCGGCCGCAAGCTCTGGAAGCAGAAGGGCACCGGCCGCGCCCGGATCGGCTCCATCCGCTCCGCGCTGTGGAAGGGCGGCAGCACCGTCCACGGACCCAAGCCGCGCAGCTACGACTACGCCTTCCCCAAGCGCGCCCGCCGTTCCGCCCTGCGCAACGCCCTGTCGGTGAAGCTCGCTGCCGGCCAGTTGCTGGTGGTGGAGAACTGGGCCGTGGAAACCCACAAAACCAAGGCGCTGATCGCCACCCTGGGCAAGCTTGGAATCCAGGGCACCGCCCTCCTGGTGGGCACCGAGGACTCCGAGAACGCGGTCAAGGCCGCCGGGAACAATCCCCGCGTCCGGACCACCGAGAGCCTGGGCGTCAACGTCTATGACCTTCTGAAGTACGACCAGGTTGTCTTCTCCAAGGAAGCGATCCTGGCCCTCCAGGAAGTGGTGAAGCCATGACCAAGATTTTCGAAGTGATCCGCAAGCCCCTCCTCACCGAGAAGGGCCAGATCCTGCGGGAGAAAAACATCCAGGTTTTCGAGGTGGCCACCTGGGCTTCCAAGCACCAGATCAAGGAAGCCGCCGAGCTGCTCCTCCAGGCCAAGGTCAAGTCCATCCGCACCGTGCGCATGCCCTCCAAGGCCAAGCGTCTCGGCCGCTGGCTGGGCTCCACCGGCGCCGGCAAGAAAGCCTACATCGAACTCATCGACGCCCTGGCCCCCAAGGCCGAGTAGTCGACCGTTCATCCACTCGTTCGGGCGGACAAGCATTGCCACTATCGCCCGACCTTTTCAAGGCAAGAGGTCCCTATGAGCATCAAAATGCTCAAACCCACGACCCCCGGGCAGCGGGGCATGTCCAAGCAGGGCTTCGAGGAGATCACCTCCTCCACCCCTGAGCGTTCCCTGCTGGCCAAGCGCAACCGCACCGGCGGCCGCTCCAACACCGGCCGGATCACCACACGGCACATCGGCGGCGGCCACAAGCAGCGCTACCGCATCATCGACTTCAAGCGCAACAAGACCGACGTTCCGGCCCGGGTCGCCACCATCGAGTACGATCCCAACCGCACCGCCCGCATCGCGCTGCTGGTCTACGCCGACGGCGAGAAGCGCTACATCCTGGCCCCCGACGGGCTGGAAGTGGGCCGCACCGTCCTCTCCGGCAAGAACGCCGACATCCTGGTGGGCAACACGTTGCCGCTCAAGGGCATTCCCCTCGGCACCGAAGTCCACAACATCGAGCTGAAGCCCGGCAAGGGCGGGCAGATCGCCCGCGCCGCCGGCACCTTCGCCCAGCTGGTGGCCAAGGATACGGACTACGCCCAGCTGCGCATGCCCTCCGGGGAAATCCGCAAGATCCTGCTGGAGTGCTCCGCCACCATCGGCAAGGTGGGCAACCTGCAGCACGAGAACGTGAGCCTGGGCAAGGCCGGGCGCCGGATCTGGCTGGGCGTCAGGCCCACCGTCCGCGGCGTGGTCATGAACCCGGTGGATCACCCCCACGGCGGCGGTGAAGGCAAGACCTCTGGCGGGCGTCACCCCGTGACCCCCTGGGGCCAGCCCACCCGCGGCTACAAGACGCGCACTTGCAAGCGCACCAGCAAATTCATCGTCAAGCGGATCAACTAGGAGGGGAATTCATGGCACGTTCACTAAAAAAAGGTCCGTTCATCGATGCCCACCTCCAGAAGAAGGTGGACACCGCGCAGGCCATCAGCGACAAGCGGGTCATCAAGACCTGGTCGCGGCGGTCCACGGTGGTGCCTACGATGATCGGCCTCACCATCGCCGTGCACAACGGCAACAAGTTCATTCCTGTCTACGTAACCGACAACATGGTTGGCCACAAGCTCGGGGAGTTCTCCGTCACCCGGACTTTCAGGAGCCACGCCGGCAAGTCCGATTCCAAGGCGAAGGGGAAGTAAGATGAGCGACATCGTATCCTGCGCCACCATCAGGCACCTCCGCGGCTCGGCCCAGAAGGCCCGGCTGGTGGTGGACCTGATCCGGGGCAAGAAGGTGGGCGAGGCCCAGTGGGTGCTCTCCTCCACCAAGAAATATGCCGCGGATCCCATCAAGAAGCTCCTGGATTCCGCGGTCGCCAACGCCATCGACAAGGATCCCGCGGTGAACCCCGACGAACTGTTCGTGAAGAGCGCCTTCGTGGACGAGGGCTTCCGCATGAAGCGTGTCCGCCCTGCCCCCATGGGCCGAGCCTACCGCGTGCAGAAGCGCACCTGCCACATCACGCTCCAACTCGGTCGGGAGGAATAAGCCATGGGTCAAAAAGTCCATCCGTACGGCTTTCGTCTGGTCTACAACAAGAACTGGCACAGCAAGTGGTTCTCCAAGCGCGAGTACGCCACCCTGCTGCACGAGGACCTGAAGCTGCGCAAGCAGCTCAAGGGCCAGTTGCACGGCCTGAACGCCATGGTGTCCAAGATCGACATCGAGCGCGCCGCCGACAAGGTGACGGTGCGCATCTTCACCGCCCGCCCCGGCATCGTCATCGGCCGCAAGGGCGCCGAGATCGACAAGCTGCGCGAAGACCTGCAGGCCAAGCTCAAGCGCCCCGTGAGCGTCGACATCCAGGAGATCAAGAAGCCTGAGATCGACGCCCAGCTGGTGGCCGAGGGCGTCGCCCAGCAGCTGGAGCGGCGCATCGCCTTCCGCCGCGCCATGCGCAAGGCCGAGGAAGCCGCCATGCGCTTCGGCGCCAAGGGGTTCAAGATCAAGGTCTCCGGCCGCCTGAACGGCGCCGAGATCGCCCGCACCGAAGACTATCTCTCCGGCCAGATGCCGCTCCAGACGATCCGCGCCAATGTGGATTACGGCTTCGCCGAAGCCAAGACCACCTACGGCATCATCGGCGTCAAGGTCTGGGTCAACCTCGCCGAAGCCTCCGTCGAAACCGTGAAGCGCTGAGGTAAACCACCATGTTGATGCCTAACAAGGTCAAGCACCGCAAATGCCAGAAGGGCCGCACGCATGGCGTGGCGACCCGCGGCAACGAACTGTCCTTCGGGGATTACGGACTCAAGGCCACCGAGCACTGCTGGCTCACCAACCGCCAGATCGAGGCCGCCCGTATCGCCATGACCCGCCACATCAAGCGCGGCGGGCGCATCTGGATCCGGATCTTCCCGGACCGGCCCACCACCAGCAAGCCGGCCGAGACCCGCATGGGTTCCGGCAAGGGAGCTCCCGACGGCTGGGTGTGCGTGATCCGTCCCGGNNCTGTCCGTGGCCACCGAGTTCATCTCCCGAACCCCGCCGGAAGAGTGAGAGGAATCCGATGAACAAGAAGAATCCATTCAGCGAACTGGCTGGGAAGAACACCGAGGAGCTGGCGCAGTTGGAGGCCGATCTGGCCGCCAAGCGCTTCACCCTGCGCATCCAGCATGCCGTGGGCCAGGTGGAGAACACCGCCGAGATCCGCAAGACGCGCCGTGAACTTGCCCGCGTCAAGACTGCCCTCAAGTTCAAACTGGCCCAGTGAGGAAACCATGAGCCTAGAACACAAGATGATCCGCAGCGGCGTGGTGGTCTCCAACAAGGCCGACAAGACCGTGGTGGTGAAGGTGGAGCGCAAGTTCCAGCATCCCCTCTACAGCCGCACCGTCAAGCAAACCGCCAAATTCATGGCCCACGATGAGACCAACGCCTGCCAGATCGGCGACGTGGTCAGGATCGTCGAGTCGCGCCCCCTGTCGAAGCACAAGCGCTGGATGGTCCTCGAGATCACCCAGAAATCCGGGGAGTAAGGAGCCGATATGATTCAAATGGGATCCATGCTCACCGTCGCCGACAATTCCGGCGCCAAGAAGATCTGCTGCATCCTGCCCCTGGGCGGCGGTGTCGGCAGGATCGCCCAGCTGGGCGACGTCATCACCGCTTCCGTCAAGGAAGCCATCCCCGGCGGCACGGTCAAGAAGAAGGCCGTGGTCCAGGCCGTCATCGTCCGCCAGCGCAAGGCCTTCCGCCGCAAGGACGGTTCCTATATCCGGTTCGACGAGAACGCCGCCGTCATCATCAAGAAGGATGGCGAACCCGTGGGCACGCGCGTGTTCGGCCCCGTGGCCCGCGAACTTCGAGAGCGCAAGTACATGAAGATCGTTTCCCTCGCTCCTGAGGTGCTCTAATGGAAAAACCGGTCAAGATGAAGCTGAAGAAGGGCGACAAGATCGTCGTCATCGCCGGCAAGGAAAAAGGCAAGCAGGGCGAGATCTCCAAGATTAGCCCCGCCACCAATAAAGTCCTGGTCACCGGGCTCAACATGGTCAAGAAGGCCACCAAGCCCAATCAGCAGACCGGCGAAGGCGGGGGTCTCATCCCCAAGGAAGCCCCCATCCACGCCTCCAACGTGATGCTGATCGACGCCAAGACCCAGAAGCCCACCCGCAAGCGGGCTGAGTAATTCTCATTTCATTCCCTCGCTTTCGTGAGAGAATAGCCATTCCGCCGATGGATCGCCGTCGGCGGAACCCTTGACAACCGAGTTTGGAAGGAAACGGGCCGGACCGCCGGACCCAAGCCTTTCCGCTCTCCCGAACCCTGGGGACGTAGTCGCCCCCCGGAAATGGAGGAAAGTATGACAACCCAAGCGGAGCCCCGCATCAAGGCCCGCTATGTCGCCGAAGTGGCGGCTAAGCTCAAGGAAGAATTCGGGTACACCTCTGCGATGCAAGTGCCCCGTCTCCAGAAGATCGTCATCAACATGGGCGTCGGCGACGCCATCCAGAACATCAAGGTCCTGGACGTCGCCGTGGACGAGCTCACCGCCATCGCCGGCCAGAAGGCCGTGGTGCGCAAGGCGAAGAAGAGTGTCGCCCAGTTCAAGCTCCGTGCCGGCATGCCCATCGCCTGCATGGTCACCCTGCGCGGCCCGCGCATGTGGGAGTTCCTCGACCGGCTGGTGACGCTGTCCCTGCCCCGGGTCCGGGACTTCCGCGGCGTGCCCGCCAAGTCCTTCGACGGCCGCGGCAACTACACCCTGGGCCTCAAGGACCAGTTGATCTTCCAGGAGATCGACTACTCCAAGGTTGAAAAAATCAAGGGTATGAACATCACCTTCGTCACGTCGGCGCCCACGGACCCCGAGGCCCGCGCGCTCCTCGCCCATCTGGGCATGCCTTTCCGCAAGCAGTAAGGAGCCCCCATGGCAAGTACTTGCAAACGATACAAAGACAGCGTCAAACCCAAGTTCTCGACCCAGCACCGGAACCGCTGCAAGGTGTGCGGCCGTCCCCGGGGCTACATGCGCAAGTTCGAACTGTGCCGCCTGTGTTTCCGCAAGCACGCCCTCGCCGGCGAGCTCCCGGGCGTCCAGAAGTCGAGCTGGTGAGGAGAGGCCACCCATGAACACCGATCCGATCGCTGATTACCTCACCCGNNTCCGCCATCCTCAAGCAGGAAGGCTACATCCACGGCTTCAAGTCGGTGGAGCACGAGGGCCGCAACTACCTGATCGTCCAGGTCAAGTACGTGAAGACCGGAGAGCCGGTCATCCACGGCCTCAAGCGCGTCTCCAGCCCCGGCCTGCGCGTCTACGCCAGCGTCAAGGACATTCCCGAAGTCCACGGCGGGCTTGGCATCGCCATTCTCACCACCCCCAAAGGCCTGTTGACCGGCAAGGATGCCCGCAAGCAGAACCTGGGCGGGGAAGTTCTCGCCCACGTCTGGTAACGCCTGCGACGCTTTGCCCTTAAACCCTTTCCAAGGAAACCACCATGTCTCGCATCGGAAAAAAGCCAGTGGCACTGCCGAAAGGCGTCAAAGTGACCGTCCACGGGGCTGAGGCCGTCGTCGAAGGTAGCAAGGGAACCCTCCGCTGCCCGATCCACTCCGGGATCACCGTCGAAGTGCAGGCCGATTCCATCAACCTGACCCGCGTCTCCGACGAACCCCAGTACCGGGCCTACCACGGCCTGACCCGCGCCCTGATCAACAACGCCGTCCTCGGCGTGACCACGGGCTGGAAGAAGGAACTGGACATCGTCGGCGTGGGCTACAAGGCGGCGATGGAAGGCGGAAACCTCCGTCTCGATCTCGGCTACAGCCACCCCATCAACTACGTCGCCCCCGCGGGCATCACCATCGGCGTGGAGAAGAACACCCACCTCACCGTGACCGGAATCGACCGGCAGCTGGTCGGCCAGGTGGCCGCCGACATCCGCAAGTTCCGCAAGCCGGAGCCCTACAAGGGCAAGGGCGTCCAGTACACGGGCGAAGTCATCCGCCGCAAGGCCGGCAAGACCGGGAAGTAGGAGAAACCATGGGAAAAGATCTCACACTTCGCCGCCAGCAGACGAAAACCCGCATCCGCGGCCGTCTGTCCGGGACCCCCGAGCGTCCCCGCCTCACCATCTTCAAGAGCCTCAAGCGCATCTATGTCCAGGCCGTGGACGACACCCAGGGCATCACCCTGGCCGCCGCCAGCAGCCTGGAGAAGGATCTGCGCGACACGCTGAAGAGCGGTTCCAATATTGCTGCCGCCAAAGCCGTGGGAGCCGCCGTCGCCGCCCGTCTCAAGGAGAAGGGCATCACGACCGTCGTCTTCGACCGCAACGGATATGTCTATCACGGCCGCGTCAAGGCGCTGGCTGACAGCGCCCGCGAATCCGGGCTCCAGTTCTAGGGAGGGGCCAATGGCATACACAGACAACAGACACTCACAGGACGCGCCGCAAGCCGGCGAGATGAAGGACCAGGTCATCTACGTCGGCCGGGTCACCAAGGTGGTGAAGGGGGGCAAGAACTTCTCCTTCTCCGCGCTGGTGGTGGTGGGCGACGGCAACGGCAAGGTCGGTTTCGGCCTGGGCAAGGCCCTGGAAGTCCCTTCCGCCATCAAGAAGGGCATCGAGAGCGCCAAGCGGAACATGATCAAGGTGCCCATCTCCCCCAACGGCAGCCTGCCGCACCCCATCACCGGCCGCTTCGGCTCGGGCTCGGTGCTCATGAAGCCGGCCCCCGAGGGCACCGGCGTCATCGCCGGGGCCGCGGTCCGCGCCATCATGGAGGCGGTCGGGGTGAAGAACGTGCTCACCAAGAGCCTCGGATCGTCCAACCCCCACAATGTGGTCCGCGCCACTTTCGAAGGGTTCCGGAACCTCATGGACCCCTACCAGACCATGGTGAACCGTGGCCTCGATCAGGCGGAGGCCTAGCATGTCGGAACTCCTCGGAAAGCAGGTCATCCTGACCCTCAAGCGCTCCCGCATCTGCATGGTGCCCAAGCACAAGGCATTCCTGCAGACCCTGCACCTCAAGAAGGTCGGGGACACCCGCGAGTGCGAGTACACGCCGAATGTGCATGGCATGGTCAAGCGCATTCCCTATCTCATCGACATCACGGTGAAGGGGTAAGCCATGAAATTGAATGAACTCCAGCCCGCTCTGGGCGCCGTCAAGGATCGCAAGCGGGTCGGCCGCGGCAAGGGCTCCGGCCACGGCAAGACCTCCTGCCGCGGCGAAAAAGGCCAGAAGTCCCGCCGGGGCTATTCCTCCAAGCGCGGCTTCGAGGGCGGCCAGATGTCCCTGGTCCGCCGCCTGCCCAAGCGCGGCTTCACCAACATCCACGCCGCCGTCCTGCAGGAACTGGACCTCACCTTCATCAGCAGCCACTTCGCCGAAGGCGAGACCGTCTGCCTGGAATCCATGCGCGACAAGAAGCTGCTGCACTCCGCCGCCAACGGCATCGTGGTCCTGAACAACGGCGAGCTGGCCCACAAGGTCACCGTCGTCGCGGACCGCGTGAGCAAGGGCGCCCGCGAGGCGATCCTGGCCGCCGGGGGCACCATTCAAGAGCCCCCCAGCGCCACCCCGGCGAAATAAGGTCCCCCAGGAATGGAAAAAATCCGCCAGCTCTTCTCCAACCCCGAACTGCGCAAGCGCTTGATCTTTACCCTGGTCATGCTCGCGATCTACCGGCTGGGGGTGCATGTCTCGGTCCCGGGCGTCAACGCCGAGGCCCTCGCCAAGAACCTGGGCAAGGCGGGAGATCTACTCAACGTGGTGGATCTGTTCTCCGGCGGCGCCTTCAAGAAGTTCTCCATCTTCGCCCTGGGCATCACCCCCTACATCACCGCCAGCATCGTGCTGCAGCTGATGGGGGCGGTGGTCCCGACCCTGGAGAACCTGCAGAAGAAGGAAGGCGAAGCAGGCCGGGAAAAGATCAACCAGTGGACCCGCTACCTCACGGTGGGACTGGCCTTCGTCCAGGGCTTCGGCATCGCCTCCCTGGCCCAGAGCCTGGGGCCGGACGTGGTGATCATCCCTGGCATCGCCTTCAAGCTGCTGTGCGCCTTCACCCTCTCCACCGGCTCCGTCTTCGTGATGTGGCTCGGCGAGCAGATCACCGAACGGGGCATCGGCAACGGCATCTCCCTGCTGATCTTCGCCGGCATCGTCGCCGGGCTGCCCCGGGCCGCCGGGACCATCTTCAACATGCTCGGGGATTCCCTGGCCAACAAGGGCAACGTGGCGCCTCCGGGCGTGTTCCTCCTGCTGCTCGTGGCCATGACCGCGGTGCTGCTGGGCGTCGTGCTGGTGGAGAACGCCTACCGCCGCATCCCCATCCATTACGCCAGGCGGGTCGATTCCTCCAGCATGGCCAGCCAGCGCAGCTCCTACCTTCCGCTCAAGGTGAACACCGCGGGCGTCATGCCGGTGATCTTCGCCAGCTCGGTGATCTTCTTCCCCGCCACCATCGCCCAGTTCACCAAGTGGGAATGGCTGGGCAAGGCCGCCGGCTACGTCAGCCCGCAGACCCACTTCTGGATCTGGGTCGGCGTGTTCGTGGTGGTGGTCATCTTCTTCTCCTTCTTCTACACCAGCATCGTCTTCAACCCCGATGAGACCGCCGACAACATGAAGAAGTCCGGCGGCTACATCCCGGGCATCAGGCCGGGCAAGGAAACCAGCATCTACATGGACGGCATCCTGTCCAAGCTCACCTTCGCCGGGGCCATCTACCTGGCCGTGGTCTCCATCGTGCCGACGGTGATCACCAACAGCATGCCGGGCTTGAACTTCTATTTCGGCGGAACCTCGCTCCTGATCGTCGTGGGCGTGGCCCTGGACACCGTGGCCCAGCTGGACAGCTACGCGGTCATGCGCCGCTACGACGGGTTCCTGGAGAAGGGGCGCCTGCGCGGCGGCCGCCTCGCCAAAGCTGGAGGACGACCCCAATGAAAGTGCATATCCTGCTGGGACCTCCCGGCTGCGGCAAAGGCACCCAGGCCAAACGTCTTGTGGAAAAAAGGTCTTTGATTCACCTGTCTACGGGTGATATTCTGAGAGATGCCGTTTCGAAAGGAACGGAAGTCGGCCTTCGGGCCAAGGCCCTCATGGCCAGTGGCAAGCTAGTGGATGACAGCACGGTTAATGGGATCGTCTTCGCGCGGCTGCAGGACGAAACTGGTGACGTACTGTTCGATGGTTATCCGCGAACCCTCTTTCAAGCTGAATCCTTGCAGACTTTCCTCTCCTCGCAAGGGATCACTCTGGGCTTCGTGATGGACATCGAGATCCAGGAGCAGGAACTGGAAGCGCGGGTCGTCAACCGCAGGGTTTGCGGCAACAACACCTGCGGCGCCATTTACAACCTGAACACCAAGGCCCCCCGTGTGGACGGCGTCTGCGATCTCTGCGGCGGCAACCTGAAACACCGGGCCGACGACACCACCGAAGCCTTCCGGATCAGGATGGTCGAGTTCAACAAGACCTTCCAGCCCCTCCAGGCCTTCTACAAGGGGATGTCCAACTACCGGTACGTGGAAGGAAGCCGGCCTCCGGACCAGATCCACGACCAATTAGTCAAACTATTTCAGGAGCAAGCTTGAGCAAAGAAGAAGCCATTGAGCTCGAAGCCACAGTGGTGGAGTCATTGCCCAATGCCGTGTTCCGGGTTGAGCTGGAGAACAAGCACCAAGTGCTTGCGCACATCAGCGGCAAGATGAGAAAGAATTTCATCCGCATTCTTCCCGGTGACCGGGTCCTGGTGGAGGTCACGCCCTACGACCTCAGCCGCGGCCGCATCATCTACCGATTCAAGTAACGCTCCAATGTCCCGCCCAATATCCCGCCGAATATCCCACTGGGGGAATCCATGAAAGTCAGGCCCTCTATCAAAAGGTTGTGCGAGCACTGCAAGGTGGTCCGCCGTGAAGGCATCAACCGGATCATCTGCAAGAAGAACCCCAAGCACAAACAGCGCCAAGGTTAAGGAGTAAGCATGGCACGCATCGCAGGTATCGATCTGCCCATTGCCAAGCGCGTCGAGATCGCGCTCACGTATATTTTTGGCATCGGTCGGCCCAAGGCACAGAGCATCCTGACCCGGGCCAAGGTGGATTTCGGCACCAAGGTGCGGGATCTCACCGAGGAAGAAGTCGGTCGCATCCGGCGCGTCATCACGTCGGAAGAGACGGTCGAAGGGGACCTCCGCAAGAACATCGGCCTGGACATCAAGCGGCTGATGGACATCGGCTGCTACCGGGGCATCCGGCACCGCAAGGGCCTGCCCGTCCGCGGCCAACGCACGCACACCAACGCGCGCACCCGCAAGGGCAAGCGCAAGACCGTCGCCGGCAAGAAGAAGTAAGGGTTGAGGAACTGATATGGCAAAGACTCAGTCAAAGACCGCCGGCAAGAAGGTGGTCAAGAAAAAAGAGAAACGTAACGTACCCCACGGCGTGGCACATATCCAGGCCTCGTTCAACAACACCATCATTTCCATCTCCGACCCCCTGGGGAACATGCTTTCCTGGGCGTCGTCCGGCAACCAGAACTTCCGGGGCACCCGCAAGGGCACGCCCTTCGCCGCGCAGATCGCGGCCGGGGTCGCCGCCGAGGCCGCCAAGGAGCAGGGCATCCGTTCCGTGGATGTCCGCGTGAAGGGGCCCGGCGCGGGCCGCGAGAGCGCCATCCGCGCCCTCAATGCCGCCGGTATTTCCGTGACCAGCATCCGCGACGTCACCCCCATTCCCCATAATGGCTGCCGCCCTCCCAAGCGGCGCCGGGTTTAAGAGAGGAGGAGAACCATGGCTCGATACAGTGATGCCGTTTGCCGCCTCTGCCGTCGCGAGGGGATGAAGCTCTACCTGAAGGGCGAACGCTGCTTCAAGGAAAAGTGCTCCTTCGAGACCCGCAAAGGCAAGATCCCCGGGCAGCACGGTGCTGCCAAGGCCAAGAAGCCCACCGGATACGCCCTCCAGCTGCGCGAGAAGCAGAAGGTCAAGCGCATCTACGGGGTTCTGGAGAAGCAGTTCAGCCTTTACTTCAAGCACGCCGAAAGCAAGAAGGGCGTGACCGGCCACAACCTGCTTTCCTTCCTGGAAAGCCGGCTGGACAACGTGGTGTTCCGCCTGGGGTTCTGCCCCAGCCGCGCCGCCGCCCGGCAGATGGTGATGCACGGCCACATCCTGGTCAACGGCAAGCGGGTGGACATTCCCAGCTACCAGACCAAGGCCGGCCAGAGCATCGAGATCTCCGCCCGGGCCCAGCAGAACGATTTCGTGAAGTCCTCCCTGGAAACCGCGGCTGGCCGCGGGATTCCCCAGTGGCTCACCCTCGACGCCAGCGCCTTCAAGGGCGCGGTGATCGCGGTTCCCTCCCGGGAAGATGTGCCTCTTGACATCAATGAGCAGCTGATCGTCGAACTCTACAGCAAGTAAGGGGACAGGAATGCTGAACATCAGCGATTTCCAGCGTCCGCGATTCGCGGAAGTCAGTGCGGGCTCGAAGACGGGTTCTTATGGCGAGTTCGTGGCCTACCCGTTCGAGCGCGGTTTCGCCACGACCTGCGGTCATGCCCTGCGCCGGGTGCTGCTCAGCAGCATCGAAGGCGCGGCCATCACCAATGTCCGGATCAAGGGTGTGCAGCACGAATTCACCGCCATGCCCGGGGTCTGGGAGGACGTCACCCACATCCTCCTGAACCTCAAGGAAGTGCCCCTGAAGCTCCACTCCAGCCAGCCCCAGATCGTCACGATCAGCCACAAGGGCGAAGGCGTGGTGACCTCCGGCTCCATCCGCTGCAACCAGAACGTGGAGGTGACGGACCCCAACGTCCACATCGCCACCCTGGGCGAGGACGGCGAGCTGGAAATGGAGATCCAGGTGAGCATGGGGCGCGGGTTCGTGACCGCCGACCGCAACCTGGATGAACGCCTCGGCCTGGGGTACATTCCCCTGGACTCGAACCACAGCCCCATCTCCCGGGTCAACTACATCGTCGAGCCGGCCCGGGTCGGGCACAGCACCGACTATGAGAAGCTGACCCTGCAGGTCTGGACCAACGGCACCGTGGATCCCAAGGATGCCGTCAGTGATTCGGCCCTGATCCTGCGGGAGCACTTCCTCATCTTCGCCCGCCAGGACGAGGATGCGGTGGAAGCCGAGCCCGGCGTCGCCATCCTCACCACCGAGGGCGTCAACGGCATGCTCAGCAAGTCCGTGGAGGAACTGGAGCTGTCCGTCAGGGCCAACAACTGCCTGCGCAACGCCAACATCACCACCATCGGCGAGCTGGTCCAGCGCACTGAAGCGGAACTCATGAAGACCAAGAACTTTGGCAAGAAATCCCTGCAGGAGATCAAGGACGAGCTCGCCCGCATCGGCCTTTCCCTCGGCATGCGCATCGAACAAGAAGTCTAAGGAGCCATCCCATGCGTCACAATGTCACGGGCAAGCGTCTGGGCCGCACCACCAACCAGCGTAAAGCTCTCATGAAGAACCTCGCCACCTCGCTCATCACCCACGAGCGGGTGGAAACGACCCTGGTCAAGGCCAAGGAGCTCCGGCAGTTCGTGGAGCCCTTCATCACCCTCGGCCGCAACGACACCGTCGCCAACCGCCGTCTGGCCATGGCCCGCCTCGGCAGCAAGTCCACCGTGACCAAGCTGTTCGACGCCACCTTCCGGGCCCGCTTCGACGGCCGCCCCGGCGGCTACACCCGCATCCTCAAGACGGACCACCGTCTGGGCGACGCGGCCGACATGGCGATCATCGAGTTCGTGGACTACGTCCTCCCCGAGCCCAAGGAAGCCGAACCCGCCGAATAGCCGGGATCCAGCTGCGCACAGGGCGCTCCGCGAGGGGCGCCCTGTCGTCGTGTTATCTTGTTTTTTTACGTCCTTCCGCGAAAGGAACCCTTGGACAGCGACTACAACAGTTTCAGGATCACCATGGCCGCCCGGGCCGCCGGGCAGGTTTCCACCGCCCGGGGCCGGGGCGCGGTGGCTTCGGCCTCCAGCCAGGCTTCGGAACTGGCCGCGGCGGTGCTGGGGGATGGCGGGAACGCCTTCGATGCGGCCTTCGCCCTGGCCTTCGCCCTCTGCATCTACCACCCCCAGGCCGGCAACATCGGCGGCGGCGGCTACCTGCTGTTCCAGGAGAAGGGCGGCGACCCCAAGGTGTTCAGCTACCGGGAGCAGGCCCCCCGTGGTGCCCGCCGGGAGGACTTCCTGCTGGCCGACGGCTCGCCGGATCCCGACCGGACGGCCTTCGGTCCGGCCTCCGTGTGCGTGCCGGGCACGGTCAAGGCCTTCTTCGCCCTCCAGAAACGGTACGGGAAGCTGCGGGCCAGGGACCTGCTCCTGGACATCTCCAGGCGGGCCGAGGCCGGCGCCATCCTCACCCAGTACGAGGCCGACTGCCTCAACCGGCTGGGGCCCAGGCTGGCCGCCTCCCCTGAAGCCAGGCGGATTTACGTGCGCGCCGAACCCTACCAGGCCGGGGACCTCCTGCCCAACGCCGCCCTGGCCCGGACCCTGGAGACCCTGGCCCGGGAGGGAGAGGAGGCCTTCTACCGGGGCCGCATCGCCCAGCAGATCGTCGCCGACCTGGCCGCCAACGGCGGCTTCGTGTCCGCCGAGGACCTCGCCGGCTACAGCTTCCGGGAACTGGAGCCCATCGCCCTGGAGCTGCAGGGCAGGACCGTCTGGACCGTGCCGCCCGAAGCCGGGGGCGCCATGCTCCTGGAGATCCTCAGCATCCTCGACCGGAACGCCTTCCGGGAGTGTGCCTGCGGCAGCCCCGCCTACCACCACCATCTGGCCCAGGCCGCCAAGATGGCCTTCATCGACCGGCTGGACTACATGGGCGACCTGCCCATGGACGACAACGCCACCTACCGGAACCTGCTGACCCGCGCCTATGGCCAACGCCTGTTCGGGATGATCGACCCGGCCAGGGACACCCCGACCGACGTCCTGGCCCAGCGGATCCGGGCCGGCCGCCACCCGGAGCCCCATGACGCGGGCACCAACACCACCCACTTCGCCGTCATCGACGCCCAGGGCAACGCCGTTTCCAACTCCTACACCATGAACCTTCGCTACGGTTCCAAGTGGGCCGTGGCCGGCGCCGGCTTCCTGCTGAATGGCAGCGTGGATTCCTTCGCCTTCATCGAAGGCAAGGAGAACTACTACGGCGTCCTCGGCAACCGGCCGAACCTGTTCGCCCCCGGCAAGCGCCCGGCCAGCAACATGGCCCCGGTGCTGGTGACCGGCCCCCAGGGGGTCGAAGCCGTGCTGGGCACGCCGGGCGGGCCGACCATCCCCACCACCCTGGCCAACATCCTTTTGGCCACCCTGGTCCACCGCAAGGATCCGGCGGAAGTCATCGCCGCCGGCCGCCTGCACCACCAGGGCTGGCCGGACACCCTGGCCTACGAGCCCGGCTTCGACCAGCCCGAACTGCTCGCCGCCCTGGCCGCCATGGGCTACCCCATCAAGGACAAGCACGAGCTCATCGCCGACGTGCAGGGGGTATGGCGCGCCGGGGAACAGTGCTTTGCCGTGAGCGACTACCGCAGGGAAGGGAAGGCTCTGGCGGTGGAGTAGTGCAGACCATCGCAAGATCGTTGAATAATCCGGATGACCGCAAGCTGCTGAATTTGCTTTGCTTTTTCGGCGACCCTCGGCTTCCTCAGCGTCCTCGGCGAGGCCTTTCCACCGGTGCTTACGCCCATTGCCCCAAAGCGCAACCACAACCGAGCAAAAGCCTATCGCCGAGGGCGCCGAGACAGCCGAGGGTCGCCGAGGAAAGAAGGAATTGTTAAACGTACTTGAGCCAGTCTGTAGTAGGGCATTTTTCCGGTTGAGGCCGGGCCAAGCTGGAAAGGCAGTTCCTTTTGGCAGAAAAACAGATATATTATCTGACAGAGATTTGAACCATTAGCACCATGGCCGAGGTCCGAAAACGAATCGAGGCTCAGCCCCAAGGCGAGGTCTTCGCTTCCCGAAGCATGCTGGCACTGGGCTCACGAGCAGCCATTGACCAGTCGCTCACGCGTCTGGCCAGGGAAGGGACCATTCTCCGGGTGGCGCGGGGGGCCTATGTCCGCCCCAAGGAAAGCCGGTTCGTGGGGAAGGTCATTCCTGAGCCCCAGGAAACGGTGAAGGCGATGGCCCAGGCCAGGGGGGAGACCCTGCTCGTCCATGGGGCTGAAGCGGTGCTGCGCTTCGGCCTGACCACTCAAGTGCCGGTGCGGTCGCTGTTCTATACCAGTGGCCCCAGCCGGAAACTGCGGGTGGGCAAGCAGGAGGTCATCCTGAGGCACGCCAGCCTTCGACTGCTGGCCCTCGGCAGCGGCGCGGCCGCCATGGCCTTCTCGGCCCTCTGGTACATGGGCAAGCGCCAGGTGACCATGGCAACCCTTGCGAGGATCCAGGAAAAGCTTTCTCCGGCTGAATTCTGCGAACTGAGGAAGAGCGCCCAACTCCCCGGCTGGCTGTCGGACCTGTTCCATGATTTTGAGAAGGCAGGGCCGAACCGAAGCCGTTCGAAGATGTGATCGAACGGCTCCGGTCGCTTGAAGCCCGGATCAACGGAATGGCGGGCAGGGCTGGTTTCTAATTGAAACTGAAGGCCCCCCGCTATTTCAGCAGCGGCTCCAGGAAACTGCCGGCGGGGACGTAGCCCTCGGCGCGGTCGGGGCCGGTGCTGAGGTAGGCCATGGGCGTCTCCACCTCGTCGCACAGGGCGGCCAGGTAGTGGCGGGCTTCCGCGGGCAGGTCCTTGGCGTCGGTGATGCCCCGGGTGGGGGCGGTCCAGCCCTTGAACAGCTTGACCACCGGCTGGATCTCGTCCCAGTCGGAGGCGCAGGCGGGAAGCTGGGTGCCGACGCCGCCGGCGCCGTCCCGGTAGCCGACCACCATGCCCACTTCGGCAAAGCCGTCCATGACGTCCAGCTTCATGATGCCCAGGCCGTCGGCGCCATTGGTGCGGCAGGCGTGGCGGGTGATGACGGCGTCGAACCAGCCGCAGCGGCGGGGCCGGCCGGTGGTGGTGCCGAACTCGCGGCCCACCTGGCGGAGCCGCTCGCCGGTGGCGTCCAGCAGCTCGGAAGGCATGGGGCCTGAGCCCACCCGGGTGGTGTAGGCCTTGGCCACGCCCAGGACGTGGTCCAGGGCCTTGGGCGGCAGGCCGGTGCCGGTGAACAGGCCGCCGATGCTGCAGTTGGAGCTGGTGACGTAGGGGTAGGTGCCGTGGTCGATGTCCAGCAGGGTGGCTTGTGCCCCCTCGAACAGGATGGACTCGCCGCCCTGCCAGGCCTTCCACAGGTACTCCTGGGCGTTGCCGATGAGCGGCAGCAGGGGCTGGGACAGCCGGACCAGGTCCGCAGTGATGGTCTCCAGGGGCGGGAGGGCGCTGGATCCGCCCAGCAGGATCTTCACTTCCTCGTATCCGAGCTGGATCCGTTCGGCCAGGGTCTTGGGGTGGAGCAGGTCCCCCATGCGGATACCCTTGCGGGCCGCCTTCATCTCGTAGGCGGGGCCGATGCCGCGGCCGGTGGTGCCGATCTTGACGCTGCCGCCCTCCCGCCACTGGTCCAGGGCGATGTGGTGGGGCAGGATGACGTGGGCCCGGTCGGAGATGAGCAGCCGGCCGCCCAGGTCGAACCCGCGGCTGCGCAGGTTCTCCAGTTCTTTCAGGAATACTTCAAGGTTCAGGACCACTCCTGACCCCACCACCAGGAAGCATCCGGGGTGGAGGGCGCCGCTGGGGACCTGGTGCAGGGCGATGCTCTGGCCGTTGACCACGACGGTATGGCCGGCGTTGTTGCCGCCCTGGAAGCGCGTCACGTTCTGGAACCGGGCGCTCAGGAGATCCACCAGTTTGCCTTTGCCTTCATCTCCCCATTGCAGCCCGAGGATGGCAAGATTCGTTGAGCCTGCAGTCATGAACAACCCCCAACTTCCAGATTAGCGTGACTGCCGTCCGCCTCACAGAACCAAGTAGGGACATCAGGGCCGGATGAGGCTACCCTGGAATATCCTATCCTGGCCCCCAAAGGGGTATCGGGTAAGGAACTTTCCCCGGGGGGGAGCCGTGTTCGAAAAGTTCACCGAAAAAGCCCGTCGCGTCATGTTCTTCGCTCGCTACGAGGCGAGCCAGTTCGGTTCCGAGAGCATCCAGAGCGGACACCTGCTCCTGGGCCTGCTGCGGGAGGCGGAGAAGACCTCGATCCAGCTGCTGGACCGCATGGGCGTGCAGACCAACCTGCTGCGCGAGCGGCTGATCTCGGCCCTGAGTCCGCGCGACAAGAAGGCCGCGCCCAGCAGCACCAGCATCGACATTCCCATGGAAGAGGAAGTGAAGCGCATCCTCCAGCACGCCACCCAGGAGAGCGCCAAGCTCAACCACAAGCACGTGGGCGCGGAACACCTGCTGCTGGGCATGCTGAAGGAGGAGCAGAGCCTCGCCGGGCGGCTGCTGAAGGAGGCCGGCGCCGATCTCATCGCCGCCAAGGAGATCCTCCTGGAAGCCACCAAGGAGGAGAAGATCGCCAAGAAGAAGAAGGAGCATCCGCTCCTGGCCGAGTTCGCCCGGAACCTCTCCGAGCTGGCCGAGCGGGGCATCTTCGACAACCTCATCGGCCGCGACCTGGAGGTGGACCGCATCATCCAGATCCTCAGCCGGCGCCGCAAGAACAACCCGATCCTGCTGGGCGAGGCCGGGGTGGGCAAGACCGCCATCGTCGAAGGGCTGGCCCAGAAGATCTTCGAAGGCAACGTGCCGCCGAGCCTGCAGGACAAGCGGATCTACGCCCTGGACCTCAGCCTGGTGGTGGCCGGAACCAAGTACCGCGGGCAGTTCGAGGAGCGGCTGAAATCGATCATCGCCGAGGCCTCCAAGGACCCCAGCGTGGTCCTGTTCATCGACGAGATCCACAGCATCATCGGCACCGGGGCCGCCGAAGGCAGCCTGGACGCGGCCAACATCCTCAAGCCGGCCCTCTCCCGGGGCGAGGTGCAGTGCATCGGCGCCACCACCCACAAGGAGTTCGCCAAGTACATCGACAAGGACCGCAGCCTCGTGCGCCGGTTCCAGCCGGTGAACGTCAACCCGCCGGACGAGGCCGAGACCCTGAGGATCCTGGACGGCATCCAGAGCCGCTACGAGCTGTTCCACCGGGTGAAGTACAGCCCGGCCACCCTGCACGCGGCGGTCTACCTGTCCAACCGCTACATCACCGACCGGTTCCTGCC
>PLUC01000038.1 GCA_003165415.1 Holophagaceae bacterium
GTCCAAACTGCAGAGCATCCGTTGCGGAGCTTGCTCCGCTACGGATGCTAATGCCCAGCACGAACGCCTGATCAAAACAGGATCCAACGGTATTAGCCGATCCCTGGCCGGTCCCGATTCCAGACGCGGGATCTCGATTCGGGATATGGCCATGGGTTCGGGGACACCTGGATTATTTAAGTGTTGATATTCAAGATGTAACAAGTATTCAGATAAATCCTTTTCTGTTGGCACCGCCGTTGCTGTGGATAGAGAACCAACTCCCACGCGGCGGCAGGTCGCACGGGGGCGTTTGAACTCAGCCACTTGGCGTAGGACGGCCGGGACTTCCCGGCTGCCTGGGCGAATTTTTGGAAAGGAATTATCATGAGCATTTCAAAAACAACCGCCATGTTCGCCGGTCTCCTGGCCTGGGGCTGCGCCGGGCAGAGCGCCACCAGCACCCCGCCTCCGGTCAAATCCGTCCTCACCGCCGCCGCCGACCCCATCGCCAACACCGGCTACATCACCGCGCCCGCCCTGGTGTCCGCGGGCATGGCCGAGATCCTCGCCTACGTGCCGGAACAGACCGGCGCCACCTACCTCTGGAGCGTGAAGGGCGGCACCCTCACCGGGGTTACCAGCAACGCCGCGGTGTATTTCACCGCCGGCGCCGTGGGCACGGCCACCGTGCAGTGCCTGGTCACCCTGGACGGCGTGGAGACGGTTTACACCCAGGCCATCCCGGTGGCGGCGGCCCTGCCGGTGACCCCCACCTACTACGGCTCGGGGGTGGGCGCCGATTCCCTCGCCAACACCGTGCTGGGCGGCCCGAGCCTGGTTTCCGCGGACTACCGGTTCCAGACCAAGTATGCCGGGGCGCTGAAGGGGATCCGGGTGTTCTTCATCTGGTCCCTGGTGAAGGCCGGCTACCAGGCCGGGCAGGGCGGCACCATCCAGGTGCAGCTCATGGCCGACGACGGCAGCGCCGCCCACCTGCCCACCGGCTCCGCCCTGGCCACCGTCAGCTACGGCAACATCCTCGCCCAGAACGACAACTACCCCGAGCTGACCTTCCCCTCCGCCGCCACCCTGAAGGGAGGCACCCTCTACCACCTGGTGTTCACCAACGTGGACCCCACCCCGCAGAGCAACTACGTGTCCCTGGACAGCCTCTACACCGACGCCCAGACTTCGCCCATGCAGCCCTCCTGCACCGACAACCAGTTCGCCCTGCTGGAGCGAGCGGGCAGCGGCGCCTGGAAGCTGCGTGAAGGCTTCACCCCGATCCTGGAAGTGGACTACCTCGACGGCGACAACCAGGGCAACAGCTATCTGGAAGTGTGGTCCACCAACCCCAAGACCATCTCGGCCAACGCCCAGGTGCGGGAGGGCTTCCATGTGAGCGGGGCCAGCCGCACCTTCACCAAGATCAAAATCCGCCTCCAGCGGGTGGCCGGCACCAGCCCCCTGACCCTGCAGCTGACCGAAGCCGACGGCACCCTCATCGCCCAGGGCACCGTGCCAGCCGCCAGCGTGCTCACCAGCGCCCCCAGCTGGGTGACCTGCACCTTCCCCATATCCTACGCGCTGTCCTCCGGCGTCGGCTACAACCTCACCCTCGCCAGCCCCGCCGACACCCAGTACCAGGCCTACCCCATGCGCAAGGGCCTGGACAAGGGCTTCGCCGCCAGCACCTGCTTCTCCAACGGCTATGCCCAGTTCACCACCACCGGCAGCGGCGGCTGGGCCGGCTGGGACATGTGGGGCACCCCCGATCTGACCACCGGCGACCTGCAGTTCATGTTCGTCCCCTGAACGGCATCTAACCCCGAGGGGGTTCGGATGCTAACTTTCGAGAAGTCAGCGATCCTGTCCTTGTTCCTCCCCCTGGGCCTCTGTGCCCAGGGGGCTTTGTACGGTCCGGGCATCCGGGCCGACTCCCTGGCCAATACCCCCATCGGCAAGTCGGGCATCCAGGTGAGCTGCCGGTTCCGGGCCGATCCGGGCGGGGTGTTCCGGGGGGCGCGTCCCTACCTCATCTGGAGTTTCAAGCGTCGGGGCTACCACTCCGGGTCGGGGGGCACCCTGAAGGTGGAACTGCAGGCGGACGACGGCACCCCGCTGCACCGGCCCTCCGGACAGGTGCTCGCCACCCATGTCCGGCGCATGGCCTTGATTGAAACCAGCGACCGGTTCTATCCGCAGCTGGCCTTCGACCAGGCTCCGGTGCTCAAGGCCGGGGCGTTCTACCACCTGGTGTTCAGCAACACCGATGCGGATCCGGAGGGGAATTTCGTTTCGGTCAACGCGCTGTTCCTCAAGGCCTGCTCGCCGCCCCTGCAGCCCCGCCTGCCGGATGCCGACTGGGCCATGCTCATGCGCAGCAAGGTCAGCCCGGCCTGGACCATCCGCCGCACCCCCGGCAGCCGGGAGGGCTTCACCCCCATCCTGGAAATCGACTACGCCGGCGGCCAGTCCCAGGGCATGGGCTACATGGAGTCTTGACCGCGAACAAAACAAAGGAGTTAACTGCGCTGGTGCCAGGAGTGGTACATAGCAGCGGGAATCCCCCAAAACCTAAACGAACAAACGGGGCGGCTCCATGGGGCCGCCCCGTCCTGTGGTTGGAATTCCCTCAGCCACTCGACGCAAAACCCGGCCAAGCGTTCCACGATGGTCTCCGGAATGTCCTTCAACAGCTTGACGACCTCATCAAGGACCCCATTGTCGTTGTTGATGCTGGCCTGGAAAGCTCCAGATTTCTCATTGGCCTTGCTAATCTTGACGACGATTTCGGCAAGCGTCTTCTCAGCCGCCTTCAGGTCATCATTCAGTTGGGCAAGCCGGTTGGAAGCCCGTTCGATGGCCGCCACGGCTTTCTCAAGCTCGTTGATCTCCTGGGCGACAGAACCCCAATCGATGGCGGAGTAGGCCGGATACTGGTCAATGCCGCACAGGGCCTCTCGTTTACGGCCCAGGTCCCTGAACGAATTGTTGGCATCGGCATAGGCTTTGGAGAGCCGGGCAATCTTGGTCTCCAGGATCGCTTGCTGGGCCTCCAGGGCCTCTATCTTTGCGGCATTGGTCCAGCCGAGCACGTAGGTGCTTCGGTCGTTGATGGCGTGCCGATCGTCCTTTTCATGGCGATCACCGGAAGTCTTGATCTGCCCCGCCCGGGTGATGGCCTTTTCTTCCCGGACAAACTGTTCCTGTTCCATGCAACAGGCCAGGTCGAAGCGCTTCGCCAGTTGCCGCTCAAGCCAGGCGCGATAGCCGGAATCCGGGTTGATCGCAAGTTTTCGGACCAGGGAGTTTGGATGGAGGGAGATGGATTCCTGGAGCCGGGGAGCACTCTTCGCGCCGACCCGGAAATACACCAGGCGCCCGCGCAGGTTGTTCTTGTCCACGTAGGCGGCGACAGCCCGGTAATGCTCGTCCGGGACCACCATGGAAAGGCCAAACTGGTGGAGAACCCGCTCTGCCGCACCTTCCCAGTCCCGTTCCTCATCCCTGACCCGAAGCAGTTCCCCGATGAAGGGTAGCTGGTCTTCCTCCACCCTCAGCGCCTCGCACAGGGCCACCCGAATGTTAACCTGAGCGCCCGGAATGTTGCTGCGCCTCGCCCGGAGACTTTGGAGTTCGGCAACCAGGTCGTCGTGCTTCCCGCGCGTCTCCTTGAGTTCAATGCCGGTCGTCTGCGCCTGCTCCAGGAACCCCTGGCAAATCCGGTGGTCAGAAGGAGAAGTTGGCCTACACCATTCTCGCCGCCAGCCTCGCCTACCAATTCGGTTTGGACGTCGAGACTGTCCGTTCCCGCACCTTTCGGTTCGTGGTGATCGACGAGGCGTTCGGCAAGGGAACGGATGATTCCGCCACCTACGCCCTCAAACTGTTCGCCACGCTGAAGCTCCAGGTGCTCGTCGTCACCCCCCTGCAAAAGAACCATGTCATCGACCCCTTTGTGGCTTCGGTGGGCGGATGTCCGCTCCTTCGCCAACATCCTCAAGGTGACGGCGGACCAGTGCCCTGATCTGGTGCCATGGGTCACCCGGTATCCCATTCGTGCGCTCGGGTTGGCGGCTGTATGGCCATCCCTGCTGGGCGCGGTGCGCTGGGCATTGGTCCATCCCCGGCCAGGCATCTACCTTCGCCAAGTGGATATCCCTGGAGTCCACACGAAGTTTCTCGAAGCTCATCGCGGAGTATTGAGTGAACTCCTGGATCTGGCCCTCCCCCTGGACTGGATCGATCAGGAGGCGACGGGCATGGACGGGTTCAACCGGCGGTACGGATTCCGCGACGAGCCCGACTGCATCCGCTTCCGTATCTTGGACCCTGCCTGCTCTTTTGTCCCGGGGCAGGGGACCCCTGACGTGAAGCTTGATGGGGAATCCTTCGCCGGGATCGGCAAGATTGCATCGCGGGTCTTCATCACCGAGAACAAGACCAATTTCCTGGCCTTCCCTTTGGTGAAGAACAGCATCGTGATTTTCGGGGCGGGCTACGGACACCAGACGCTCAGCATGGCGAAGTGGTTGCAGGAGTGTGAGATCTACTACTGGGGTGACCTGGACACCCACGGCTTCGCCATCCTGGACGGGCTACGCGCCCATTTCGCCCACGTCGAGTCTTTCCTCATGGACCGGGAAACACTCATGGCCTGTGCGCCCTCCTGGGTGGCCGAGGATGACCCCACGGACCGGGACCTTCAGCGGCTCACCCCACCAGAAGCCGCCCTCTACGACGATCTGCGCACCAACAAGATTTGCCGAAACCTGCGGTTGGAGCAAGAATACATCGACTTCAATCGCGTGACCAAGGCGCTGGGCCTGCTTCCGAACGAAGAGTCGAACTGAACTGGATCACCGGTTCCGCCTGGTTATCCTCCCTCAACGCAGTGAATCAAGAGGAAAAACTGGTAACTAATTCCCCAAAGCCCACTGCGCCAAAACCGGTTCTATTGCAAAATTCCATCTAGGCCACTCCTTTGGACGTAACCAGAGGGAGAAGCCAAGGGCTAAATATACCTGCGTAAGCTTGATCGGACTCGCTGACACATACTCTGGCAAAGCCAGGAGAAACAAAAGGCCCTTTTTACAAAGGGCCTTTTGGAGATCAAATGAAATTATCTGGTGGCGTTTTTACGATTTCTCCTTTTCATCTATTAACCCAACAAATAATTCATCGAGGCCCCACTTCAGGTCAACGATTGCTCC
>PLUC01000135.1 GCA_003165415.1 Holophagaceae bacterium
CAAGTACTTCGCCATCATCCCGGCGGCGTTCGCGGTGACCTATCCCCAGCTGGGGCTGCTCAACGTCATGCGCCTGCACACGCCCAACAGCGCGATCCTGTCGGCGGTGATCTTCAACGCCCTCATCATCGTGACCCTGATCCCCCTGGCCCTGCGCGGGGTCGGCTACCGGCCCCTGGGCGCGGCGGCCGTGCTGCGCCGGAACCTGATGGTCTACGGTGTGGGCGGCATCCTGGTGCCGTTCGCGGGCATCAAGCTCATTGATCTTTTCCTGGTGGCGACCCACCTGGTTTGAGGAACGACATGTCCCAACTCCGTCCAGCTCTCGTCTGCGTCGCCGCCCTGACCGTGATCACGGGACTGGCCTACCCTCTGGCCATCACCGGGGTGGGCGCCATGCTCTTCCCCCGCCAGGCCCAGGGCAGCCTGATCATCCGCAAGGGCCAGGTCGTGGGCAGCAAGCTCATCGGCCAGTTCACCGAGGATCCGGGCTACTTCTGGGGCCGCCTGTCGGCCACGGGGGACTTCCCCACCAACGCCGACAACTCGGGGGGTTCCAACCTCGCCCCCAGCAATCCGGACCTGCGCAAGGGCGCCGAGGCCCGGATCAAGGCCCTGCAGGCCCTGGACCCCGGCAACCCCGCCCCGGTCCCGGCGGACCTGGTGACCGCCTCCGGCAGCGGGCTGGATCCGCACATCACCCCCGCCGCCGCCGAATACCAGGTAAGGCGGGTGGCCAAAGCGCGGGGCATGACCGAGGCGGAGGTGCGGGAACTGGTGACGAAGGCCAGCCACGGCCGGACCCTGGGCCTGCTGGGCGAGCCGCGGGTGAACGTGCTGGAGCTGAACCTCGCCCTGAGGGACGCGGCAAAATGACCATGGGCTGGTTCCTGCCGGTGGGCGTCCTGATCGGCGCCGCGGGCACCCAGACCGCCTACAAATCCCGCCACGCCACCAAGGCCCACACCCGGGAGCGGACCTGGTCGCTGCTGGTGATCCTCGCCTGGCTGCCCACCTTCTGCTGGATCGTGGCCCAGTTTGTAGATCAGTATTAGCAGGTGTCCATCCGCGCCGTCAGCCAGGAAGGCGCCGCCCCCCGGGCCGGCGGGACGGTCCTGACCCGGTTCATGGTGCCCCTGGACGGCCGGCCGGAATCCCTGGCGGCCCTGCACGCCGCCGCCCGCATGGCCCAGGCCGGCCCCTGGCTCGCGGCCCAGGTGGAGGCGCCATCCCAGCTGCGCTACTCCCCCCGGCGAGAGGCCCAGTGCATGGAACAGTTGCGCCTGGCCGAGCGGCTCGGGGCGGAGGTGGTGCAGCTCCACCTCACGGGGTTCCGGGTGGCCCATGATTTCCTGGCCCTGGCCAGGGCCCGCGGGGTGACCGCCCTGGTGGTGCCTAGGCCGCGGCGGCCGAGATGGCTGGCGTGGCTCCGGGGCGACCTCGTGGAGGATCTGCTGCGGGGCGATCCGGGGATCGAGGTCCGGGTCGTTCCCGGCGACCCGGACGCCCCGGCCCTGGAGCCGCCGGAGCTGGCCATGGACCACCCGGCCCTGCGGCGCCTGGGCACGGCCCTGGGGTCGGTGGCGCTGGCCACCGCGGGCGGCCTGCTCATCTTCAGCCGCCTGGACCTGACGGATGTGGTCATGCTCTACATCCTCTGCATCACCGTGGTGGCCACCCGCTGCGGGCGCTGGGCGGCCCTGCTGGCTTCGGGCCTGAGCGTGGCCGCCCTGGACTACTTCTTCATCCCCCCGCGCTTCTCCTTCGCGGTCGAGGACATCCGCCATCTGGGCACCTTCGCGATGATGCTGGGGGTCGGCTGGGTGGTGGCCAACCTGGCCGAGCGGATCAGGGCCCAGACCCGCATGGCCCTGGAACGGGAAGGCTACACCGGGGCGCTCTACCGGCTGGGCGCGGCCCTGGCCGAAGCCGGGGACGCCGCGGCCACCCAGGCCCGGGCTGAGGCCTACATCCGCCAGGCCCTGGGCATGCCGGCCCTGGTCCTGCTGGCCGACCGCAAGGGCCAGCTCGGCCCCAGGACCATGGCCGGCGTCAGCCTGGACGCGGACGAGATGGCGGTGGCCCAATGGACCCTGGAGAACGTCGCCCCGGCCGGGCGCGGCACCGCGGTCCTGCCCGGGGCCCGGGGCCTGTTCCTGCCCCTGGTGGGCACCGAATCCCCCGTGGGGGTGCTGGCGCTGTTCCAGGCCCCCGGGGCGTCTCCCGGCGGCGCCGGTCCCCAGGGCCTGACCCTGGCCCTGGCCGCCCAGATATCCCTGGCCCTGGAGCGGGCCCGGCTGGCCGAGGAACGCGCCGAGGCGCGCCTGCGGGCCGACCACGAGCAGTTGCGCAGCACCCTGCTGAGCAGCGTTTCCCACGACCTGCGCACCCCGCTGGGGACCATCACCGGGGCCACCACCACGCTGCTGGACCCGGGGCCCGAAGCCGCCCCCGGCGACCAGCGCATGCTGCTCCTGACCATCCACCAGGAGTCCTGCCGGCTGGAGCGGCTGGTGAACAACCTGCTGGAGCTGACCAAGCTGGAATCCGGCCAGATCCAGGTGAAGAAGGAATGGGTGCCCCTGGAGGAGGTGGTGGGTTCCGCCGTCGGCCGCATGGAGGACCAGCTCGGGGACCGGCCGCTGATCCTCGACCTGGCCGAAGCCTGGGTGCCGCTGGATCCGGTGCTGCTGGAGCAGGTGCTGCTGAACCTCCTGGACAACGCCCTGAAATTCAGCCCGCCGGGATCGGGGATCGAGATCGAAGGCCGGGTGCGGGCGCGCCAGGCCCGGCTCACGGTGTCCGACCACGGGCCGGGGTTCGCCGAAGGCGAAGAGGAGCGGGTGTTCGACAAGCTCTACCGGGGCAGCTGCTCCGCGGCGACCGAGGGCGCCGGCCTGGGCCTCGCCATCTGCCGGGGCATCATCCAGGCCCACGGCGGTACCATCAAGGCCGCCAGCCGTCCCCTGGGTGGCGCCCAGATCACCTTGACCCTGCCCGTCGAGGGCGCTCCGCCGGAGCTGCTCCTCGACAGCCCATCCTGAGCCCGCCGCCATGACCGAGAACCACCCGCTCGTACTGATCATCGAGGATGAAGCGCCCCTGCGGCGCTACCTGCGCGCCACCCTGCAGTCCTTCGGCTACCGGGTGGAGGAGGCCGCCACCGGGGAGGACGGCCGGAGCCTGCTGCTCCAGTTGAGCCCCGACGTGGTGCTGCTGGACCTGGGGCTGCCTGACGGGGACGGGCTGGAGCTGGCCCAGGAGATCCGCGGCTGGAGCCGGGTGCCGATCATCATCGTCAGCGCCCGGGGCAAAGAGGAGGACAAGATCGCGGCCCTGGACCTGGGCGCCGACGATTACCTCACCAAGCCGTTCGGGTCCGGCGAGCTGCTGGCCAGGATCCGGGTAGCCCTGCGCCATTCCGCCGAGAGCGCCGGGGCCGCCACCGAGCCGGTGGTGGAGATCGGTCCGCTGCGCATGGACTTCGCCTCCCGGGAAGTGTTCCTGGACGGCCTGCTCGTGCACCTGTCGCCCAACGAATACGGGCTGCTGGCCGTGCTGGTGAGGCACGCGGGCAAAGTGCTCACCCACAAGCAGCTGCTGCACGACGTGTGGGGCGGCGTGCCGGCGGCCCAGCCCACCTACCTGAGAGTCTACATGGCCAGCCTGCGCAAGAAGCTGGAGCCCGACCCGGCCCGGCCGCGCCTGCTGATCACCGAGCCGGGGGTGGGCTACCGGTTAAAGGCGTAGGGGCGGTTTCCCTTGCCTGGATAAGCCGCTAGAATGGCATTGGCCCTATAGCTCAGCGGTCAGAGCCGGCGGCTCATAACCGCTTGGTCCAGGGTTCGAATCCCTGTGGGGCCACCAAGGATGAGTCCGAAGCAGTCCGAAGA
This sequence comes from Holophagaceae bacterium, assembly GCA_003165415.1. Lineage (GTDB taxonomy): Bacteria > Acidobacteriota > Holophagae > Holophagales > Holophagaceae > Mesoterricola. Next base: position 3,894 of record PLUC01000135.1, read on the forward strand.
AACCCGAAATGCCTTGGAAAACAAAGCCGTTTCGGGTTTCTTGTGTCTGGTGAGGTATCTCCCCGACCAGTGAAATTCGGGGGTAACTGGGGGCATATCTGGGGGCATCTAACCCGGGTTCCGCACCGTCTTCGCAACAATCGACTTTCGAGGCCCTGCGGACCTCGTAAGTCGATTGTTTGCGGTACCCCATCTGAAAAAGTGCCAATTTAGGCACTAAAAATATTTTAGATACCATTGACACAATTGAGTATTGACTTACATTAGTTACACCATGTTCATCAAGCGTACGGTTGCCAAGAGAGGCGAAACGACCTACGTCAACCACCTGCTGGTCGAATCGGTGTCTACACCCGCCGGTCCGCGGCACAAGGTGATCTGTAATCTCGGACACATGGAGCCGGGGCCCAAAGCAGGATGGCTCGACCTCGCCGATCGAATCCAGGCAGCTCTGGGCGGCCAACCGTCGCTGTTTCCGGACCCCCGGGTCGAGGATGCCGTCCGCCTATGCAGGACACGCCAGGCCAAGCTGAGCCAGGCCAAGCTGAGCCAAGTTGAACCGGAAACTGAGGTTCCCCTGGTTGGTGAACCTGCCGTGCCGGAAGTGGTCGCGGTGAAACCCGCCGGAGTCCAGATCCAGGACCTCCGGGAAGTGGGGCCGCTCCATGTGGGGCATCAAATTTGGGAGCAGCTAAATCTGGACACCGTGCTGAAGGATGTTGGCCTTTCCATTCCGGCCCGGCAGTTGACCGAGGTGATGACCCTGAACCGGCTGATCGAGCCTGCTTCGGAGTTGGCGATGGTGGAGTGGGCGGGGCGGGTGGCTGTCGCCGACGTGCTGGGCACCGATGTCGCGAAGCTCAACGAGGACAAGTTCTACCGGAACCTGGATACCCTGCACGGCAAGCGGGTCGAGATCGAGCGCGAACTGCATGAGCGAGAGAAAACCCTGTTCAATCTCAAGGGCCACCTGCTGCTCTACGACCTGACCAACACTCACTTTGAAGGCCAGGTGATGGCGGTTCCCAAGGCCAAGCGCGGGCATAACAAACAGATGCGGACTGACTGCAAACAGGTCGCCATGAGCCTGATGCTGGATGGTGATGGCTTCCCCATCGGCCACGAGATCTTTGCCGGCAACACCCCCGATGGGAAAACGGTTGAAGCGATGCTGAATGCCCTGGAACAGCGGACGGGCATCCAAAGTGGATTCACCGTAGTCATGGATCGGGGCTTCGCCAGTGAAACGAACCTGAACCTGGTGCGTGGACGTCACCACCATTACCTGGTGGCCGGTTTCCAGAACCAGCGCGGTCCGCTGCTGGACGAGTTCGAAGAACTCCAAGGTTGGGCGGAACTGCAGCCCAGCGCCATGAAGACTCCGATCCGGATCAAGCGGATCGAACGGGAGGAAACCACCTTCCTGTTGTGCGTGAGCCCGGCCAGGGCCGAGAAGGATCGAGCCATCCGGGAGCGCCAGGAGAAGCGCCTGCTCAAGGACTTGGAGAAGCTGGGGGAGCGGGTCCGGTTGGCCCAGGAAAAGAACCACCCTTTGACCGATGCCGACCTGTTCGAGCGGATCGGAAGACTCCGGGAACGCTATTCCCGCGCCGCGCGCTATTACGGAATGGAGCGCCAGGACGGTGTCCTGGTCTGGCCGGTGAAGGAGGACAAGCGAGCCAGGGCGGAGGACCTGGATGGTGCCTACTTCCTGAAGACCTCGCGCCAGGACATGGAGCCGGAGGAGATCTGGAGAACCTACATGGTGCTCACCCGGGTGGAATCCGCCTTCCGTGATTTGAAGGGAACGCTGGACATGCGCCCGGTCTACCACCGCAAGGAGACGCGGGTGGAGACCCACATATTCCTCTGCGTCCTGGCCTACCACCTGCAGGCGGCCATCGAACACCTCCTGCAGCAGGCGGGCGATCACACCAGCTGGGAAACCCTCCGCAAGGAATTGAGCACCCACCACGTCGCCACCGTGGTCATGCCGACAGCAGACGGCCGGAAACTGGCCATCCGCCGCGGCAGCATTCCCGAGTCACGCCCGAGGGAGATCTACCGTCTCCTGGGCATCGCCGGGGACCCGATGAAGCCCATCCGCACCTGGGTCTGAACCGCGCTAAAATCCGGGGCCATAGGCACTAAATCGGGGCCTCGGGATTGGCAGCAAAGGTAGTTAGTGACTTTGGTGCGGAACCCGGG
>PLUC01000051.1 GCA_003165415.1 Holophagaceae bacterium
GGATCCGGCACAGGCTCACCAGGGTGCCCTGGTTGCGCAGGATGGACTCGGTGATCTGGCTCACCACCGGCGACAGGCGCTCCACCTGGATCTGCTTGCCCAGGCGCACGTCGCCCAGGACCGAGTGGATCACCTTGTTGGCTTCCTTCTGGATCTGTTTGGCGAAGCCCAGTTCTTCCGCGTGGGAGGTCTTCTCGCCGGCCTGGAGCTTGGGGTCGGGCGTCTCCAGGATCCTGGTCGTGAGGTCCGCCTGCACCTCCGCCTGGGTCGGGGCCTGGCCGGAATCGATGCCCTTGATGGTGTCGATGTAGACCTCGGAGATGCCGCTCTCGATGATCTTCTGCAGGTCGCTTTCCTTGCGCAGCATGAAACTGTTGCGGAGAAAGGAATGGTCCATCCAGCCACAGTTGAGGTCGTGGATGAACATGCCCAGTTTCAAGTCGGCCTTGCAGACTTTTTTGATCATAGGTCCATCGCCACCCCAGGCTCTCATACGATATCGTCGAGCCCGGCAGGTGTCATGAAAATACTCCGTGCATGACCGGGGAATGTCTCCGATAACCATGGGGAAAAGGCGATTTGCATAAAAAAGGACAAGCCCGCGTCACCGGCCGATGACGGTTCCAGGCCTGGCCGATTAGCAACCGCTGGGCCCAGACTTCCTTCATTCCGGCATGGGGCTTGATCCCTCCCTGTCCATGCGCGACATGCTCATGCCCCTGCTCAGAACCTGGCTCCTCGCACTGGCCCTCCTGCTGGCCTCATCCGGGGCGCTGCTCCAGGCCGGCTCCCGCCCGCCGCCCGAGCACCCCATCAACCTGAACACCGCCACCGTGACCGAGCTCATGCAACTGCCCCGGGTGGGCCCCAAGACCGCCCAGCGGATCGTCGCCTTCCGCGAGGAGCACGGCTCCTTCCAGCGCCCGGAGGACCTCATGAACGTCAAGGGCATTGGCGAAAAGACCTTTCTCCGGCTGCGGCCCTACATCACCGTGGACGACACCGGAGCATGAGCGCCGGCGCCGTTCGGATCCCGGCCGGCTTCAGCCTGCTGGAGGCGACCCTGGTGCTGGGGCTCATCGGCATTCTGGGCGGTCTGGCCGCGTTCGCGCTGACCGCGGGCAGCCCGGCCCTGAACGCGGTGCAGGGCGAGCTGCGGGCCAGCGTGGAGCAGGCCTTCCTGCTGGCCCGGGCCAGGGGCTGCCCCGTGCGGGTGGCCCTGGGGGGCCACGTTCCGGACTGTCGGGGCCGGCGGGATTGCGCCCAGGTCCTGCCGCTGGCCCTGCCCCGGGGCGTGCGCTGGGGCATCCCCCATCCCGCCTTCCCCCTGCCCCCGGGCATGGAGGACACCCGCCGGGCCCACCTCACCGGCCAGGCCCATCCCTGCATCACCGTGAGCCCCGGGCGCACCGCCGAGGCCAGCACCTGGTTCCTCACCGACGGGCGGGACGCCGTGTGCCTGCGCCTGTCGGACAACGGCCGGCTCACGCTCCTGCGCTGGCGCCACCGGCAGCGTCGATGGGTGAGGGAGTAGCCATGAAAATGTCCGATCTTTCCCCCGACCAGCGTCCCCGGGAGCGCCTCCTGGCGGGCCGGGGCGAGGAACTGAGCGACGCCGACCTGCTCGCCCTGCTCTGGGGCACCGGGCGGCGCGGCCTCAGCGCCGTGGAGGCGGCCCAGGAGCTGCTCACCCGCTGCGGCGGCCTGGCTGGGATCCTGGTCCAGGGGCTGGGGGACTGGACCGCGCTGCCCGGCATCGGCCCGGCCCGGGCCTGCCAGTTGTGGGCCGCCCAGGAGCTCTGCCGCCGGAGCCGGCGCGGCGGCCAGACCCCTCCGCGCATCAACTCCCCTCGCGCCTGCGGCGCCTACCTTCTGTCCCGCTGCCACGGCTGGACCGAGGAGCGCTTCGGCCTGCTCGCCCTGAACAGCAAAGGCGACCTCCTGGCCGACCGGATCCTCAGCCAAGGCACCAGCAACGCCACCCTCATCAGCCCCCGGGAGTTCTACCGCGAGGCCCTGCGCTACGGCGCCAGCACCGCCGTGGCCTTCCACAACCACCCCTCCGGCGACCCCACTCCCAGCCGGGAGGACATCCTGCTCACCCGGCGCCTGCGCTCCGCCGGGGAAGCTTTGGGGGTACCCCTGGGCGACCACCTCATCGTCGGCCGGGACCGGTTCCACAGTTTCCGGGCGGCGGAAGGGTGGGATGGGGTAGGCGTTGTCAGCCGAACATGTTCTTCACCACCATGATGGCCATGGCGGGATTGGCGGCGAGGCGGCGCTTGAGGTAGTGCACGGCATACTTCCATTCTTCCGCGAAGGGGACGTAGAGCCGCACGATCTGGCCCCGGGCGATGATGTCCTTCTGGATCTGGGTGCGGGGCACGCCCAAAAGCATCTGGAACTCGTAGGCATCCTTCGCCACCCCCCGCTTGTCCAGGAACTCGATGCAACGGTGGATCAGGGGCTCGTCGTGGGTGGCGATCTCGGGGTAGTGGCCGTGGTCGAGCAGGGTCTGGACGTAATCGAACAGCTTCTGCTTCATGGCCGGCTTGTCCTGGAGGGCGGCTTCGGCCGGCTCCTTGTAGATGCCGATGCAGATGCGCACCCTGCAGGGCTTCGTGTGCAAGGCCTTGATGTCATCGCCGGTGCGGAACAGGCGGCTCTGCAGCACGGTGCCGAAATTGTCGAACTCGTCCCGGACGGCCTTGAACATCTGCAGGGTCCGGTCGGTGAAGTTCCGGTCTTCCATGTCCAGGGTGATGCGCAGCCCCTGGGCGTCGGCCGCCGCGGCGATGCGGCGGAGGTTGTCCTGGCAGTAGGCGACGCTCTCGTTGATGCCCAGCTGGGTGGGCTTGAGGCTGATGCTGGCGAAGGAGCGGCCCTTCAGGGCCTCGATCATGCGGAAATAGACCTGGACGGTGGCTTCCACGTCCTCCCGGCGGAACACTTCCTCGCCCAGCAGGTCGATGGTGGAAGACAGGCCCAGCTTGCTGTGCAGCTCGTCAGCCTTGGACACGCCGGCGGAGACACCCTTCCCGGCGATGTAGGGGGAAGCGAAGATCCGCACCAGAGGTGCTGGCATCAGGTCCACGATCGTGCGTTTGAGGTCCATGATTCTTCTCCCTATGACTCGTTGTGACCCAAGGTTTACTTACGCTTCCATCAAGTTGAATGGAAAGTCATAGGTTGCTCAATTGATATTTTTCTTTGTCAAGTTAGTTTGACTAAAGCGTAATCTCTTCTCCATGGACCTGACCACCTCCTCGATCACCCAGCTGCGGGCCTTTGAAGCGGTTGGCCGCCATGGCAGCTTCAAGCGGGCGGCTGAGGAACTGTTCGTGACCCAGGCGGCGCTCAGCCACCATGTGCGCCACCTGGAGCAGGACCTCGGGGTGCAGTTGATCCGCCGTCTGCATCGGCGGATCGAGCTGACGGCCGAAGGCTCCCAGCTGCTGGCGGGTTGCTCCGCGCCGCTGGAGGCCTTGGCCGCGGCCCTGCGCAACATCCGGCGCGCGGTGAAGGAGGATTCGCTCACGGTGAGCGTGCCTCCCTATTTTTCGCTGCGCTGGCTGACGCCGAGGCTGGGCAGCCTGTGGCTGCGCCATCCGGGCATCAACCTGGTCCTGCACCACACCTATCAGACCGTGGATTTCTTGCACGACCGGATCGATGCCGGCATCACCTGGGGTCACGGCAAGTGGCCGGAGGTGGAATCGACCCTGCTGATGACCAGCCGGCTCACCCCTATCTGCACCCCCGGGTACTTGGAGAGGCTGGGGCGCAAGCTGGTGCCCAGGGATCTGCTCGGCCACACGCTGTTCTACGAGTTCGACCGGGCGCACTGGCAACAATGGTTCGCGGCCGCCGGGGTTCCAGACCCGGGCCCCTTCGCCTCGGTCCGCATCGACGACACCCATGCGCTCAGAAGGGTCGTGCTGGATGGGCACGGCTTCGGCCTGTTCTTTGTGGAGCTGATCCAGGAGGATGTCCGCTCGGGGCGACTGGTGCAGCCCTTCGACCTCTGGATTGATCTCGGCTGTGCCTACTACCTCAATCGTCCCAGGGCCACCCCCATGAGTGCGAAGCTGCAGACCTTCAGCACATGGATCATGGAGGAGGTGGCCAGGAACCCCTACGTCTAAGGGGTTGCCAACAACCACTGAAAGACTAGAATTGTATCACTGGTGCCCTTGCACCTCCTTCAAGGCTACTCATGCTGCCAAGACTTGTTCCCGTCACCGACATCAAGCGCAAGGCCACCGAGATCATCGAGGCCCTTCAGCGGGAGCAGGAGCCACTGCTCATCACCGAGCATGGCCGTGAGGCAGCCATTCTAATGGATGTGAGCAGTTACCGTATGCAGGAACGAAAGATCGAACTTCTGGAGGGGATCATCCGTGGCCAAAAAGCCATGGCTGAGGGGCGAACCCAAACACATGAAGACGTCATGGCCCGGACGGCCAAATGGAGCTGACCATCCTGTGGACTGAGCCTGCCGCGGAACAGTTCAGCGAACGGCTCGCCACTATTGGCAATTTCAGTCCTGACGTCGCTCGCCGTCTGCGCCAGCGAGTGGATCTGAGCCTTCGCCATATCGCCAGATTCCCGGACCTGGGGCGGTGGGTGCCTGAATTCGGCACCGGTTTCTATCGCGAGATCCTGGTGAAACCTCTTCGGCTTCTGTATGAGTTCCAGGGCGACAGGCTAGTGGTGACCTATGTCCACCGCCAGGAGGAAGCCATCGGCCCGGACAGTTACAACCTGGAAACCGAGAGCTGATTGTCGCGAGGTTCCCTATTCCAGGTGGTCCTGCTTGAAATCCCAGTAGAGGGTCTGCAGCCGGTCCGTGAGCCTGCCTTTGGCGCCGCCGGCTATGGTCTGGTCGTCCACCCGGATCACCGGCATGACTTCCGAAACCGTGCTTGAGATGAACGCCTCGTCCGCGCCCAGGAAATCCTCCAGGCGCAACCGCACCTCCCGCACCTCAATGCCGTCCCGCCCGGCCAGTTCCATGACCACTTTCCGGGTGGTGCCCGGCAGGATGTTGTCCAGTTCGGGCGTGAACAGGACCCTGTTCTTGATGGCGAAGAGGGTCGAACTGGGGCCTTCGGTGAGGTACTTGCCCTGGGTGTCCTCCCGGAAGAACAGGGCCTCGAAGGCGCCGTGCTCCTTGGCGTACTGCTTGCCGAGGACGTTGGGCAGCAGGTTGATGGATTTGAGATGGCAACAGCCCCAGCGGATGTCCCGGAAGGTGACGGTGGCCACCCCCCGGGTCCAGCAGCCCTCGGGCATCCGGCGCAGGGGATTGAGCACCATGAAGAAATTCGGCCTGACCCCTTCGGGGAAGGTGTGGTAGCGGGGCGCTTCGCCGCGGGTGAGCTCCAGGTAGAGCTCCCCTTCAATGATGCCGTTGCGCCTGGACAGTTCGGCGCAGGCCCGCAGCAGTTCTTCCCCGGCGTAGGGGAGCTCCATGCGCAGGGAGGCGGCGCTCTCCCGCATCCGCGCCACGTGCTTGCTGAAAAGAAGGAACTTGCCGCCGACGCAGCGGATGACTTCAAAGAGACCGTCGGCGAAACACAGCCCCCGGTCCTGGACGCTGAGCAGCTTCTCGGTTTCATCGAAGAAGCCGCCGTTGAAGAATATCTGGCTGGTCATGGGCCTTCCTCCGCGCTCGCACCCGCGACGGGCCAAGACTCACCCGACCAAGTGGACGTTTCCATGATCCTGCAAGGAGATGGACGGGTCCGGACAAAAGTGTAGCAGCCGTTACGGAGCCTGCTCTGTTACGGCTGCTGTGCCCAGCTCGGGAGTTTAATCAAAACGTGATCTAAAGGTGCTAACATCAGCGCGGCCATGGGCACGTATGCTGGAAGCACTTCAGGAGGCGCGCTTGTCGGACCCGCTCGCACCGCTCGCCACGGTCCTGGTCGTGGATGACACCCCAGGGAATATCGACATCCTCACGGGCGTCCTGGCGCCCACCTACCGGGTGAAGGTGGCCACCAGCGGCGCCCGGGCCCTGGAGGTGGCCGCCCAGGACGAGCCGCCGGACCTGATCCTGCTGGACATCATGATGCCCGGCATGGACGGCTACGAGGTGATCCGGCGACTCAAGGCGAACCCGCTCACCCGGCGGATCCCGGTGCTGTTCATCACCGCCAAGGAGACCCCGGAGGATGAGCAGAAGGGCTTCGACCTGGGCTGCGTGGACTACATCACCAAGCCCATCAGCGCGCCCCGGGTCCGGGCCCGGGTCAGGACCCACCTGGCCCTGCACGACCAGAACCGGGCCCTGGAGGCGGCCGTGCGCGACCGCACCCGGGAGCTGCAGGAGACCCGCCTGCAGATCATCCAGCGTCTGGGCCGCGCGGCCGAGTACCGGGACAACGAGACCGGCATGCACGTCATCCGCATGAGCCACGCCAGCCAGATCATCGCCCTGGAGCTTGGGCTCCCGGGCCAGGAGGCGGAGACCCTGCTGACCGCCGCACCCATGCACGACATCGGCAAGATCGGCATCCCCGACCGGGTGCTGCTGAAGCCCGGCAAGCTGGACGCGGAGGAATGGGCGATCATGCGCCGGCACCCGGAGATCGGCCACGGCATCATCGGCAGCCACCCCTCCCCCCTGCTGCGGATGGCGGCGGAGGTGGCGCTGACCCATCATGAAAAATGGGATGGCAACGGCTACCCGCGAGGTCTGCGCGGGGAGGAGATCCCCCAGGTGGGCCGGATCGTGGCGGTGGCCGACGTGTTCGACGCCCTCACCAGTGTCCGCCCCTACAAGCCCGCCTGGACCGTGGAGGCGGCCGTGGAGGAACTGAAGCGGGGCTCCGGCACGCACTTCCAGCCCCAGGTGGTGGAGGCCTTCCTGGCCCGCCTGGAAGACATCCTGGCGGTCACGTCCGCCTACCGGGATTGACGCCCATGGACCGCCGGGCGCGGATCCTCGTGGTGGAGGACGATCCGGTCATGGCCCGGATGATCCTGGCCGCCCTGGAACAGCCGGAATGGGAGACGCTGCCGGTGTGCCGGCTGGCGGACGGGCTGGGGGCGGTAACGGCCTGGGGGGCGGACCTGGTGATCCTGGACCGCAGCCTGCCCGATGGCGATGGCCTGGACCTGTGCCGCAAGGTGCGCGGCGGTCCGGCCAGCGCCTCGGTGCGGATCCTGGTGCTCACCGGCGCCCTGCTGGCGTCCCACGAGAAGGTCGAGGCGTTCGAGGCCGGCGCCGATGAGTACCTGGCCAAGCCGGTGCCTCCGGTGGAACTGGCGGCGCGGGTCAGGGCCCTGCTGCGGCTCAAGCGCGCGGAGGACGCGCTGCGGGAACAGGAGGCCCAGATCCGCAAGCTGCGGCTGGCGCTGGAACAGAGCCCGGCAACGGTGGTGGTCGCCGGCCTGGACGGCACCATCGAATACGTCAACTCCACCTTCGAGGCCCTCACCGGCTATTCCGCCGTGGAGGCGGTGGGCATGAACACCCGTGAGCTCAAGTCTGGCCTGCACGGGAAGGAGTTCTACCGGGAGCTCTGGAAGACCATCCAGTCGGGCCGGGTCTGGCGGGGCAAGTTCAACAACCGCAAGAAGAACGGGGAGCTGTTCTGGGAGAAGGCCACCATCGCCCCGGTGTTCGACGAGAAGGGCCGGATCACCTGCTATGTGGCCGTGAAGGAGGACGTGACCGAGCTGATGCGCACCGAGGAGGCGCTGAAGGCCGCGAAGAACGCCGCGGACGCGGCCAGCCAGGCCAAGAGCGCGTTCCTGGCCAACATGAGCCACGAGATCCGCACCCCGCTCAACGCCGTGCTGGGTTTCATCCACCTGCTCCAGGGCACCAGCCTGACCGCGCAGCAGCAGGACTACCTGGCCAATGCCGGCTGCGCTTCGAGGTGAGCGACACTGGCATCGGCATGACCGGGGACCAGGTGGCGGCCCTGTTCCAGCCCTTCACCCAGGCGGACGATTCCACCACCCGCCGGTTTGGCGGCACCGGCCTGGGCCTGGCCATCTCCCGGCGCCTGACCCGGCTCATGGGCGGGGACATCGAAGTGTCCAGCCGGCCCGGCCAGGGCAGCAGCTTCGCCCTGGTGCTGGCGCTGGCGGAGGCGGACCCGGAACGGGACGGAGGGGCCCGGGCGCGCGGCGCAGAGGCCGCGGCACGGCCGGGCGGGGCGGCTCCGCTGCAGGGGATCCACGTGCTTTTGGCCGAGGACAACGAACTGAACCAGCAGGTGGCCATGGCGATCCTGCGCCGGGGTGGCGGGGCCGAGCTGCTGGGACCGGTCCAGGAGCGGCTGCGGGAGCTGGCCGACAGCCTCGCCCTGCTGCCGGAGGCGCCCGGGGACCCGCCCGCGGCGCTGGACCGCTTGGCCCTCCTGGGGCTGCTGGAGGCGCTCCGGCAGGCCCTGCGGGAAGACGACGCCAGGGCCGGCCAGGTCCTGGCGGAACTGGCGGCCCTGCTCAAGGGCGGTCCCCTGCAGGAGTCCCTGGCGCCCTTGAAGGCCCGGATCAAGAACTACGACTACGGCCGCGCGCTGGAATTGTTCCCGGCCTTCCTGGCCCGGGTGGAGCAGCTGCGGGAATAATGCTTCAAGGAGGGCTTATGCACTACCTGCTGTCCTATGTCACCGCCCCGGACTATCTCCAGCGGCGGGGAGATTTTCGCGACGCGCACCTGGACCTGGCCTGGCAGGCCAGTGACCGGGGCGAACTGGTGCTGGGGGGAGCGGTGGGCGATCCGGTGGACGGCGCCCTGCTGCTGTTCCAGGGCGACAGCCCGGCCGTGGCCGAGCGTTTCGCCGCCGCCGATCCCTATGTGCTGAACGGCATCGTCACCAGCTGGAGCGTGCGCCCCTGGACCACGGTGGTGGGCGAGGCCTCGGCCAACCCGGTGCGGCCGGGGGTCAATCCACGGCGATGATGACGTTGGACGCCTTGATGATGGCCTGAGCGGCATCGCCGGGCTTGAGCTTCATCCTTTCGGCGGATGACTTGGTGATGGTCGAGACGATCTCCACCCCCGGCGAAAGCTGGATGGTGATCTCCGACTCCACCACTCCGTGGGTCACCTGGGTGACGCGGCCTTTGAGGACGTTCCGGGCGCTGAGTTGCATGGGCTGCTCCGTGGAAGGTGGGACGATTCTACTCGCCCGCTTGGTTTAGCGTTGGATAAAACATGGAATCCAATTGAAACTTGGCCTCCACTTCCAATCTGTGGCCAGGCCATTAAAGGTTCACTCCAACGGAAGGCGACCCTTTCCCTGGCTTATGCCATCCTGGTGGCACCACCATCCCCATCTCTGCCTGCCCGCCTTGGAAGGACTGGGTTTCCCGGAGTTCCCGATGCACAAGCCGATCGCCCTGCTGGGTGAGCACAACCCGTCCTTTCCGCCGCACGCGGCCACAGACGCCGCCGTCGGCCATTCCCGTCGCCTGCTGGAGGCGGACATTGATGCCGTCTGGGTATCCACCGAGGACATCACCCCGGACCTGTTCCAGCGCTTCGGCGCCATCTGGGTGGCGCCGGGCAGCCCGTATAAGAACCTGGAGCAGACCCTCTGGGCCATCCGCCAGGCCCGGAAGGACGGCATCCCCTGCCTGGGCACCTGCGGCGGGTTCCAGCACATGGTGCTGGAGTACGCCCGCAACGCCCTGGGCTTCCGGGAGGCCCACCACGAGGAATACGATCCCTACGCGTCCACCCTCTTCATCTCGGAACTCACCTGCTCCCTGGCCGGGCGGACCATGGAGCTGAGCTTCACGCCCGGTTCCCGGGTGGCCGGGATCTACGCTGCGCTCACCGCCAAGGAGCGCTACTACTGCAACTTCGGCATCAACCCCGACTGCGTCGACGTGCTGAAGGAGGGGCCCCTGCAGTTCACCGGGGCCGATGCCGAGGGGGAGCTGCGGGTGCTGGAACTGCCCGGCCATCCCTTCTTCCTGGGCACCCTGTACGTGCCCCAGGCCCGCTCCACCGCGGCCCGCCCGCACCCGCTGGTCACCGAGTTCCTGAGGGCGGCGCTGACCTAACCTGAGGTGTCCGCTGTCCCGCCCCGTCGCGCCTTCCTGTTTCGTTCGGGTCCCGGTGCAATGTACCGACCCACCGGTGCGTCAGATCCTTGGAACGTGCTCGGCGGCTTCGCCGCCTGCGCGCGATCCAAGGTCTGACGCAGGCCTTCCCCGCCTGGATTCAAGGTTGCGGTTCAATGGCAAAGGTGGCGATGGTCTGATCCTATAGGCCCCAAGTCCCGGAATGGTTGCCGCGAAACGTTTTCCAATGACTGGTGACGTATCCAAAAAACCAGGCGGGAAAGGCCAGCGTGAACTTTTGCAGCGCCCGCAGCGCAGCGAGGACGCTTCAAGAGATTCACGCACCGGTGGGTCGGCGCATCGCCGAGGGACCCGGACGAAACAGGAAGGCGCGACGGGCGGGACAACGGACGCTCCAGTGGTACTAACCCTGCGGCTTCATGCAGCGGGCGGAAGGGGCGAGGGCCAGGCCGCCCTTGGCGGTGCAGCGCAGCTCGGACGGGAGCATCCGGCCCACGGCGTAGACCGCGTCCAGGGTCTCGTCCAGGGGCACCGGGTTCCGGTACCCGCCCAGCACCAGGTCCGCGCACAGGAAGGCGTTGGCGGCGGCGACGGCGTTGCGGGTGTGGCAGGGAATCTCCACCACCCCCTGCACCGGGTCGCAGACCAGGCCCATGGTGTTCTGGAAGGCCACGGCCGCGGCCTGGCAGGCCTGCGCCGCGGAGCCGCCCATGGCGTCCACCACCGCCGCCGCGGCCATGGCGCCGGCGGCGCCGATCTCCACCTGGCACCCGGCCACTTCCGCGGCGAAGGTGGCGCGGGTGGCCACGATGACGCCCACCGCGCCCGCGGCCAGCAGGGCCCGGGCGATGGTCGCCGGGTCCAGGCCGCGTTCCTCGGCCAGGGTCACCAGCGTTCCCGGCAGGGTGCCGGCGGCCCCGCCGGTGGGGGCGGCGCAGACCACGCCCATGGCGCCGTTCACGTGCATCACCGCCATGGCCCGGGCCGCGGCCCGCAGGTGCGGCCCGCCCAGGGACAGGCGGCCCTGGGCCTCCGCCTGGAACACCGCGCCGGCGCTGGGCGCCAGCAACTGCATGCCCCGGAACTCCGGATCCAGGCCGTGGCGCACCGACTGGGCCATGACCTCGAAGCGGCGCAGCATCTCCGCCTCCACCTGCCGGGGCTCCAGGCCCAGCAGCCCCGCCTCGGACAGCAGCGCGAGCCCGCCCATGGAGACGCCCCGGGCTTCGGCCTGGGCCACCAGCTCGGCGCCGCTGTGGAACAGCATCGCGCCGGTCTGGACGAAATAGACCGGATCGGCCTGGAGCGCCCGCGCCACCCCGGGCAGGCCGCGCAGCCGCGCCAGCAGCTCCCCCGCGGGATCCGCCCGCCGCGCCAGCACCATGGCCTCGGAGCCCCGCCGCTGGACCGCCGGCGGGGAGAGCAGGGCCCCGTGCTTCTGGATCCCGGCCAGCACGGCGGGCAGGCCCTCCTCCGTCACCGTCACCGCTAGGTCGTAGCCGCAGCCGCTGAACAGCACGGGCCAGCCGTCCAGGCTGGTGACCTCGAAATCCCCTCCGCCGATGGAGCGGGCCAGCAGGTCCAGGCCGCGGCCATCCGCCGCCTGGGCCCGGATTTGCGCCAGGTTGGGGTGGTCGGCGCCGGGGATGGGGCGCACTTCGAAGCGGAGCTCCAGGCCCGCGCCGGGAGCCCGCTCCAGGGCGCGGAAGAAGTCCTCCCCGGTCAGCGGGCGGCCCATGAGCCCTTGGGCGAATGCGCGGTCCGCGCCCTGCTGGGCGTAGGTGTGGGCGTAGGACCCGCCCGGATCGAAGGCGCACACCACCCGCGCCGGGGTGCCCCCCATCAGGGAGCGGACCACCGAGGCGATGTGGTAGGCGCCGGCGGTGTGGGAGCTGGAAGGCCCGCGCATGACCGGTCCCAGGACGTGGTTGAAGATGCTGATCTGTTTCATCGCGGCCGCCAGGGAGATGGGTTTCTGAATGATTGAATCATGCCAGCGCGATCCGGGACTTCGGCGGTCTTTTCCGCCGCCGCCCGGGAATTCGCCAGGCGTGCAGGATAGGTAGCGTTCACGCTTGTTTCCGGAGCGCGCCCGGGCAGGCGCTCCGGGTCATGCCGTAGCGCTTGAGCTTGCGGTAGAGGGTGGCGGTGCCGATCCCCAGCTGCTCGGCGGTGCGGGCCTGGTTGCCCCCGTTGAGGTCGAGCACTGCCAGGATGTAATCCTTCTCGATGGCCTCCAGGTGTTTCACCGGGGAGGTCACCAGCGGGACCGGGATCGCCTGGCGCACCTCCTCGGGCAGGTCCTCCACCTCCGCATGGCCCCCCTGGGCCAGCGCCACGGCTCGTTCCACGGCGTTCTCCAGCTCGCGCACGTTGCCCGGCCAATGGTAGCGCAGGAGCTGGTCCGCGGCGCGGGAGGACAGCTCCGACACCGGGCGGTTGAGCCGGGCCGCGGCTTCGGACAGCAGGATCCGGGCCAGCGGCAGGATGTCCTCCCGGCGCTGGCGCAGGGGCGGCACCTGCAGTTCCACCACGTGCAGCCGGTAGTAGAGGTCCATGCGGAACCGCCCTTCGGCGATCTCCTGGGCCAGGTCCCGGTTGGTGGCGGCGATGACCCGCACATTGATGGCCCGGGTGGTGCTCTCGCCCACCCGCCGGATCTCCCGCTCCTGCAGGACCCGCAGGAGCTTGACCTGCATGGCCGGAGAGACCTCGCCCACTTCGTCCAGCAGCAGGGTGCCACCGTTGGCCGATTCGAACAGGCCCGGGCGCTCCTGCAGGGCGCCGGTGAAGGCCCCTTTCACGTGGCCGAACAGCTCGCTTTCCAGCAGGGTTTCGGTGATCGCCCCGCAGTTGACCGCGATGAACGGCCCCGGCGCCCGGGACGACGCGTGGTGCACCAGGCCGGCCACCCGTTCCTTGCCGGTGCCGCTTTCGCCGCTGATAAGCACGGTGGAATCCACCCTGGCCACCCGCAGGGCCAGGTCGATGAGCTGGCGCATGGCCAGGCTCCGGGCGACCATGCCCATGGGCTCCTGCCGCTCCCCCCGGAACAGTTCCTTGAGATCAAGGTCCGTGGTGTGCATTCCGGCTCCATGGATCCTGGCTGGATGGGCGGAGGGGGCGAGCCAACCAGCCAAAAATGAATATTATTAAAAAAATAACTTAAAAAATTTGACGCAGGCCAAGTGATGACCATGCTAGCACGGATGGAGACAGCGTTGACAAGAAGATGAAGCAACAGATATTGCCGTGGCCATGGAGATCGAGGTCTGGCGGGTCATTGGGGGGATCAGAATGATGGAACAAAATCCGTTATGAATGAGCGACAAAATACATATTATATATTTTGACGGTGACACCCAAGCCGATCAGGGGTTATTTCCCGTGAGGTGAATGGCATATCGTTTGCCTTTAACTTCTGGGTTCCCCCATGCAGGCATACAGCCGCACGGCATCCAGGAGGTCTTATGAGTCTATCTGGCGCCACCGGCGCGCTCCGCAGGATGGCCATCCTGGGCAACCACACCCCGCGCCATTGCGGCACCGCCACCTTCACCGCGAATCTCCGGGCGGCCCTGACCGCCCGGTTCCCACGCTTGGAACGTTTCGTCCTGGCCATGAATGAATCGATGAAAAACCACGCCTATCCCGAATGCGTGCGGGTGCAGATCGCCCAGGAGGATCCCGTCTCCTACTGGAAAGCGGCCCAGACCCTGAACGCGCACGGCGCCGGGCTGCTGCGCGAGGTCCATGGCGTGCCCACGCGCAAGAGTTCCGGGCGCCGGGGCGGATGGTGGGATGCCGGCAAAACCGGCCTGGCCGCCCCGCCCTTGGAGACCCCCCGGGGCTGGCTGATGCTCTACCACGGCGTGCGCCGTACCGTGTCCGGCTGCATCTACCGCGTCGGCATCCGCAGGCTGCTGGAGTGGCTGGACGAGCATGGGGAGGAGCCGGATCACGAGTGACCCGGCCCCGTCCGTTTATGGCTCTACTGGAGGAGGGTGAGGATGCCCTGGGCGGCGGTGTTCGCCTTGGACAAGGCGCTGATGCCGGACTGCTGCAGGATCTGGTATTTGGTGAGGTTCACCACCTCGTCGGCGATGTTGGCGTCCTGGATCTGGCTCAACTGGGCGGTCTGGTTCTGCATCTGGATGCCCAGCACGTTGGAGTAGGCCTGGAGCGACTCTTCGCCGGCGCCGATGGCGCCCCGGGCCGCGCCCAGGGAGGCGAGGGAAGCGCTGATGTTGAGCGCGGCCTGGGTCGCGCTGGTGATCAGGTTGCCGGCGAGGGCGGTGACGGCGTCCACGGACACGGTGAAGTTGCCGTAGGTGATGCCGATGCCCGTGGTGAAGCTGACCGTGGTGGTGCTGGTGAGGGCGTTGAAGGTGGTCAGGATGCTCTGGAACTCGGCGTCCAGCGCGGAGGTGTCGGCGCCCTGCCCCTGGGCTTCCTGGGCCAGTTCCGCCGCGCGGGTGAGCAGGTTGGTGGCCTCGTTGAGGGTGCCGTCCTGGGTCTGCAGGGTGGAGAGCATGTTGTTGGCGTTGGCCTGGCCCTGGACGTCGATCTGGGTGTCGGCGGTGAGGCCGTTGGCGATCACCAGGCCGGAGGCGTCGTCCGATGCCTGGTTGATGCGCTTGCCGGTGGTGAGGGCGGTGATGGTGTCCTTCAGTCCGGTGCCGGTGATGCCCAGCTGGTAGCTGGCACCCAGGGCTGCGACGTTGTTGAGAATGGAAGTAACAGCCATGGCGTTCTCCTGATGCGGCGGACCGTTTCAGCGGTGGCGGATGAGGGGTGGGGGATCCTTGCGTTTCCCGGGATAGGCGATCTGGGCAACAAAACCTTGAAGCACGTGTGCTTGGATTGGAAAAGCAACCATGGTGCCAAGATTTCGCACGGGTCGGCCAAAGGTCCCCGCGCCGCGGCGGGCAGCGCCAGAACCCCTCAAACCGTCAGGCGGCGCCTGCCTTTCCCGGAAACACGCACAGGCCCGGGCATGGGCCGAAATTGCCTATCCCAGCCAAGGCCGGTCACCCCAAGGGCGCGGCGGTCACGAGGTACAGCGGCCGGGTGCTGCTGGACAGGTGGCTCTGGCTATGGGCCAGGGTCCTGACCTGGAGGTTGCCGCTCGAGAGGATCGCCAGCGGATCCTCGGGCAGGGCATCCTTCCAGGCGAACGCCACATCCTCATCCCGGTGGGCCAGTTCCAGGATCAGGGTGGGGACCCGGGCCAGCAGCTCGGCCAGCAGGCGTCGAACATGATCAATGCCGTTGCGCAGGTTGATGTGATGCAGCACGCTCAGAATCAGCGCGACATCATAGGTTCCCGGCAGGATGGCGCATACCGTGTCGAGATCCAGGGGTGCGGTCCTGAACACGGCGGGAAGGCCGTTGAGCCGTTGGCAGGCCAGGGCCATGGCGGTGTTTTCCGGATTGATGTCGAACCCGGTGACGCTGGCGCCGCGATCCGCGAAGAAGAACGGGAAATAGCCCAGGGAGGAACCGAAGTCGATGAGCCGGAAGCCCCTTCCCAGGGGCGCCAGCGCGGCCTCGATGGCCAGGGCGCGATCCCGGCAGGGGCGCAGCGGCTCATCCAGGCCGATGATGCCGTACAGCGGCTGGTAGTGCTCGACCCGGGAATAGCACTGGTGGATGAGTTCCGGGGTGGCCGCGACGGGCGCGTCCTCCACCCGGCCCACCGGGAGGGTCATCCGACCATCTCTTCCGTGGACAGCCGGGCGTCGGCCCGGGTCTGCAGGTTGCGGATGCACAGGCAGAACTGCCGGCGCAGGTCGTCCATCTGGCGGATGACCGTCTCGATCTGTTCGGGCCGGTTCTTCCGGCTGCCCTCGAACATCTCCTTGATCCACCAGATGTAGATCCCGTGCAGCCGGTCCACCACGTTCCGGTCCGCTTCCGGGTTGAGCATGCCCAGGAGGTGATTCATGATCTTGGCGGCCCGGTTCAGCAGGCGGGCCTTTTCCATATTGTCTTTGCGCCGGATCGCGGTCGCGGCCTGCCCCAGGAACCTTTCGGCCCCTTCCAGCAGCATGGCTGCCAGTTCCTCGGCACTGGCGGCATCGATGCGCTGTGCGAGGTAGGCACCCGTCTGTTTTGCGGCATAGGGGTTTTGCATGGGCTTCTCCGTCACTAGGTCTTATCGGCCCGATCCGGTTCAGGATAAGCCCCGAAAATTTTTCTAGGGGGGCAAAGGTCACTTAGACCTTTTTTCAATAAGATTTTCATTTAAACGATTCGTTCCCCCAACCAGGGTGAAACCGCCCGCCAGGGCAGTGATTGGAGGGTGGTGAATGCCTGGGGCGCAGACCGGCGCCCACCATGGCCTTCGCGGAGGCTCCCAATGGACGCGGTCAGGGGATTACAAGATCGGGGCAGGGGGTGGGCCCGGGATGGTGCGGGTCAAGGCCCGGTGGAGGTGCCGGGCCCGTTGGTGTTGCTCCAGACCTCCGCGCTGGCCAGGTCATCAAGCATCAGGACCTTTGCCTAAATGATGAGAACGTTTCTCGCTAGGCATCGGTCTGCCCGGGGCGATCTTCTTCCCACCAACCTCCCCCTGGTCACCCAGTTCCTCGTGCTTGGGTTCGTCCCCTGATGCGCACACCGAGCTAAGGGCTATTCCCACTTCCTTGGCCTTGCGCTTGAGCTTGTCGGTCAGATCCTCGAGTTCCGCCCGGAGATCCGGACCGCTCTTGGGCGTGACCAGGGCCACCACCACCGCCCCCACGGCCGCACCTAGCAGGAAGAGAAGAAGGTTCTTCCCCAATGCTCCGTTCTCTTCACTCATCGGAAACCTCCTTCGGCGCGGTAATATTTAGGATCCGCAGGTCAATTACCGGGCAATTTTTGCGGCTGTCAATAGTTAAGATCCGGACAAGCCATGATCAAGCACTTGGAGGATGTCCTCCGGCACCTGGCCTCCGGGAACCAGGTCCCACCCGGCTCATGCTGCGCCTGCCTGCAGTACGTGGACACTCGGAGGCACCTCCCCAACTGCATCATCCACCTGGCCTTGATCGAGATTGAGGAGTGGAGGGAATTAGGTGGGAAAACCCTGGGAATAAATGGTAACAGTTTCAATCTGTTGGGAGCCATGCTCAGCGCCGCCTTGGGGGCCAGCTACTGATCAGGATTGGCGGAAGGTAAGGGATTCGAACCCTTGGAGGGTTTCCCCTCGACAGTTTTCAAGACTGTTCGCATAAACCACTCGCGCAACCTTCCAGGCCAAAATGATGCCACGCCCTGCCCGGATCGTCCATTTGGGCCTCGGGTTGCAAGTCGGTTACAAAAGTCCAGTTCCTCGCCTTTGATATGGCCTTATTGAAAGCAGCCCAAGCTGTTGGTTTCACAATCCCAGACTGTTCCCCACCAACTCCAGGTGCCGCTGCAGTTCCGCCATGCTGAAGGGCTTGGACAGCAGGGACACCCGCGAATGCCCCTCGATCAGCGCCAGCACGGCCTGATCGGCCCGGCCGGTGGCCAGGATGACCGGCATCTCCGGGCGCAGGCTCCGCAGGCGCGGCAGGGTGCCGGCACCGCCCAGGCCCGGCATGTTCACGTCCATGATGACCACGTCCGGGTGGCAGGCCTCCAGCCGCTCCAGGGCCTCCTCGCCGCTGAGCGCCGAGATGACCTGGTGGCCCAGGCAGCCCAGGACCTCCTCCATGGAACTCCGGATCAGCTCGTCGTCGTCCACCAGGAGCACGGTCAAGGCCCTGGGCGGCGCCGCCGGGGCGGCCGCCGGCGCTTCGGACGCCTGGGCCGAGGGGACGCATACCGGGAAGCGCAGCTTCACCCGGGTGCCCCGTCCGGGTTCGCTCTCGATCTCCATCTCCCCCTGGTGGGCCTTCACGGCGCTGTAGACCAGGGACAGGCCGAGCCCGGTGCCCTTGCCCTGGGTCTTGGTGGTGAAGAAAGGGTCCAGGGCCCGGGAGCGCACTTCCTCGGTCATGCCGCAGCCGGTGTCCTCCACCTGGACCTCGATCCGGTCCAGGTCCAGGTTCAGGGTCCGGAGGATGAGGGTGCCGTTGTCGGGCATGGCGTCCACGGCGTTGACGCAGAGGTTCATGAGGCAGTGGGAGAGGGCGTTGGCGTCTCCGCGGATGGGCCGCAGCCCGGGTTCCAGGTCCAGCACCAGCCTGACCCTGGACAGGGTGGTGTGCTCCAGGAGGCCGACCTCGTCCCGGAGCAGGGCGTTGAAGTCCAGCTGGCTCGTCTCGGCGGGGCTCTGGCGGGCGAAGCTGAGCAGGCTCCGGACCATCTTGCCGCCCCGGACGGCGGCCTGGGCGATGGTGGCGAAGGCGCTGCGGGCGGGGCTGTCCGCCGGCTGGGACTCCAGGTTGGCCGAAGCCAGGGCCAGGATGGCCCCCAGCACATTGTTCATGTCGTGGGCGACCCCGCCCGCCAGGGTGCCCAGGCTTTCCATCTTCTGGGCCTGCATGAGCTGGGCCTGGAGCTGGACCTGCTCGCTTTCGGCCTGCTTGCGCTCGGTGATGATGAACTCGATCCCGTCCCAGCAGATGCTGCCGTCCTCCAGGCGCTTGGGGGTGGAGACGAAGGACGACCAGCGGATCTGGCCGGAGGGCCCCTTGATCCGGGTCTCGGCCTTGAAGGTGGACAAGGTGCGGATCGCTTCGGATTCCTTTTCCAGCAAGGCGTCGATGTCATCTTCATGGATCCGGTCATAGATCAGACGGGCGTCGGCCATGGCGGCCGCGGCCGGCACCCCGTACAACTCTTCCACCGAATCGCTCAGGAAGGTGAATTTCCGGTTGCCCGCCCGGTCGACGATGATCTGGTAGAACATCCCGTTGACGAAATTGTGGCTGATGGACTGGATGCGCACCTGGGAGGCGCTCAGCTCCCGGGTGCGCTGGCGCACGTTGCGCCGGAGCGTCCAGACCCAGAGCAGGAGCAGGCAGAGCACCCCGGCGGAACCCGCCGCGACCTTGGCCGCGATGGTGAGTTCCTTCCGGGTGATGAGGGGCGCGCCGTACCAGCGCCGCTCGATGTCCCGGTAGTCGCGCTGGGAGATGGCGTCGAAGCCGCCCTGGACCGCAGCCAGCAGGGCGGTGTCGCCCTTGCGCACCGCCCGGTGCAGTTCGCCGCTGTACAGCGGCTCGGTGGCCCGGAACTGGTCCTGGATGCCCATCTTGATCAGGTAATACAGCGCCGGGGGCCGGTCGATGGTGAAGACCTTGAGCCGGCCGTCCCGGGCGGCCGCCACGATGTCCTGGTAATTATTGAAAAATTTGAAGTTCGTTACCCCGTTGGCCTCCAGGATGGGGATCGAGTTGTCCCCCCGCTTGGCGCCGACGATGAAGCCGGCCAGATCCCCGGGGCCCCGGATGCCCGCCAGTTCCGTGCTGAAGAAGATGGGGACGTCGATGCGGGCGTAGGGCGGGCCGAAATCATAGAGGGCCCGGCGCTGTTCGCTGGCGAAGATGGTGTCGATGACGTCATACTCGCCCGCAGCCATGCGCTGCTGGGCCTGGTCCCAGTCCATGCCGTCGAGCCGGACTTTGATGCCGGTCTTCTTCTCCCAGAGCGCCCACTGGTCCACCAGGATGCCCTGGAGCCTCCCATCGGGCGCCCGGAAGGTGTAGGGCGGGTAGACATCGTCCAGCACCACCCGGATGGACGCCCTCGGGACCTGCGCCTGCGGGGCGCTTCCGAAGGCGCCGAGGGTGCACAAGACAAGAACAAAGGCCAGCACGAGGCTGGCGGAGGGAAGGCGGGTTGGTGACACCTTGAGAAGTGTACTTGATTTTGGGACCAGGAATCAGACCAGCCCAATGAACCGCCACCATGTGAGCGCGGTCACGGCCCACAGGATCCAGGAGGCGAGCCCCAGCAGCACCGAGGACTTGATCTGGTTCTCCACCGTATACTAGCCGCCGCCGTAGATGATGATGTTGCCCATGGTGTTGAACGGGAAAAAGAGGGCGTAGGCCATCAGGATGGCCATGGGCAGGCAGAAGCCGGTGAGGTCGAAATGGAGCGCCTGGGCGATGCCGATGTAGATGGGGATCATCACCCCGGCCATGGCGGTGGTGGTGGACCAGATGGCGTGGGAGAAGATGGTGAAGCCCATGAGCAGGATCAGCAGCGGGAGCATCGGCAGGGTCTGCACCCCCAGGCCGTTGAGGGCGGCCCGGATGATCCACTCGAACGCCCTGGTCTTGGTCAGCACGTCCGAGAGGGTGATCACGCCGCCGAAATAGATGAACAGCTCCCAGGGGATCAGCTTCTCGGTCTGCTTCCATTCCAGCACGCCGATCTTCGGGGCGAAGATCATCATCGACGCCCCGAACGCCACCATGGTGGAGTTGAAGCCGTGGTAGAAGTCGGTGGACCAGAGGGTCAGGGCCACCAGAAACCAGAAGATCGCCTTCTTCTCCTGCCCGGTCATGGGGCCCATGGCCGCCAGTTCTCCGTTGATGTAGCCCATGCCGCCGGGGATCTCCTTCATCTCGGGGGGGAACATCCTCAGGCACAGCCACCCGGTGAACAGCAGGATGAGCAGGTTGGTGGGCAGGGCCGCCAGCGCCCAGAAGCCCCAGGTGAGCTTGCTTGAAACGCCCACGGCGGTGAGGATCATGCCGATGGCGATGGGGTTGGGGATGGTGCCGGTGAGGAAGGCCGAGCCGGTGATGTTGCCGGCGAAGGTCTCGGACAGGCCCAGGGCGCGGCCGAAGTTGCTCTTGCCCGGCTCGATCTTGTAGGCCTGGCCGATGCCCTGGATGATGGGCAGCATCGCGGCCATGCGCGCGGTGTTGGAAGGGGTCAGGGGGGCCAGCACCAGGTTGGCGACCATGGAGGCACCCACCGCGAAGCTGGCGTCGCGCACCAGCCAGCCGCCCTTCACCGTCCCCGCCGCGTTGCCGACCCAGAAATAGAGCACCGTGACCACGAAGAAGCCGGGAATGGTATGACTGGGTTTGGATTCCGTACCTTACCAACAGGCCAAAGCGGCTGTCCAGGGGTATGCTGCTGCATTCCAGCGTTGCAACACCTTGGGCAGGAGAGCGGCTGACCCAGCAGAAAAAAGGGGAGGGAGATGAAACCTCCATTGAGATCCGGGCATTCCTCATGAACTGAAAAGGTGGGGATGTCTTGAAAAGAGCAAGCAGAGGTCTGGCCTTCGTTCTCCTGGTTTCCGCCGGGCTCGCGGCCGGTGAGTTCAGTCTCAGTGAAGCCATCCAGACCGCCCTCCAGAACAACCTCCAGGTGACCATCGCCCGGCAGGACCGGGAGGAGGTCCGGGCCGAGGCTCGAAGCCAGGAGGGCGCCTTCGACTGGACCCTGGGCGCCGACGCCCAGGCCGGCCGGCTGCAGTCCTTCGCCCCCCAGGCCCAGACCCTGGGGCCCGAACTGCCGCAGACCACGGTCACCAGCATCCGCACCTTCACCGGCAGCCTGAACCGGCTGTTCCCCTGGGGCGGCACCTTCGCCTTCAAGTACGCCCCCGGCTACAACCATGCCCGCACCACCTCGCCCGGCGGCCCAGACTACAACGGCAACCCGGTGCCGCCCTACGCCTTCGCCACCCCGAACCCGTACGGCGGCACCCTGAGCGCCACCTATACCCAGAGCCTGCTGCGGGGCTTCGGCAAGGTCCCCACCACCGCCAACCTGGTGGTGGCGCGCATGCAGGCGGAAGCGGCCGACCACACGTTCCGCCTCGCCATCATCAGACTGGTGGCGGACACCGAGACCCAGTACTGGGACCTGGTCTGCGCCAACCGGAACCTGGCCAACAAGCGCCTGGCCCTGGAACTGGCCCAGAAGCACCTCCAGGAGAACACCCTCCGGGTGCGCCTGGGCGCCATGGCCGCCATCGAGGTCATCTCGGCGGAATCCCAGGTGGCCAGGGCCGAGCAGGACATCATCGCCGCCGAGGCCCAGGCGCAGAACGCCAGGGACATCCTGCTGCGGGCCCTCTACCCCGAAGCCGGACACCCGGCGGCGCTGGAGCCCACCGACGATCCCGTCCTGGGCCGCCAGCGCCCGGACGAGGCCGCCGCTGTCCAGCGGGCCCTGCGCTGCCGGCTGGAACTGCAGTCCGCCAGGATCGGCCGGGAGACGGCCCAGGTGCGGGAGCGGGCGGCGGCCGACCGGGTCCGGCCCAAGCTGGACGCCTTCGTGCAGTACGACGGCGCCAGCAACAACTACGGCAGCCCGGGACCAGTGAACGGCGACCTGGCCGGCTTCCGGAACCCCGGCTACACCTTGGGCCTGTCCTTCGCTCTGCCCCTCCAGAACCGCGAGGCCAGGGGCCGGCACGCCGCCGCCCGGGCCCATCTCAGCGCCCAGGAGCTGCGGCTGCGGGACCAGGAACTGAGCGTCGCCCTGGAGGTGCGCAAGGCGCTGCGGGATGTGGAAGCCGCCGAGAAGGGGGTGCAGGCCTCCGCCAAGACCCGCCATTTCCAGGAAAAGAGCCTGGAGGGGGAGCGGACGAAACTCGAGCACGGCCTGTCCACCAGCTTCACCGTGCTGCAGGTCATGACCAGCCTGGAGGAGGCCCGCAGCGCCGAGCTCAAGGCCCAGATCCACTACGCCAAGGCGGTCACGACCATGGAGGTGGCCCAGGGGATCCTGCTGGAGGCCCGGAACCTTACAGTGAAATAGCCCCGGGCCAGGCGGCCCGCAGCTCCCCGGCGAAGGTCGCCAGCGCCCCGGCCAGGGGCGAGCCGCCGCGCCAGGCCAGGACCAGCTGCCGTCCGGGCACGGGCGGGGCGAAGGGACGCAGCACCAGGCTGGCCCGGGTCCGCTCCATGGGCGCGCACAGGGCGGGCAGCAGGGTCAGGCCCATGCCCGCGGCCACCATCTGCATCAGCGTGGGCAGGCTGGATGCCCGGAAATCCGCCTCCCGCGCGCCGGCCTTGGCGCAGATTGCCAGGGCCTGGCCGCGCAGGCAGTGGCCGTCCTCCAGCAGCAGCAGCGGGGCCTGCTCCAGGTCCCGCAGGGCGATCCTGCGCTTGCGCGCCAGCGGGTGGCCCAGGGGCGCCGCCAGCAGGAAGGGGTCCTCGGCCAGGGGCGCCCGCGACAGCGTGCCCAGGTCGGGCACCTCGGCCAGGATCGCCGCCTCCAGCCCCCCGGCCAGCAGTTCCCGCACCAGCACCGGGGTGCGCTCTTCCCGCAGCAGCAGCCGCAGGTCGGGGTGGGCCCGGTGGACCCCGGGCAGGATCTCCGGCAGCAGGTACGGGGCCACGGTGGGGATGAGGCCCAGGCGCCAGTTGCCGCGGAACGGGTCGGAAAGCAGCCGGGCGGCGGCCAGCAGGTCCTCCGCCTCCCGCAGCACCCGTCGGGCCCGGGCCACCACGAGCTCGCCGGCGGGGGTCAGCAGCACCCGGCGCTGGTTGCGCTCGAACAGCCGGACTCCCAGCACCGCCTCCGCCTGCTGGATCTGGGCGCTCAGCGCGGGCTGGGACACATGGGCCCGCTCCGCCGCCCGGTGGAAGCCCAGGGTGTCGGCCAGGGCGACCAGGTACTCCAGTTGGCGGAAGGTGAGGTCCGAAGGGCGGGGCATGGCCCATGATGATGGCAGCTGTCATAGGGAAATCAAGGGATAGAGCACCACTTCGATAGGGTTATCCTATCAACCTGATCAAGAAGAAGTATCAACGGCTTGTCATTAGGAATATTATGATGTCCTTGCTTCTGAGGAGCGCCTTATGCCAAACCTTAAAGGAACCAAGACCCACCAGAACCTGAAGGACGCCTTCGCCGGCGAATCCCAGGCCAACCGCCGCTACCTGTACTTCGCCAAGGTGGCCGACATCGAGGGCTACCCCGAAGTGGCTGGCAACTTCAAGGAGACCGCGGACGGCGAGACCGGCCACGCCCACGGCCACCTGGACTACCTGAAGGGCGTCGGTGATCCCGCCACCGGCCTGCCCATCGGCGACACCGCCCTCAACCTCAAGGCCGCCATCGCCGGCGAGACCCACGAGTACACCGACATGTACCCCGGCATGGCCAAGAACGCCCGGGAGGAGGGCTTCGGCGAAATCGCCGACTGGTTCGAGACCCTGGCCAAGGCCGAGAAGAGCCACGCCGGCCGCTTCCAGAAGATGCTGGACAGCATCGGCTGAGTGGAGAGGGCAGCCATGGCCGAGCACGACGTTCCCCCCGGCGATCCCGGGCGCGCGCCCACCACTCCGGGCCACCGGATCAGCTACCTCGCGGGGCCGGCCACCGTCTACGACCCCGCCGATCCCCGCTACTGGGACGAGGCGCTGCTCCAGGACGAGGTGGAACGGGTCTTCGAGATCTGCCATGGCTGCCGCATGTGCTTCAAGTACTGCGACGCGTTTCCCGGCCTGTTCGCGCTGCTGGACGACCAGCACCACGGCGATGTGCGCGCCCTGTCCCGGGAGGAGCGCGACGGGGTGCTGGACGCCTGTTTCCAGTGCAAGCTGTGCGAAGTGCAGTGCCCCTACACCCCCCGGGAGGGCCATGCCTTCGCCCTGGATTTCCCCAAGCTGGTGCACCGCCACCAGGCGGTGCGCCGCAAGCGCGAGGGCGGCAGCCTGCGCGACAGGGTCCTGGGCGACCCGGACCTGGCCGGGCGCATGGCCCGGGCCAGCTTCGGCTTGGCCAACACCCTGAACCGGGTAACGTTGCATCGCTGGTTCATGGACAAGCTGCTGGGGGTGCACCCCCAGGCGCACCTGCCGGCGTTCGCCAGCACCACCTTCGAGACCTGGGCTGACAAGAGCGGCTACATGGCCGATCAGCCGGGTATGGAGGCGGTGCTGTTCCAGACCTGCTTCGTGCAGAACAACGACCCCCAGATCGGCAAGGACACCCTTGAGGTGCTCTGGAAGAACGGCTGCCGAGCCGGCTGCGTGCGCGGGCTGCAGTGCTGCGGCATGCCGGCCTGGGAGCACGGCGATCTGGACAGCCTGCGCAAGCAGGCCAAGGCCAACCTGGACGCGCTCATGCCGCACGTGGAGTCCGGGTCCAAGGTCCTGGTGATCAACCCCACCTGCTCCATGATGCTGCGGCGGGAGTATCCCGAGCTGCTGGACGGCGCCGACCGGGAGCGGGCCAGGCGCCTGGCGGCGGCGGTGCGGGACCCGGGCGAGTTCCTCTGGTCCATCCGCAACGAGGCCCGGGCCAACTGGAACTTCCTGTCCAGCCCCGGCCCGGTGGCGTACCACGCCCCCTGCCACCTGCGCACCCAGTCGGTGGGCTTCAAGGGCCGCGATCTGCTGCGCAAGATCCCCGGGGTCACCATCCAGTCGGTGCTGGAATGCTGCGGCCACGACGGCACCTACGCCCTGAAATCGGAAAGCTACGAGGACGCCAGGCGCATCGGCGCCAAGGCCTTCCAGGGCATGGCGGCGGTGGAGGACGCCCAGGTGTGGGCCACCGAATGCCCGCTGGCGGCCCTGCAGTTTGAGCAGCACGCCGGCCACAAGGCCCTGCACCCCATGACCATCCTGGCCCGGGCCTACCGCTCGGACGGATTTCCCACTCCAATCCCTCACGAGGGCCCCCACGAAGGCTGAACATGGAACCCCTGGAACGCAAAGACATCCTGGACTTCATGACCTACTACGAGCAGCGCGAGGGTATCCGCGCCTCGGCCATGGCCGCCAAGGCCCTGCGCCGGGTGCACCTGGGCGAGCACCTCACCTTCCTGTTCGAGAACCGGGAGACCATCCGCTACCAGGTGCTGGAGATGGTGCGGGTGGAGCAGATGGTGCGGGAAGCGGACATCCGGCACGAGCTGGACACATACAACGAAGTGCTCGGGGGCGAGGGGGAGCTGGGCTGCACCCTGCTCATCGAGATTCCCGACGAGCAGGAGCGGGCGGAGCTGCTGCGCCGCTGGCGCGATCTGCCGGACCACATCTACCTGGTTTGCACCGACGGCACGCGGATCAAGGCCGGCTTCGATCCGGGGCAGATGAGCGAGGACAAGCTCTCCTCGGTGCAGTTCCTCAAGTTCCGGGTGGGCAGCCGCGTCCCGTGCGCGCTCTGCTCGGACCTGCCGGACCTGTGCGCTGAAGCGGTCCTGGACGACGCCACCCGGCAGGCGCTCCTGGCCGATCTCGGGGGCTGCTGGGTTCCATCGTAATGAAGGAGATTCCGCAGCAATTTGATTGAGCCCGGCGCCCATCGGGCGGGGCGGGGCGCTGGCTGGAGCCAGCGGCGCCGGTCCGGTCCGGCGCCGGGCGGGAGTGGCATGGATCATGCGAAGGGTCGGCCATGAAGAAGCCGGTCCTCCTCGCACTGGTCCTGTTGCTCGTCCTGGCCTTCGCGGCGGCCGCCTGGGTCGCCCTGCGCCCACCGGCCGGGAAGCAGGCCCTGGTGTTCTACGGCAACGTCGATGTGCGTCAGATTTCCCTCGCCTTCAACGGCACCGGGCGGATCGCCACCCTGAGCGCCCAGGAGGGAGACCAGGTCCAGGAAGGACAGGTGCTGGGCACGCTGGATGTGCGCACCGTCGCGCTGGAGCTGGCCCAGGCCGAGGCCCAGTGGCGGGCCAGCCAGATGGTCCTGCTGCGGCTCACCAACGGCACCCGGCCGGAGGAGATCGCCCAGGACCGGGCCAATGTCGCCTCGGCCAAGGCCGATGCCGACAACGCCCTCCAGCGGCTGGCGCGGGTGGAGTCGGCCAACGGCGGCACCGGAGGCCAGGCCGTGAGCCAGCAGGATGTGGACAGCGCCCGGGCGCTGGCGCAGGTGACCCGGGCCAAGCTCGACAATGTCGGCAAGGCCCTCGACCTGGCCTTGGCCGGGCCGCGCATGGAAGAGATCGGCGAGTCCCGGGCCCAGGCCGAGGCGGCCCGCGCGCAGGTGGACCTGCTCGGCCACTACCTGGAAGATTGCCGGCTCCTGGCGCCGGTCACGGCCGTGGTGCGCAGCCGGCTGCTGGAGCCGGGCGACATGGCCGACCCCATGCATCCGGCCCTGGCGCTGGCAGTGCTCAGCCCGAAGTGGGTGCGCGCCTACGTCAGCGAACCGGACCTGGGGCAGATCAAACTGGGCGCCGCGGCCCGGGTGACCACCGACAGCCAACCCAACCAGGCCATCGCCGGCCGGGTGGGCTACATCTCCTCGGTGGCGGAATTCACGCCCAAGACCGTCCAGACCCAGGAACTGCGCACCAGCCTCGTCTACGAGATCCGGGTGCTGGTGGACGACCCCGAGGACCGGCTGCGCCTGGGCATGCCCGCCACCGTGCGCCTGGCGGACGGCGCGCCATGACCCAGGAACCGGCGCTGTGGGCCAAGGGCATCCACAAACGTTTCGTGGTGAAGAAGACCGGCAAGACCGTGAACGCGCTGACGGATGTGTCCCTGGCCATCCGCCCGGGCGAGCTGAGCGCGCTGGTGGGGCCGGACGGCGCGGGCAAGACCACCCTGCTGCGCCTGGCCGCGGGCCTGCTGGACGCGGATGCGGGGGAACTCACGGTGCTGGGCCTCTCCGCCCCCCGGCAGGCCCAGGCGATCCAGAACCGCATCAGCTACATGCCCCAGCGGTTCGGTCTGTACGAGGACCTGTCGGTGCAGGAGAACCTGGACCTGTACGCGGACATGCACGGGGTTGCCCGGGCCGACCGGCGCGAGCGCTATGCCCGCCTCCTGGCCATGACCGACCTCGGGCCGTTCACCTCCCGCCTGGTGGGCCAGCTCTCGGGCGGCATGAAGCAGAAGCTGGGGCTGGCCTGCACCCTGGTGGGTTCCCCGGAGCTGCTCCTGCTGGACGAGCCCACGGTCGGCGTCGATCCGGTGTCGCGGCAGGAATTGTGGGTGATCCTGGACCAGCTCATCGCGGACGAGCACCTCACGGTGCTGGTGAGCACGTCCTATCTGGACGAGGCCGAGCGCTGCGCCCGGGTGTTCATCCTGCACCAGGGCAAGGTGCTGGCCGAGGGAACCCCCGGGGAGATCCGCGAGCACGCCAAGGGCCTGGTCTTCATCGCCACGCCCCCCCAAGGGGAAATCGCCCGGGTGCTGCAGGCGCGGCTGCACGACGATCCGGACACGGTGGATGCGGTGCCCCAGGGCGGGGAAGTGCGTTTCATCCGCAGCCGGCCGGCCCCGGCCGCCCTGCTCGCCGGCGCCAGCGCCAGGCCCGCCGAGGCGCGGCTGGAAGACGGCTTCATGGTCCTGCTGCGGGCCATCCAGCCGGCCCCCAAACCGGTCTCCGGAGCCGGCAAGGCCGCCCTCCTGGTGGCCCCGAAGGCCACGGCCCCCCCCGGGACGGTCATCGAGGTGAAGAACCTCGTGCGCAAGTTCGGCGACTTCACGGCGGTGAACAGCACCTCCTTCTCGGTGCAGCGGGGCGAGGTGTTCGGCCTGCTGGGGCCCAACGGCGCGGGCAAGACCACCACCTTCCGCATCCTGTGCGGGCTCCTCCCGGCCACCAGCGGCTTCCTGCGGGTGGCGGGCGTGGACCTGCGCATCGCCAAGGCCGAGGCGCGCCGCAAGGTGGGCTACGTGTCCCAGAAATTCGCGCTCTACGGCAACATCTCCGTGGCCGACAACCTGGCTTTCTTCGGCGGCGCCTACGGCCTGCACGGCCCGGAACTGGCCCAGCGCATCACCGCCGTCACCGGCGAGTTCGACCTGGGCGCCCACGCCGGCCTGCCCAGCGGAGAGCTGCCGGGCGGTTTCAAGCAGCGGCTGGCCATGGCGGCGGCCATGCTGCACGAGCCGGAGATCCTGTTCCTGGACGAGCCCACCAGCGGGGCCGACCCCATGGCGCGGCGTCAGTTCTGGCGCCGGATCACCGCCCTGGCGGCGGCGGGCACCACCGTGATCGTCACCACCCACTTCATGGAAGAGGCCGAATACTGCGACCGGATCCTGATCCAGGACGCCGGCAGTCTGCTGGCCCTGGGCACGCCCCAGGAAGTGCGCGTGCGCGCGGGCGCCAGCCCGGAGCACCCCATGAACATGGACGCCGCGTTCATCGCCATCGTGGAGCAGGGCCGCCGGGGCCAGGTGCCCGCATGAGCCCGGCCGCCACCGGCTTCTGGCTCCGCCTGCTGGCGCTCACCCGCAAGGAGTTCCGGCAGATGGTGCGCGACCGCAGCAACCTCGCCATCGGCATCGGCCTGCCCATCGTCCTCATCCTGCTGTTCGGCTACGGCCTGTCCCTGGACGTCAAGAACACCCCGGTGGCCGTGGTCCTGGAGGACAGCTCCCCCCAGGCCATGGAGGCCATCTCCGGGCTGCAGGCATCCACCTACATCGCCCCGGTGCTGCTCTCCTCCATGCACGAGGCCGAGGCCCTCATGCGGGCCCACAAGGTGGACGGCATCCTGCGCCTGCGCAGTGACTTCTCCAGCCAGCTGGCGGCGGGCGACGCCCACGTGCAGCTCCTGGTGCACGGCGGGGACGCCAACCGGGCCCGCATCGTCCTGGCCTACGTGCAGGGCGCCCTGGCGCAGTCCGGCATGCGCCAGGCCGATCGCGCCGTTCGGGGCGGCGGCGGCGCCGGCCAGGTGACCGTGGAGCCCCAGATGTGGTTCAACGCCGCCGGCGACAGCACCTATTTTCTGGTGCCCGGCCTCATCGTGCTGATCATGACCCTGGTGGGCGCCTTCCTCACCGCCATGGTGGTGGCCCGGGAGTGGGAGCGCGGCACCCTGGAAGCCCTGTTCGTCACCCCGGTGCGTCCGAACGAGATCCTGCTGGGCAAGCTCATCCCCTATTTCTGCGTGGGCCTGACCGGGCTGACCATGTGCCTCCTGGCGGCCCGCTTCCTGTTCCATGTGCCCATGCGCGGCTCGCTGGTCCTCATCATCGCCGCCTCGATGCTCTACCTGCTGGTCTCCCTCGGGCTGGGCCTGCTGATCTCGTCCCTCACCAAGAACCAGTTCCTGGCCAGCCAGCTGGCCCTGGTGACCAGCTTCATGCCGGCCATGATGCTCTCGGGGTTCATGTTCGACCTGCGCAGCGTGCCCGCGGTGATCCGCTACGTGGGAAACCTCCTGCCGGCCACCTACTACATCGAGCTGCTCAAGACCCTCTTCCTGGCCGGGGACGTGTGGCCGCTGGTGCTCAAGGACGCCGGCGTGCTGGCCATCTATGCGGCCTGCCTGCTGGTGGCGGCGCGGCTGGCGACCCAGAAGAAGCTGGGTTGAGGAGCGGCCATGGCTGAATACCTGCGAGGGATCTTCTGTCTGGTGCGCAAGGAGCTGCTGGCGATCCTCAAGGACCCTGCCAGCCGCAACGTCCTGCTGCTGCCGGCGCTGTTGCAGTCGCTGATGTTCGGCTACGCCGCCACCTTCGACCTGAAGCAGGCTTCCTATGCGCTGCTGGACCAGAGCCACAGCGCGGCCTCCACCGAGCTGGTGGCGCGGCTGGAGGGGGCGGGCACCTTCAAGCGGGTGGCGACCCTGCAGCGGCCGGCGGACATCGACCGGGTCATCGACGAACAGGAAGCCCTGCTGGTGGTGCAGATCAATCCCAGGTTCGCCGAACAGCTCCAGGCCGGAGAGACCGCGCCCGTCCAGCTGATCCTGGACGCCCGCAACTCCAACACCGCCGCCATGGCCGCGGGCTACGCGGGGGCCGTGGTGGAAGGGTTCAACGAGGACTGGGCCCGGGACCACGGCGGCGGCCACCCGGCGCTCAGCATCGACTCCCGCGCCTGGTACAACCCCAACCTGGAAACCCGCTGGAACCTGCTCCCGGGCATGATCGCCAGCCTCAGCGTGCTGCAGACCCTGATGCTGGCCGCCCTGTCGGTGGCGCGGGAGCGGGAGCAGGGCACCTTCGACCAGCTCCTGGTCACGCCGCTGACCCCCACCCAGATCATGTTCGGCAAGGCGGTGCCGCCGGTGCTCATCGGCCTGCTGCAGGCGAGCATCGTGCTGTTGGTGACCCGGGCCTGGTTCCAGGTGCCCTTCGCCGGCTCCTACCTCACCCTGTACCTGGGCCTGCTCATGTTCACCATCGCCAGCGTGGGCATCGGCCTGTCCATTTCGGCCTTTTCGGCCAACATGCAGCAGGCCATGCTCTATTCCTTCATGCTGATCATGCCCCTCTCCCTGCTTTCGGGGCTGTACACGCCCCTGCGCAACATGCCGGTGATCATGCAGGCGCTCACCCTGGTGAACCCCCTGCGCTACGCCGTGGACCTGGTGCAGCGGGTATACCTGGAAGGGGTGGGCTTCGGCGCGGTGGTGAGCGACATCTGGCCGATGCTGCTCATGGCCCTGGTGACGCTGCCCACCGCCGCCTGGCTGTTCCGCCACCGTCTGGTCTGAGGATTCCCCATGTCGATGCCCAACCTCCGTCCCCCTGAATTTCTGATCCCGCTGCTGGCGGCGGTCCTCACCGGCTGCACGGTCGGCCCGGCCTTCAAGGCCCCGGAGCTCATCGCGCCGGCCGACTGGAACAGCTGGCACGGGGGCGCCGCGCAGCTGGCCGCGGGTCCCCAGGATCCGGCCGTGCCGGCGGAATCCTGGTGGCAGTCCTTCAACGACCCCACCCTCACCCGGCTGGTGGACCAGGCGGCGCGCGCCAATCAGGATCTGCGGTCGGCGGCCCTGCGCTTCGACCAGAGCCGGGTCCAGCGGCTGACCGTCACCGCCCAGAGGGGTCCCCAGGTGAACGCCAGCGCGTCGGCCACCCGGGACAAGGACAGCGAGAACGGTGCGGAGACCCGGCTGTTCAGCGCCCTGGCGCCACCCGGCGAGGAGGGCCCCCTGCTGAAGACCGTGGGCAGCCCCTACTCCCTCTACCAGGCCGGCTTCGACGCCTCGTGGGAGCTGGACCTGTGGGGCCGGGTCCGGCGCTCGGTGGAGGCGGCGGACGCGGACGTGGACGCCGCGGCGGCCACCCTGGCCGAGGTCAGGCTGACCATGGAGGCCGAGGTTGCCCGCAACTACTTCGAACTGCGCGGCGCCCAGCAGCAGCTGCGGCTCACCCGCACCCAGATCGCCACCGGCGGGCAGGCGCTGGGTCTGGCCCAGGCCCAGGCGCACTGGGGTCTGGTGAACGAACTCGCGGTCACCCAGCAGGAGGCCCTCCTGGCCGTCCAGCGCGCCCGCCTGCCGCAGCTCCAGGCCCAGGAAGCCCAGGCGTGCAACCAGATCACCCTGCTGCTGGACCGGCATCCGGGGGACCTGAACCAGGAGCTGGCGGACAACGGCCTGGTCCTGGGCCTGGAGACCGTGCCCGACCTGAAGCTGGGGCTGCCGGGGGACCTGGCGCGGCGGCGCCCGGACATCCGCCGGGCCGAAGCCGTGCTGCGCAATGCCGTGGCCGGCATCGGGATCGCCCAGGCCGATCTCTATCCCAAAATCACCCTTGGCGCCACCTTCGGCCTGCAGTCCACCGACACCGGCCAGTTCGCCGAATGGAGCAGCACCCAGTGGACGGTCGGCCCCAGCCTTTCCATCCCGGTCTTCGACCAGGGACGCCGCCGGGCCATCGTCAAGCTGCGCGGACTGCAGCAGCAGGAGGCCGCGGTGGACTACCAGCAGACCGTGCTCAAGGCCTGGCACGAGATCGACGATGACCTGAGCGCGTACCAGGCCGAGCGGCAGCGCGGCGCCCTCCTGGCCGTGCAGACCCGCAGCGCCGCCCTGGCCTTCAAGCTGGCCCAGGCCCGCTACGGCAGCGGTCTGACCGACTACCTCACGGAGCTTGATGCCCGCCGCGTCCTCCTGCAGGCGGAGCAGGACCAGGCTGACAGCGGTGCCCAGCTGTTCATCCACCTGGTGGCGATCCACAAGGCCCTGGGCGGTTCGTCTCAGCCGCCGGGGCGGTAGAGGCCTTCGATGGTGTCCTTGAACGCCTCGTTCACCTCGCGGCGCTTGAGCTTGAGCGAAGGGGTCAGCAGGCCGCTGGCCGGGGTCAGCTCCTGGGGCAGCAGGGCGATCCGGCGGATGCGCTCGTAGGCGGGCAGCTTGGCGTTCACGTGGTTCACCCGGGTCATGAGCTTGGCCACCACCCTGGGGTGCGCCACCATCTCCGCGTCGTCGGCGAAGGCCAGGTCCTTGCGCTCGCACCAGGCGCGCAGGGCGGAGTAGTGCGGCACGATCAGCGCCGCCAGGTGGTTCCGGCGGTCGCCCACCACGATCGCCTGCTCGATGTAGAAGTCCTCCCGCAGCTCGTTCTCCAGGGGCTGGGGGGCCACGTTCTTGCCGCCGTTGGTGACGATGATCTCCTTCTTGCGGTCGGTGATCTTCACCCGGCCCTGGGGATCCATCTCGCCCACGTCTCCGGTGTGGAAATAGCCCTCCTCGTCGAACACCTCCCGGGTGGCCGCTTCCTGCTTCCAATAGCCCTGCATGATGTTGGGGCCCTGGCAGAGGATCTCGCCGTCCTCGGCCAGCTTGAGGAAGGGCCGGCCGTTCCAGGTCTTGAGCACGGGCGTGCCCACGTAGCCCGGGCGCACCCGGCCCAGGCGGTTGAGGGTGAGGATCGGGCTGGTCTCGGTGAGGCCGTAGCCTTCAAAGATGGGCACGCCCATGGCCCAGAAGAAGTCCATGATCTGGGGATTCAGGGCCGCCCCGCCGGTGACGCAGAAGCGCAGCCGTCCGCCGGTCTTTTCCCGCACCTTGGACAGCAGGATCCGGTCCGCCAGCTGCCAGGACAGGTTGAGGAAGGCCCGGGGCCGGCGGTCCAGGTAGAGGTGGCGCACCACCCGGTGGCAGGTGGCGGTGGCCCAGCGGAACACCATCCGGCGGGTCCATCCCCCCGAGCTGACCGCGTCGCGCACCTTGGCGTAGATCTTCTCGAAGATCCGGGGCACCGCCATGAGCACGGCGGGGCGGACCTCCAGGATGTTCTGGGGCATGGAGATCAGGCTTTCGGCATAGTAGATGGCGATGCCCAGCTGGAACATCGCGTAGTGGCCGCCGGTGCGCTCGAAAATGTGGGAAAGGGGCAGCACGCTCAGGCAGCGGTCGCCCCGCACGGGCCGCAGGGCCAGGATGGCGATCTCGATGGTCGCGGTGAGGTTGCTGGCGATGTTGCCGTGGCTGAGCATGGCGCCCTTGGGTTCGCCGGTGGTGCCCGAGGTGTAGATGAGCGTGAGCAGGTCCTCCGGCCGGCGCTCCCCGGCCCAGGCCCGCACCTCGCCCCGCCGCCCGTCCTGGGCTTCGCCCTCCTCCTGCAGGCGCGACCAGGTCACCCGGGTCTTGCCGGCGCACTCGGTGGGCTCCTCCCCGTTGCCGTCCAGGATGAGCAGGGTCTCCAGGTCCGGCAGCCGGTCCAGGGCCGGCCGCACCTTGGCCAGCTGGGCGGGATTGGAGACCAGCAGCCAGCGGGCGCCGGCGTCCTGGAGGATGTAGGCGGTCTGGTCGGCGGTGAGGGTGTGGTAGATGGGGACGCTCACCACCCCCAGCAGCGCGCAGGCGAAATCCGCCATGGCCCACTCCGGGCGGTTTTCCGAAAGGATGGCCAGCCGGTCCCCGCTGCGCAGCCCCCGGGCGTGCAGGGCCAGGGCCAGACGCTCCACCCGCACCTGCAGCTCCCGGTGGGAGATGGGCCGGTACGCCCCCCCCGCCTTGGCCGCGAAGGCGTCCGGCAGGTCGAACTTCAGGGTGTCGTAGAAAAGGTCAGCGATGGTCTGGGCCAAACGGGCGGCTCCGAATGAGGGGGGAAGCCGAATATTAGCAGGTAATTCGGCCTTTAATAAAGGAACATCGGTTTGCCTTCCACATGACGGATCTTGGGCCGGTAGTTCTCCTTGTCGTAGAGCTCCTCCACGTCCACCCGCTTGAGCCCCTGGGTGATGAGCGTGATGGGGACGCTGGCGTAGGTGCCGTTGCGCAGGGCCACCAGGCGGTTGCGTTCGCCGCCCTTGATGATGTTGATGGCCACGTTGGCGAAGTTCACGGCCACCATCAGGTCCAGGCTGTCCGGGGCCCCGGAGCGCATGAGGTAGGACACCTGCTGGTTCAGCACGTCCTCGGCGGTGAGCTGCTTGAGGGCCTCGCCAAGGATGTGGCCGATGCCGCCCAGCTTCTTGTGGCCGTAGGCGTCCGCTTCGCCGAATTCCACCGGGGTCCCCCCCGTCATGTGCGCGCCCTCGCTTACCGTGATCATGGCGTAATTGCTTGGATTACTACGCTTGTCGCTCATGATCTTCTCGGCGACGCGGAGCGGGTCGAACGGCACCTCGCTGATGAGCGCCCGGTCCACCCCGGCCAGGTACGAGGCCAGCAGGGAAGTCTCCCCCGAGTTGCGCCCGAACAGTTCCACGATGGCGATGCGCTCGTGGGATCCGGCGGAGGTGCGGAGCTGGTGGATGAACTCCACGCTGCGGGTGACCGCCGTGGAGAAGCCGATGCAGTAGTCCGTGCCGAAGATGTCGTTGTCCATGGTCTTGGGGATGGCCACGATGGGGACCCCTTCCCGGGCCAGGCGCTCGCCGTAGGAGAGGGTGTCGTCGCCGCCGATGGGGATCAGGATGTCGATGCCCAGGCGGTTGATGACATCCAGCACATGGGGGGTGAAGTCGAACGGTCCCTCCACGCCTTCCTGCACCAGGTGCTTCAGGAAAGCCGGGACCTTGGCGGACCGTACCTTGCCGGGGTGGGTGCGGCTGGTGTGGAGGAAGGTGCCCCCCGAGCGGTCCACCGTGCGGGTGTTCAGCTTGTCCAGGGGGGTGATGCACTTGGCATGGGTTTCCGGGTCGTCCAGGTCGTACTCCAGCAGTCCCGCCCAGCCCCGGCGGATGCCCAGCACCTCGAACCCCTCCTCGATGGCCCTGTGCACCAGCATTTTGATGCACGGGTTCAGTCCCGGCACGTCGCCCCCGCCCGTCAAGACACCGATCCGCATGGCCACGCCTCCTGGAAAGTCCGTGAAGGATCATCCTACGCGAAGAAAGGGGACGGCGGGTGACGAACCAGCCGGGTCCGGGCAAGAAGGCTTGCCTTGGGTCCCGGCAGGGGATACGATGAAAAGCCTCCTGGAGAGATGCCGGAGTGGCCGAACGGGTTCGCCTGCTAAGCGAATGTATTGGGTAAACCAGTACCGGGGGTTCGAATCCCCCTCTCTCCGCCAAAAATCGCGCCCCTTCGGGGCGCTTTTTTTGGGGCACGCCGGTTCTGGGAAGGGCGGTGTCCCGGGCGGACGGCTTCCATCATCAAGCCCGCTGGTGCGGCTTCGGCCAGGGAGTCTCTGGTACGGGCGTGATTGGACCCTTTCCCTGGAACCAGGAGACCAGGTTGTCGACCACGAGCTGGCCCATGATCCCGCGCGTGTGATGGGTGGCCGAGCCCACGTGCGGGACCAGCACCACGTTGTCCAGCTCGACCAGCGCCTGCGGGACGCGGGGTTCGTCCGCGAACACGTCCAGGCCAGCTCCCAGGATGGTGCCGCTCTGGAGGGCGCTGATGAGGGCCGGCTCGTCGACCACCGAGCCGCGCGCGACGTTGATGAGGATGCCCTCCGGACCCAGTGCGCGAAGGACTTCGGCGTTCACCATGTGCCGCGTCCCGGCGCCGCCCGGGACGATCGCGATGAGCGTGTCCACGTCGCGCGCCATGGTGAGCAGGTCCCCGTAGTGGCGCCAGGGTAGCTCGGGTTTGGCGCCGCGCGCATGGTAGACCACCGGGACGTCGAAGGCGCTGATCCGCCGGGCGATCTTGCGTCCGATGCGCCCCATGCCGATCATCCCGACCGTGCGAGTCCGCAGCGTGGGGCTGAGCGGGAACGGCCCCCGCAGCCAGTGCCCTTCCCGCAGGTAACGGTCGGCCTGCGGCAGCCGCCGGACCGTCGCCAGCAGCAGCCCGACGGTGAGGTCGGCCACCTCGTCATCCAGGACCTGCGGGGTGTTCGTGACGATGATGCCCCGCTCCGACACCGCAGAGAGGTCGATCGAGTCGTAC
Source organism: Holophagaceae bacterium (assembly GCA_003165415.1). Classification (GTDB taxonomy): domain Bacteria; phylum Acidobacteriota; class Holophagae; order Holophagales; family Holophagaceae; genus Mesoterricola. Next base: position 36,893 of record PLUC01000051.1, read on the forward strand.
CCCACCCCAAAATTGGCTATGATCTCCAGTCGAGGAAGCCTCGAGAAGAGCGCCTCACCGATCGCATCATGGCCGTGAGTCGCGATGGCGCGGATCTCCGGGCCGAGCGGGGTGATGATGCCGGCGCAGGACTGCGGATCCAAGTGATGGACCTCGAATCGTTCCTCGAGGGCCTGCACAACCTGAGGCATCAAACCGCCAAGGCTCAAGAGATGGACACGTTCCATGAATACCCCCGCATGGGCCTCTGACCGGAAAGGGGAAGGGCCAACCCAAGATAATGAGGCCTCAAACGCCCATTATCCAAAAATACTGGGGCTGAGCTGGGTTTCTGGACACCCTGGAACGTCAGGAACGCCCCGGGTGTTCTCGACGGGTGGTAAGGTAACCCAACCTCAGGCATCCCATTCAATGGAGGCCGCCCCATGACCAGCATCCCCGGCGAACCGAAGCCCGCAGGCTTGCACAAGGGCCTGAGCAGCTATGGCGATGAAGGGTTTTCCCAGTTCCTGCGCAGGGCGTTCATCAAGGGGGCGGGCTACACGGACCCGGCCTTGGATCGGGTGGTGATCGGCATCGCCGACACGGGCAGCGCCTACAATCCTTGCCACGGCAACATGCCCATGCTCGTCGAAGCGGTCAAGCGCGGCGTCCTGCTCGCAGGCGGGCTGCCCATGACCTTTCCCACCATCTCCCTCCACGAAAGTTTCGCCGCGCCCACCAGCATGTACCTGCGCAACCTCATGGCCATGGATACCGAAGAGATGATCCGCGCCCAGCCCATGGATGCGGTGGTGCTCATCGGCGGCTGCGACAAGACCGTGCCGGCGCAGTTGATGGGCGCGGCTTCTGCCGGCATTCCGGCCATCCAGCTCATCACCGGATCCATGTTGACCGGCTCCCACCGCGGCGTGCGGGTGGGCGCCTGCACCGACTGCCGCCGCTACTGGAGCAAGTTCCGCGCCAGCGAAATCGACGCCCAGGAGACAGAAGCGGTGAACGACCAGCTGGTGG
>PLUC01000232.1 GCA_003165415.1 Holophagaceae bacterium
GCCGGCGCCGCGCCCAGCGCCGATGCCCAGGCCAAGCCTGACGCCGCGGCGGCCGCCGCCCCGGCCGCCGCCGCGCCCTCGGACCTGGTCTTCTTCATCAGTCCGCTTTCCCTTGAAGTGCCCAAAGGCCAGACCATCCGGGCCTCCCTCATGGTCAGCGGCGCCGGCGGCCTCACCAGCGGCACCATGCAGCTGCGCCTGGATCCCAAGCTCACCCTCAAGAACTTCGCGGCCGGGGATTTCCTCACCGGGGACGGCGGCAGCCTGGAGGGCGCCCCGGACGCCAGCGGCAACCTCAACCTCACCTTCAAGCGCAAGACCGGAGCCATGGACAGCGGCACCTTCGCCACCCTCGACCTGATGGCCACGGCCCCCGGCAACGCCCCGATCCTGATCCAGGGCGGACAATACCTGGTGGGCTCCAACCCGATCTCGGCCCGGGTGGTGAACGCCCTGATCACGGTGAACTGATTGGCGCAAACCCCATGAGAACCCAACGCGGCTTCACCCTCCTGGAGATGCTGGTCACGGCCACGGTGCTGATGATCCTGGCCAGCGCGGTCATGCCCATGGCCAGGAACGGCATCCGCCGGGAGAGGGAACTGGAGCTGAGGCGCGACCTGCGGGAGATGCGCCACGCCATCGACGACTACAAGAGCAAGGCGGACCAGCAGAAAATCAAGGCTCCCCCGCCCGAGAACAACGGCTATCCGGAATCCCTGGAGAAGCTGGTGGACGGCGAGGACATGGTGGGCAAGACCACCAAGATGCGCTTCCTGCGCCGGATCCCGGTGGACCCCTTCACCAACAAGCCGGACTGGGGCAAGCGTTCCATCAACGACGACCCCACCAGCACCGGCTGGGGCGGCGGCAATGTCTTCGACGTGTACAGCATGGCCCCGGGCACCGGCTCCAACGGAATTCCGTACAAGGAATGGTGAACCCGTGCGGTTTTTTGCTTGCTTCAAGGTTGGAACCGCACTAGGATTGTCTTTCAGGCTTGCTGGCCTCTCGCGGGAGACCAAATTCACTGAGCGGATATGGCGGAATTGGTAGACGCGCTAGCTTCAGGTGCTAGTGACTGCAAGGTCGTGGGGGTTCGAGTCCCTTTATCCGCACCACTTATTGATAGACGCCCTGGTTTTCCGGGGCGTTTTCATCAACGTCCGGAACTCCGGACTTGACCCGTCCGGGTTTCCGGACTTGACCCGTCCGGGTTTCCGGACTTGACCTTGGCGCGGCGCGGGGCTGCGGCAACGGTGACGGGACCCAATCCCGAAAAGGAGCCGACCATGGCCCTGAACGTCGAGCAGAAGAAGATCATCATCGAAGACTACAAGGTGCACGAGAGCGACACCGGCTCCCCCGAGGTGCAGGTGGCCATCCTCACCAAGCGCATCAACGACCTCACCGAGCACTTCAAGGTCCACACCAAGGACTACCACAGCCGGCGCGGCCTCATGATCATGGTCGGCCAGCGCCGCCGGCTGCTGGACTACCTGAAGCGCAAGGACAAGACCCGCTACGCCACGCTCATCGAGCGCCTGGGCCTGCGCCGCTAGCAGCCGTTAGGTCGCGGGCGACCTTACGGCTGCTTGTGCCCGGCACGGACGGTCAATCAAACCAGGACCCCACGGTGCTAGACACTGCTGGAAACGCAATGCCGACGCCCGCCATCCGCGGGCGTTTTTTGTCTTGGGTCGTCCATGTCCGATCTCCCACCCCTCCCCTCCCCCCCGGATTCCAACCCCTACCGGGTCCTCAGCAGGACCGGGCTCTACGAGTCCCCGTGGATCCGCCTGCGCGAGGACCGCTTCGAGCACCGCAACGGCGCCCACGGGCGCTACTCGGTCTGCGGGTTCAAGCACACGGCCTGCGGCGTCCTGGCCCTGGACGCGGAGGACCGGGTGGTGCTGGTGGGCCAGTGGCGCTACCCCCTGGAAGCCTATTCCTGGGAGATCCCCGAAGGCGGCGGCCAGGAGACCGAAAGCCCCCTGGCGGCCATCCAGCGGGAACTGCGGGAGGAGGCCGGGCTGGTGGCCGGCGTCTGGGAGCCCCTGGCCTTCTGCCACAACAGCAACTCCGTCACCAACGAGGAGACCTTCCTGTTCCTGGCCCACAACCTGGCCGAAGCGCCCGGCGGCTCCGCCGCCGAGCCGGACGAGGAGCTGGTGCTGCGGCGGGAGCCCTTCGACCAGTGCGTGGCCCGGGTGCTGGCCGGCGAGTTCAGCGATGCCCTCACGGTGGTGGCCCTGCTCGCGCTCCAGGCCCGCAGGGCCGGCGCCCGGTCCACCCTGGACCCGGCCCTGGCGGAGCGTTTCTTCCAGACTCCCGCACAGCACCCCAGCCTCGGCCGGGCCCGGTGGAGTAAGCTGGAGGAGCCATGATACTCTCGCTCCACCCCGACACCCCCCAGGTCCGCCACCTGGAGCACATCGCCGAGATCCTCCAGCGCGATGGGGTCATCGCCTATCCCACCGACACCCTGTTCGGCCTGGGCTGCCTGGTTTCCCGCAAGAAGGCCGTGGACCGCATCCAGGCCATGAAGGGCCGCGACCCCAAGAAGCCCATGTCCATCCTGTGTGCCGACATGGAGATGCTTTGCCGCTACACCCGTCACCTGGACACCCCCACCTTCCGCATCCTCAAGCAGATGTTCCCGGGCCCCTACACCGCCGTGCTGGGCTGCAGCCGCGAAGTGCCCCGCTACCTCCAGAACAAGCAGACCGTGGGCCTGCGCATCCCCGACCACACCTTCTGCCGGGCCATCACCCGCCTGGTGAACGAGCCCATCATCACCACCAGCTGCAACACCGCCGGCGCCCCACCCCTGCAGAACGCCTGGGAGATCCAGGATGAGCTGGGTCACCTGCTGGACCTGGTGGTGGATTGCGGCGAGCCGGCGGGTCTGGCCAGCACGGTGGTGGACCTCACGGGGGATGAGCCCATCCTGCTGCGGGAGGGCGCGGGTAAGTGGCCATTATAGCCCTTCTGACTATCATTTAAACAATGCTATTTCAGTTTTAATATCCTTTTAATTAGGCGAGCAGCGATAGGTTGGCGCTGCCTCCAGATCGTCGCCCACAGGAAGCCGGGCCGCCAACCCTTGCCTGCCCGTAGGTGGAATACTATATTTATTATTCATTGAAAGATATGCCGTGCCGTTCCTTCAACGCCTGCTTCTGACTCTGGGGATCCTGGTGGTCCTGGGCCTCTTGTTCCACCTGGAGGAAAACTGGCGCGGGCGCCGGTCCTGGGAAGCCTGGAAGGCCTCCCAGGAAGCCGCAGGCCAGACCTACGCTCCCACCGCCCACCAGGCCGGGGAGATCCGGGATTCCGACAATTTCGCCGCCGCTCCAGTGCTGGAGGCCGGCCGGGAGAGCACGGTAAACTGGATCGCCCTTTGGGAAGCCCTCCCCCGGCCCGAGGATGGGAACTGGGCCCAGGGCAAGGCGACGGACTTTTCCGACCTGGATAGTCGGGGCCAGGACTTGGTCCAAGCCTTGGCACCGTTCGACGGAGTTCTGGATCGCCTGGCCGAAGCGGCTCGCAGACCCTCGTGCCGTTTCGGCTTCCCGATGGATGTACACCCACCCTTGTCTTTCCTGGGCACCATGGCCCGGGTCCTGCACCTGCGGGCCGAAGTCCGGGTGCATGCGGGCCTCCCCCAAGGCTCGCTGGAAGACATCGTGACGCTCTTGAGGATCAGCCGGCACATGCAGCGGCAGCCCATCCTCCTGGCCGTGCTCGTTAGCCGGATGGAGATCTCGGCCGCGATCCCTGCTGCCCGGAGCAGCCCCAGGACCCAATAGGCCTCAGTAGGCTGCTGCGCCTCGAATAATCGCCGAACAGCGCATGCTGCCGGTGTTCTTCGTCCGCCGCCTGATCGGGAAGCTGGTGCAGGGCGGCATCCTGGTGAGCACCCGGGGCTCCGCGGGCGGGATCCGCCTGGCCCGGCCGGCGGCACAGATCACCATGCTGGACCTGGTGCGGGTGATGGAGGGCCCCATCGCCCTGAACCACTGTCTGGAACCCGCCCACGACTGCCCCTTCACCGGCACCTGCCCGGTGCAGTCGGCCTGGGCCGAGGCCACCCGCGCCCTGGAAGGGGCCCTGGCCGCCGTGCGCTTCGACGCCCTGGCCACCAGCCAATCCGGACACCTTTCCGCCCATCGACAGCAAGCTCACTGAAACCGTACCGGCCCCCAGGGGCCCCCCAAAAACCTCCAGTGCAGGGAGATCCCTATGGACGTCCTGACCCTCTCGCGCCTGCAGTTCGCCGTCGCGACCTACTTCCACTTCCTCTTCGTGCCGCTCACCCTGGGCCTGTCCCTGCTGGTGGCGATCATGGAGACCCAGTTTGTCCGGCACGGCGACCCGGACTACCTGCGCATGGCGAAATTCTGGGGCAAGCTGTTCCTCATCAATTTCGCCATCGGCATCGTCACCGGCATCACCCTGGAGTTCCAGTTCGGCACCAACTGGAGCCGCTACGCCGCCTATGTGGGCGACATCTTCGGCTCCCTGCTGGCCTGGCCCGACACCGCCAACGAGCGCAACACCGTGCAGACCCTGTCGGTGCCCGGCGCCCTCAGCCTCATGGCCGGCTATTCTGCGGACACTGAGGTCCGGGGCCTGAGGGACTTCCCGGCCGACCAGCGGCCGCCGGTGCTGCCGGTGTTCCTCTCGTTCCGGCTGATGGTGGGCCTGGGCATCCTGTTCCTGGCGGTGAGCCTCTACGCCTTCCTGAAGCGGCACAGCATCGAGGACCAGCCGGGATTCCTGAAGCTGCTGCCCTGGCTGATCCCCCTGCCCTACCTGGCCAACACCGTGGGCTGGACCATCGCCGAGGTGGGCCGGCAGCCCTGGATCGTCTACGGCATCATGCGCACCCGGGACGCGGTCTCGCCCATCGCCACGCTCCAGGTGGCCACCTCGCTGGTGGCCTTCTTCCTGGTCTACGCCCTGCTGGGGGGCGCCGACTTCTACCTGCTCTTCACCTTCGCCCGCAAGGGCCCCGATTCCCTGAACGCCCGTTGAGGAGGCGACCATGTTCGAGACCATCTGGTTCATCATCTGGGGTGTGGCCTGGGCCGTGTAATTCATGCTCGACGGCTTCGACCTGGGCCTGGGCACCCTGTTCCCTTTCCTCACCCGCGGCGAAACCGACAAGCGGGTGCTGATCAACACCATGGGCCCGTTCTGGGACGGCAATGAAGTGTGGCTGATCACCGCCGGCGGGGTCACCTTCGCCGCCTTCCCGCGCACCTATGCGGTGATGTTCTCCGGCCTGTCCTTCGTGCTGGTGTTCGGGGTGCACGGCCTGCTGTGGCTGGCCACCCGGTCCGAGGGCGAGCTCCAGGCCCGGGCCGGGGCCATGGCCAAGGGCCTGTGGCTGGCGGAGGCGCTGCTGGCCGTGGTGTTCCTGGTCATGACCTGGTTCAGCACCCCGCTCTGGCGCAACGTGCTGGCCAAGCCGTACCTGCTGCCCCTGCCCCTGCTGGCGGTGGCCGGGCTGCTGGCGGCCCGGGCCTGGATGGGCCAGGGCGCCTGGTGGAAGGCCTGGTTCGCCTCCAGCGCGCTCATCCTCGGCACCGTGCTGTTCGGCGTGGCCGGGCTGTTCCCCAACCTGCTGCCCTCCAGCCTGGACCCGGCCTCCAGCCTCACCGCGTTCAACAGCGCCTCCAGCCCCCTGACCCTGAAGATCATGCTTGGGGTGGTGCTGTGCTTCCTGCCGGTGGTGATCGGGTATCAGCTGTGGGTCTACCTGACCTTCCGGGATCCGGTCAACGCCGATTCCATCGAGCGGGAGCCGGCCTACTGAAGGTAGCGTTCCAGCTCGTCCAGCACCTCGGGGAAGTCCCGCCTGCCGTAGCCGAAGCGCAGGTGGGCATCCCCGTAGTCGAAGCGGCCGCTGGGGACGAGCATGATCCCGGTGTCCCGCAGCAGGGCGGCGCAGAAGGCCTCCGCGCCGCCCTGGCGCAGCCGCGGGAAGGTGGTAGTGCCTGCCACGGGGCGGCGCCAGGCGAACAGGTCCTGGCGCCGCTCCAGGAAGCCCTGGAGCAGGTCGAGGTTCGCGGTCAGCCGGTACCGGCTGCGGGCGAACAGGGCCTCGCTGTGGCGCACGGCGATGCCGCCCAGGAACTCGCTGGGGGCCGGCGTGCAGATGGTGAGGTAGTCCTTGAACGCGGCCAGTTCCCCGAGCAGGTAGCGGTCGTGGCTGGCCACCCAGCCCAGGCGCAGCCCGGCCAGGCCGCAGGCCTTGGACAGGCAGTTCAGGGACACGGCGCGCTCGTAGAGGTCGCAGGCGGCCGGCAGCCGGTCCGCGGGATCGTGCTCCAGGCCCCGGTAGACTTCGTCCGAGAACAGCCAGACCCCGGCCCCGCGGGCGATGGCCACCACCTCCAGCCAGTCGTCCCGGTGGAACAGGAAGCCGGTGGGGTTGTGCGGGGCGCAGACCAGGATGGCGCGGGTGTTGGGGCGGAGCAGGCGCTTGAGCTCCGCGGGGTCCGGAGCCCAGTGCTCCGGGTCGCCCTCCCAGAGGGACACCTCCGCCCCGGCGGCCCGGGCCACCTCGAAGTGGGACTGGTAGCCCGGACTGTGGGCGATGAGGTGGTCGCCGGGCCCCAGGGCCACGTTCATGAAGGCGAAGATGGGTTCCTCGGCCCCGGTGAAGACCAGGATGTCCTCCGGGGCGGCAGTAGCGTACAGCCCGGCGATGTCCCGGCGCAGGGCCGGGTCCCCGGCCGATTCGGTGTAGCCCAGCCACAGCTCGCCCAGGCGTGCCGCGGCCCCGGGTTCCATTTCCAGCAGGTCCGCCACGGACATGGCTTCCGGGTCGCTGGAGCCCAGGAGCCGTTGGGCGGTGAACTCGTGGCGGGCGAAGTACCGTTCCAGGGAAAAGGGGCGGATATGCATGCCGAAAGAGTACATCATTGAGGCGCCAGGAGACTCCAGTGAGAGTTCTGCTCATTTCGGCCAACACCGAACGCATCAGCATGGTGACCATCCCCCTGGGCCTGGGCCTGGTGGCGGCGGCGGTGCGCCGGGCGGGGCACGCGGTCACTTTTCTCGACCTGCTGGACGCCCCCGACCTCCGGGCGGCGGTGAGCGAGGCGGTGGAGCGGGCCCGGCCCGAGGCGATCGGCATCTCCATCCGCAACATCGACGACCAGAACTGCCAGAACCCGCGCTTCCTTCTGGAAAAAGCCCGGGAGGCCGTGGCGGCCTGCCGGAAGCGCTCCCGGGCCCCGATCGTGCTGGGCGGGGCCGGCTACAGCATCTTCCCCCGCGCGGCCCTGGCCTACCTGGGCGCCGATTTCGGCATCTGCGGCGAAGGGGAGGCCGCGTTCCCGGCCCTGCTGGACTGCCTGGGGTCGGGCCAGGATCCCCGCGGCATCCAAGGCGTGCACCGGGCTGGGGATTCGGGCGATGGCGGCCGGGCGGCCGCCGGGGACCTGGACCGGCTGCCGCTCTGGGACGAGGCGCTGGAGCCCTACGCGGACCGCGGCGCCGAGGAGATATGGGTGCCCGTGCAAACCCGGCGCGGCTGTCCCAACGACTGCTCCTACTGCTCCACCTCGCACATCCAGGGCAGGACGCTGCGCTGCCGTTCGCCCTGGAGGGCGGTGGAGGCCATGGCCGCCCTGGCCCGCCGCGGGTTCCGCCGGTTCTATTTCGTCGACAACACCTTCAATGTCCCCGAGGCCCATGCGCTGGCCCTGTGCGCGGGCCTCCGGGACCTGGGCCTGGCCTGGCGCTGCATCCTGTACCCGAAACCGGTGAACGAGCCGCTGGTGCGGGCCATGGCGGCCTCGGGCTGCGTGGAGGCGAGCATCGGCTTCGAGAGTGGATCCCAGGCGATCCTGCGCGGCATGAACAAGCATTTCACCCCCGGCGACGTGCGCCGTTGCGTGGAGCTCCTGGCCGCCCACCACATCCGGCGCATGGGCTTCCTGCTCCTGGGCGGCCCCGGGGAAACCCGGGAGACGGTGGCCCAGAGCCTGGCCTTCGCCCGGTCCTTGAACCTGGACGGCATGCGCGTCACCGTGGGCATCCGCCTCTACCCCGGCACCCCCCTGGCCGCCCGGGCCCTCCAGGAAGACATCATCTCCCCCGCCGACGACCTCCTGGAACCCCGATTCTACCTGGCCCCGGGCCTGGAACCCTGGATCCACCAGGCGATCGCCCAGGCGGGTTTCTGAAGGCCGGCCCCATCCCGGCCCCTTGCAATTTTCCATTCACCCTATCTTTTGTCCCAGCCGACCCTCATTTCGAGGAGAAATTCAAGGAGCTGTCGGAAACGGACTATCTGACCGGCATTTTCAATCGACGGAAACTGTTCGACATCATGGAGTTCGAGATCGGCAAGGCCCACCGCTACGCCCGGCCGCTGGCCCTGGTCATGCTCGACCTGGACCACTTCAAGATCATCAACGACACCCACGGCCACCATGTGGGCGATGCAGTGCTCAAGCTCATGGTGCAGGTCGTCAAAGACATCCTGCGCAAGGCGGATGTCTTCGCCCGCTACGGCGGAGAAGAGTTCATCATCGTGTGCGCGGAAACCAGCATGGACGGCGCGGTGACCCTCGCCGACAAGATCAGGCAGTCCATCGAGGCCTTCAAGTTCCCCGCCGCGGGCAGGGTGACGGTCAGCGCCGGGGTCGCCGAATACCAGGACGGCGACACCGAAGCCGGCTTCATCGAAAAGGCCGACATCGCCCTCTATGCCGCCAAGCGCAACGGCAGGAACCGGGTGGTGGCCTCCGGTTCGGAACTTCGCGTCAAGTAGACTAGCGCCGGGCCGGGGCCTCCTGCAGGTTGGAGAGGAACTCGTCGTTGGTCCGGCTCTTGCCCAGGCGGTCCAGCAGCAGCTCCATGCTTTCCACCGGGCCGCTGGAGCTGAGGATCTTGCGCAGCACCCAGATCTTGGCCAGGCGGGCGGGCTCGATGAGCAGGTCCTCCTTGCGGGTGCCGGACTTCTGGATGTCCATGGCCGGGAAGATCCGCTTGTCGCTGAGCTTGCGGTCCAGGCAGATCTCGCTGTTGCCGGTGCCCTTGAA
>PLUC01000068.1:0-4884 GCA_003165415.1 Holophagaceae bacterium
AGGACCGCTACGAGCTGCACCACGGGGTGCGCATCCGCGACGCCGCGCTGGTGGAGGCCGTGCAGCTGTCCCAGCGCTACATCGCCGACCGGTTCCTGCCGGACAAGGCAGTGGACCTCATGGACGAGGCCGCCTCTCTCGTGCGCATCCAGATCGACACCAGGCCCATCGAGATCGACGTGCGCGAACGCCGGCAGATCCAGCTCCAGCTGGAGCGGCACGCCCTGGCCAAGGAGAAGGATCCGGCCAGCCGGTCCAGGCTTGTGGAACTGGACCAGGAGCTGGCCGAGCTGGGCGAGGATCTGTCGCGGCTGCGCTCCCGTTGGGAGCAGGAGAAGAAGGCCATCGAAGCCACCCGGATGCTGCAGAAGCGCCTGGACGACCTGCGCATCGAACTGGAGCAGGCCAAGGCCCGGGGCGAGTACGAGAAGGCCTCGCGCCTGGAGTACGGCGAACTGCCCTCCCTGGAGAAGCAGATCGCCCTGGCCACCAATGTGGAGGGCGCCATGCTGCGCCTGGAGGTGGCCGAAGAGGACGTGGCCAACGTCGTCAGCAAGTGGACCGGCATCCCCGCCTCCCGGCTGCTGGAGGGCGAGCGGCAGAAGCTGCTGCACATGGAGGAGCGGCTGCGGGAGCGGGTGGTGGGACAGGAGCCGGCCCTGGTGGCCATCAGCGATGCCCTGCGCCGGAACCGCGCCGGGCTGGCCGACCCCAAGCGGCCCATCGGCTCGTTCATGTTCCTGGGCCCCACCGGCGTGGGCAAGACCGAGGTGGCCCGGGCTCTGGCGGAGTTCCTGTTCGACGACGAGAACGCCCTGGTGCGCATCGACATGAGCGAGTTCACCCACGAGGCGGACGCCACCCGGCTGATCGGGGCAGCCCCCGGCTACATCGGCTACGAGGAGGGCGGCGCCCTCACCGAGGCGATCCGGCGCCGCCCCTACGCCGTGATCCTGCTGGACGAGATGGAGAAGGCCCACCCCAGGATCTTCGACCTGTTCCTGCAGGTGCTGGAGGACGGCCGGCTCACCGACGGCAAGGGCCGCACCGTGAACTTCCGCAACACGGTCGTGCTCATGACCACCAACGTGGGCAGCCAGGCCATCTTCGCCGCCGGGGGGGAAGTGGACAAGGCCCAGGATGAGATCCAGCGGGCGCTGCGCCAGTACTTCCGGCCCGAGTTCATCAACCGGCTGGACGAGGTGGTGACCTTCCGCTCCCTGAGTCTCGAGGACATGAAGGCCGTGGCCCGGATCCAGATGAAGCGGGTGGCGGCGATGCTGGAGGAGCAGCACGTGGGGCTGGAGGTGCCGGACGAGGCCCTGGCCTGGCTGGGCAAGGAGGGCTTCGATCCGCAGCTCGGGGCGCGCCCGCTCAAGCGGCTCATCCAGCAGACCGTGGTCAACCGGCTGTCGCGCATGATCCTGGAAGGCCGCCTGAGCCCGGGCGAACTGGTGGTGCTGAGGGTGGAGGGCGACGAGCTGGAGATCGCGGTGGAGGCAGTGCAGTAGCGCTTACGCCGGGGGCGGAGCTCCCTGGGGTGCGGCCGCCTTTTTCTCTTCGGCGGCCGGAGCCGGAGGGTCATCATCGGTTTCGTTCATCGCCACGCCAGCCTCCACAGGCGCCCCGGGGAGGGGCAGGAAGCACGTTGCGGCCTTGAAGTAAATATTAATATTATTTGATTTGAGATTTGCCAGCCATTTCAAGTGGCCCATCGGCGACCCGATGTTCTCGATGGAGGTGGCCGGGTTGCGGAAATCCCGGACATAGTCGAACCGGAGTTCCTGGTCCAAGTCCGTTGCTTCGGCACAGAAGCCCACCCTCAGGAAAGGGCACTCCTCATCCAGGTCGCTTTCGTCCTTGAACCAGAAAGCATAGCTCCTCCCCGGAACCAGGGGTACCCCCTCGTCCGTGGCCAGGATGCCACAGCTGATGACCGTGGTGCCCGCCTGCTCAAGGAGCACCACAGCCTGTTCATGCTTGTCCTCTACGATCTTCAAGGTGTAGTTCTCGGCATGGGCCAGGGGCGACCCGAACCCCAGGCCCGCCGTGATCAGAAGCGAGCAGATCCTGCCTGAATTGAGTTTCATCGCGTTTTCCTATGGATTTGGGGCTCGGCCTGGATCGAGGGGTGCCGTGCTAAGCGCCGCCCCTTCCAGATAAGATATGCATTAAATACTCCTGAGGTTGCCAGGCAGAGGGTCAACCCGACTTTCCGTTCGGTGGGGCGACCCCTTGGACGGAACTGGCCATGAGTTAGACCTGCTGCAGCTAGGGGCGCAGCCGTCCAAGCGAAAAAAAGTTGATTCGTCCTTTTTTCGTGTAGCATGGTGTTCGGACCCGATGGTCCACCTCGAACCCACCAGCAAGGGGGTTTGAGCCAAAGATGTAACGTTTTAATTATAAATATCATTCAATTGGAGTTCGTTCCATGAGCACCAGGGGTTTGCTGGCCTTCCGATTCGAAGGTCTGGATTACGTTACCTACAACCACTCGGACAGCTACCCCAAGGCCCTGGGCCGGGGGATCGTCCATTTCGCCCAGGAGCACCTGAAGGGCCCGGAGGCGATCCGGGCCTTCGGCCGGAAGATCGCGGCGCTGGAATGGGTGTCGCGGCCCAGGGACGCGCGGCCGTCCTGCCCGCAGGGGGCGGACCTGCTGGACGCCATCGCCGGGGGCCGGGTGCGGAGGATCGTCCACGACAGCCTGATGTTCCGGACCGGCCTGGGCTGCGAGTTCGCGTACATCCTGGACCTGGACGCGGGGGTCCTGGAGTTCTGGGACCTGCCGGAGCGGGCCGAATCCTTCCCGCTGGCGTCCATCAGCTCCTGCGCGGTGGGGGTCATGGAATGCGGGAGGCGAAGGTGAGTCGTTTGAACGAGCCGAAGGAGCCCAACCGCCTGTGGTCTGGGGGAGGGCTGGAGGGACCCATGAATGCCATGTCCATCGCCAACGCACGAAAAGCTTTGCTCGACCTTCCCAAAATGGCTCGGGAGAGGCCGGTTTTCATCATGAAATATGGACATCCCGTGATGGTTGTACTCTCCATCGACCAATTCGAAGGGATGTTGGAAACCATTGAAATACTTAGTGATAATTCATTAATCGAGAGGCTCCAAAAGAGTATCGAGGATGCGAGGGCCGGCAAGTCCTTAAGTATGGACGAGGCTCAAGCCAGATTAATTCCTGAATCAAAGTGACTTAAATATTGAGATCGATAATAGGCTTGCCATGGAAGAGTTTGTATTGACAGTGCATGCTGCCCAAATGGCCCAGGAAAGGGGGATCAAATATGAATGGATTTGCATGGTGCTTCGCGATCCAAGCGCTACCCATCCTGATGTGGGGGACGTAAAACTTACCCACGTGCTTCGAAGGATTTCTGATTACGGCAACCGCATGTTACGACTGGTGATAGATTCCACCCAAAATCCACCTCGGGTGATTACCCTTTTCTTTGATCGAAAGGCTTCTCGGGAGACGCCATGAGGGTGACTTACAGCGAAAAAGATGATGCCCTCTACGTCCGGATGGACGAGTCCCCCATCCTGGAGTCAGAGGAGGTCCATCCCGGCTTGATCGTTGACTTCAACGGGAACGGGCAGGTGATTGGTATTGAACTGCATGGGGTGCGAGCGAGAAACCCGCTGGTGAACCCCAAGTCGTTGCAGTTCGAAGTCGCCTGATCACCCTTCCAGCAGCGTGTTCACCTGCACCAGCCGGGCCTGCTTCTCCTCGGCCTGGGACCGCATCTTGGCCACGGCAGCCTCGGGGGCCTTGCTGGTGAAGGAATCGTCGGCCAGGCGGGCGGTGACGGATTCCAGTTCCCGCACCAGCTTGTCCCGCTCCTTTTCCAGCTTGGCCCGCTCGGCGGCGGGGTCCTTGAGGCCGGCGAGTTCGAGGGCGACGGTGCCGCCGCGCACCACGGCCACGGCCCGGGTGGGGCTGGTGAGATCGCCGTCCATGAAGGTCACCGACTCCAGCCGGGCGATGCCCTTGAAGCCTTCGGTGAAGGGCGCCAGGGACGCCACGGTGCAGAAGGCGGCCACCTTCTTGCCGGGATCCACGCCGTTGTCGGCCTTGAGCCGGTGCAGGGCGGTGAGCACCTCCTGGAAGTGGGGCACCAGGCCGGGATCGCCGCCCTGGATGGCCAGCAGCGGATCGTCCGCCGGCCAGCTCCGGGCTGCCAGCAGCTCCGGTTCTCCGGCCGGGAGCCGGCCGGTGAGGACGGCCTGGTGGATCTCCTCGGTGACGAAGGGCACCAGGGGGTGCAGGGCCCGCAGCAGGATGTCCAGGAAGTGCAGGATGGCCGCCTTCTGCTCGCGGCTGCCCTGCAGCAGGGTGATCTTGGCCAGCTCGATGTAGGTGGCGCAGAAGTCATCCCAGACCAGGTGATACAAGGTCTCGGCGGCCTCGTGGAACCTGAACTCCTCGATGGCCTTGGTGGTCAGGGCGAGCTGCTCCCGCAGCCGGCCGATCATCCAGTACTCCGCCTCGCCCAGCTCCGGCACCACGTCCAGGGTCACGTCGGGAGTGAGGCTCAACTGCACGAAGCGGGCGGCGTTCCAGAGCTTGTTGCAGAAGTTCCGGCTGGCTTCCAGCCGGCTGCGGGACAGGGAGATGTCGGTGCCGGGGGCGGCCATGGCGGCCAGGGAGTAGCGCAGGGCGTCGGTGCCGTACTCGTCCATGGTGGCCAGCGGGTCGATGACGTTGCCCTTGGACTTGGACATCTTGGCGCCGTGCTCGTCCCGCACTAGGGCGTTGAAGTACACGTCCCGGAACGGCACGTCGTCGGTCCAGGTGAGGCCGGACATCACCATCCGGGCCACCCAGAAGAACAGGATGTCGTAGCCGGTGATGAGCACGCTGGTGGGGTAGTAGCG
>PLUC01000068.1:4921-10293 GCA_003165415.1 Holophagaceae bacterium
GGGATCCGGTGGCCCCACCACAGCTGGCGGGAGATGCACCAGTCCTGGATGTTGGTGAGCCAGTGCTCCCACACCCCGGCCCAGCGCTCGGGGGTGAACCGGATCCGCCCGGTGCGGACCGCCTCCAGGCTCCGCTGGGCGGCCTCATCCACCTGCATGAACCACTGCTCGGAAACCAGGGGCTCCAGCACGGCGCCGCTGCGGCTGCTCACCGACACCTGGTGGGTGTAGGGCTCGATCTTTTCCATGAGCCCCTGGTGCTCCAGTTCCGCCACCACCTTCTTGCGGCACTGGAACCGGTCCAGGCCGGCATAGGCCGGGCCGGCGGCCGCGGTCATCTTCGCGTCGAAGCCGATCACGGTGATGCAGTCCAGGCCCAGGCGCTTGCCGGCGGCGTGGTCGTTGGGGTCGTGGGCGGGGGTGAGCTTGACGCAGCCGGTGCCGAACTTGGGGTCCACGAACGCGTCCGCCACCACCGGGATCAGCCGGTCGGTGAGGGGCAGCCTGAGCATCTGGCCCACCAGCTTGCCGAACCGCTCGTCACCCGGGTGCACCGCCACCCCGGTGTCGCCCAGCATGGTCTCGGGCCGGGTGGTGGCCACCACCATGTGCCCGCTGCCGTCGGCCAGGGGGTAGCGGATGTACCAGAGCTTGCCCTGGCGCTCCACGTAGTTCACTTCCAGGTCGCTCAGGGCGGTCTGGCTTTCGGGATCCCACTGGATCATGCGCGGGCCCTTGTAGATGCGGCCCTGCTTGTAGGCGGTGGCGAACACCTTGCGCACGGCCCGGTTCAGGTCCGGGTCCATGGTGAAGCGCTTGCGGGTCCAGTCCACGGACGCGCCCAGGCGGCGCAGCTGGTTCTCGATGGCCCCCTGGTTCTGGTCCTTCCAGTCCCACAGCCGCTGGATGAAGGCCTCCCGGCCCAGGTCGTAACGGGTCTTGCCCTCGGTCTCCTTCAACTGGCGCTCCACCACGATCTGGGTGGCGATGCCGGCATGGTCGACCCCGGGCACCCAGAGCGCGTCGAAGCCCTGGGCCCGCTTGAAGCGGGTGAGAATGTCGTGCAGGGTGAACACCAGGGCGTGGCCCATGTGCAGGTTGCCGGTGATGTTGGGCGGCGGGATGACGATGGACCAGGGGGTCTTGCCGCTCCTGGGCTGGGCTTCGAATACCTTCGCCGCCTCCCATTGGGCGTACCACCGCTCCTGGGCGGTCTTGAAGTCGAAGGACTTGTCCATCTCGTGCATCTTGGGGTCCTGCCAGGAAAAAGTGCGTTTCAGGCTTGAATGGGGGCTTCCACCCGCATGCCCAGGGAGGCCAGCAGCCGGTGGTCGTGGGATTCGCCCGGGTTGGGCGTGGTGAGCAGCTTGGCGCCGGTGAACAGGCTGTTGGCGCCGGCGAAGAAGGCCATGGCCTGCATCTCGTCGCTCATGGCGGTGCGGCCGGCGCTGAGCCGGATCCGGCTCCTGGGGAACAGGATCCTCGCGGTGGCGATCATGCGGATGAACTCCATGGGCGGGGGCGGCTCCACCCCGGCCAGGGGGGTGCCGGCCACCGGCACCAGCTGGTTGATGGGGATGCTCTCCGGCGGCGGGTCCATGAGCGTCAGCTCGTGCAGGAAATGGATGCGGTCCTCCGGCTTCTCGCCCATGCCGACGATGCCGCCGCTGCACACCTCCAGGCCGGCTTCGCGAACGGCCCGGATGGTGGCCAGGCGGTCGTCGAATTTCCGGGTGGAGATGATGGTCTCGTAGAACTCCCGGCTGGAATCGATGTTGTGGTTGTAGACCGTGGCGCCGGCCGCCTTCAGCCGCCGGGCCTGGCCGGCGTCGAGCATGCCCAGGGTGACGCAGACCTCCATGCCCAGCTTGGCCACTTCGGTCACGATCTCCAGCACCTGCTCGAAGGCCTCCCCGTCGCGCACCTCCCGCCAGGACGCGCCCATGCAGTAGCGGGTGGAGCCGCCGGCCTTGGCCTCCCGGGCCCCTTCCAGCACGCGGCCCTTTTCCTTGAGCGGCTCGGGCTTGACCCCGGTGTCGTAGCGGGCCGCCTGGGGGCAGTAGGCGCAGTCCTCGGGGCAGGCGCCGGTCTTGATGGAATCGAGGGTGCAGAACTGGATCTCCTGGGCGTTCCAGTGGGCCCGGTGCACCTGCGCCGCCCGGAAGAGCAGATCGGGAATCGGAAGATCGTGGATCGCCCTGATTTCGGCGGTGGACGGCATTGGAATCCTTTATTGCTAAAGGATCCAATTTACCACGCCCGGTCCTTCTAGCCGAGCCCTCGCTTCTTGAGGAGCGGCTCCACGCTTGGGGCGCGGCCCCGGAAGCGCCGGTAGAGGTCCAGCGGATCCTCGCTGCCGCCCTTCTCCAGGATGTTGGTGCGGAACGACCGGGCGGTGGCCGGGTCGAAGATGTCGCCCCGCTCCTTGAAGGCCTGGAAGGCGTCGGAGTCCAGCACCGCGGACCAGAGGTAGCCATAGTAGCCGGCGGCGTACTCGC
The DNA here is from genome assembly GCA_003165415.1 of Holophagaceae bacterium. Classification (GTDB taxonomy): domain Bacteria; phylum Acidobacteriota; class Holophagae; order Holophagales; family Holophagaceae; genus Mesoterricola. The sequence continues at coordinate 7,420 of PLUC01000068.1, forward strand.
CGCCCATGCTGTGGGCGAAATAGGGGGTCCGGTGCCGCACCAGCACCTGGGGCAGCAGCCCGATGCGGGCCATGGAGGCCTTCTCGAACGCGGCGGCGTCCACCGGCTCGGGATCGGTGAGGGTGTGCCAGTCCAGGTCCAGGAAGGCCGCGGCGAGGAACTCCGTGGTGCCGAACCCCTGGTTGAAGGCCTGGGTCTCCTGGATCCGCGTCACCTGGTCCGGGGGAAGGGGCGCGCCGGTCCGGTGGTGGCGGGCGTACATGGCCAGCACTTCCGGTTCCGTGGCCCAGTTCTCCATGATCTGGCTGGGCAGTTCCGAGAAGTCCAGGGCGGTGGCGGTGCCGGAGAGGCTGCGGTAGCGGCAGCGGCTGAGCAGTCCGTGCAGCGCGTGGCCGAACTCGTGGAACAGGGTGCGCACTTCCTCCAGGTTCAGCAGGGCCGGGGCGGCGCCCACGGGCCGGGGGAAATTGGTCACGTTGTAGACCAGCGGCCGGATGTCCTTGCCGTCCCGCACCCACTGGCGGCGGAAGCTTTCCATCCAGGCGCCGCCCCGCTTGCCCGGCCGGGGGTGGTAGTCCGCGTAGTAGATGCCGAGAAAACTGCCGTCGCGGTCCTGCACCAGGTAGGTGAGCACTTCCGGGTGGTAGGTGGGCAGGTCCTTGCGTTCGTTGAAGGTGATGCCGTAGAGCCGGTTGGCGGTCCGGAAGGCCCCCTCCCGCACCTGGTCCAGGGGGAAGAAGGGCAGCAGGGTCCGGGAATCCAGGCCGAACCTCAGCTTTTTCAGCTTTTCCGCGTAATAGCGCCAGTCCCAGGGCTCCAGCCGGGCTCCGGGCAGGTCCCGGTCCATGAGCGCCTGCAGTTCGGCCTTCTCCCGGGCGACGCGCTCCAGCGCGGGCTGCCACACCTGGTCCAGCAGCCGGTAGGCGTTGGCCGGGGTCCGGGCCATGCTCTCCTCCAGGGCGTACTCGGCGAAGGTGGCGAACCCCAGCAGCCGGGCCTTTTCGCAGCGGAGCGCGGTGATCTTGGCGGCCAGGCCGTTGTTGTCCTGGGCGTTGCCCCGGTCGCAGCGGGAGATGTAGGCGCCGAGCATCCGCATGCGCAGATCGCGGTTGCGGGCGTGTTCCAGGAACGGCCAGAGGCAAGGGGCATGGAGGTTGAAGACCCACTTGCCCTCCTGGTCGCACATCTTGGCGGTTTCCTCCGCCGCCTCCAGCTCCGCCAGGGAGAGGCCCTCCAGGTCCTCGGGGCGCTCCACCACCAGCTTGAAGGCGTTGGTCTCGGACAGGAGGTTCTCTTCGAATTTCAGGCAGAGCAGGGCCAGCTCCGCATGCACCGCCCTCAGCCTGTCCTGCTTGCCGGGGGGCAGACCGGCGCCGCCCCGCTGGAAGCTGCGCCAGGTCTTCTCCAGCAGCGTCCGCGCCTCGGGCGCCAAGGGTTCCTCCCGCTCGAAGACCGCCCGGACCCGCTGGTACAGCGCGTCGTTCAGGTAGATGTCGTCCTGGTGCCCGGAGAGCAGGGGCCCCACCGCCAGGGCCACGGCCTGGAGCGGGCCGTTGGTGTCGGCCTCCACCAGGGCGGAAAAGACCCCGTTCACCCGGTCCAGGAACTCGCCGGAATCCTCCAGCGCCTCCACCGTATTGCGGAAGGTGGGGGCGGAACGGACCTTCAGGATGTCCCTGATCTCTTCGTTCTGCCGCCGGATGCCGGCCTGGAACGCCGGCAGGTAGTGTTCCGGCTTGATCCGGGTGAACGGAGGCGCCCCGAACGGGGTCTCCCATTTCTTGAAGAAGGGGTTCTGGCTGTTCGGGTGTTCTGGCGCAGGGGCGGCCATGGGCGTACCGTGAGAGATCAGTGAAAGACGATTGCACGAAAAACCGCCAAATGAAGGCCGAATTCGGGATTTTTTTTAAAACTTAAGAATTAATTGCACGACTTGTGCAGTTAATATTATAAGGAATGGAATAAAGGCCGCAAGAATCAGGTCGCACGGGTCCGGCGCAGCGGTGAAACTGGAATCCATCCCAGGAGAATCCTGCCATGTCCCAAGTGTTCGCACCCGGTTGCGCCCTGATGATCTACAAGCCCGAGCTGGGGAAGCGCCTGCTGGACTGGCTCGGCGTCCCGGAGCACCTCACCTGCTGCCGGCACGATCCCCAGCGGCCCGCGGGGACCCAGATCGTCAACGTGTGCGCGGGCTGCGACCGGCGCTACCGGGAACTGTACCCGGGCATCAGCACCATCTCCCTGTGGGAGGTGCTGTCCGCCAGCGACCGGTTCCCGTTCCCCGACTACGGCGGCGCGAGGATGTCGATCCTGGACGCCTGTCCCACCCGCACCGAAGCGCGGGTGCACGATGCCGTCCGCGCCCTGCTGGCCAGGATGAACATCACCGTGGTGGAGCCCAGCAACACGCGGACCCGGGGCACCTGCTGCGGCGACAGCTTCTACGGCCTGCTGCCGGTGGACCAGGTGAAGGCGCTGATGGTCAAGCGCGCCGGGGAGATGCCCTGCGAGGACGTGGTGGTCTACTGTGTCTCCTGCTGCAAGGCCATGCACATCGGCGGCAAGCGGCCCCGGTACCTCGTGGACCTGCTGTTCAATGAACCCACCCTCATCGGCACGTTCGAGCCAGACGAGTGGCACCAGCAGATTCAAGAATTCATCGACGTCCATTAGCAACTAATGATATCCACCGTCAGGGTCAGCTTGATCCGCTGGCCCTGGCGCAGCACGTCCAGGGTGACGGCGCTGCCCCGGGACAAGGCCTGGCTGGCGCACCAGCCCACCCAGAGTCCGGCTCCGAGGATGATCAGGTAGGTCGTGAGCTTGCGCATGGTCGGGTCCCGCTTGAAACGAAAACATCATACCTAGGCC
>PLUC01000182.1 GCA_003165415.1 Holophagaceae bacterium
CAAACGCTTCGGACTTTCCGCCCGCAGCTTGCGTGTACGGAAAGTGCGAAGCGAAAGTGTTGGTCGTCGCCTGGCCGGGGGACCCGAGTTGAGTCGTCGCCAAGCCGAGGGACCCGGACGGACCATTCCAGAGCCACCGGCAGGTCATGATGGAATGGGATGGAATGTCCAAACTGCAGACTTCATGCCCGGGCGGAGCCCGGTCATGAAGTCTAGACCGTAAGGGCGAAGGCTTGGAAGCCCTCGCCGGCCCAGGTGAGGGGGTCGGGGCGGAACAGGCTGGTGGGGCCGTCCTCGGTGCCCATGGGCGCCGGCCAGATGGCCGCGGGACGGAACCGGGGCTGCCCGGCCAGGAGCCGCTCCAGGTGGGCCTGGCCCTCTTCGGGCAGCCAGGAGCAGACGGCGTAGATCAGCAGGCCGCCGGGGGCGAGCCTGGGCAGCGCCGCCTCCAGGAGGGTGCGCTGGGCCAGGAGCAGGCGCGCCAGGTCCAGGGCGTCGCCCAGCCAGTTCAGCTCCGGGTGCTTCTGCAGGGTGCCGGAGCCGCTGCAGGGGGCGTCCAGCATGATGAGGTCGAAGCTGGGTCCGTCCCGGAGCAGCCAGGGGCAGGCGTCCTCCACCACGATGTCGGCCTGGACGCCGCGCAACTGCAGGTTGTCCCGCAGCCGCCGGGCCCGCGCCGGGTTGCGCTCCACGGCGGTGATCCGGGCTTCGGGGAAGCGCCGGCCCAGCGCCGTGGCCTTGCCGCCCGGGGCGGAGCAGGCATCGAGGATCCGGGTGACCGGAGGCTCCCAGCGGAAGCTCAGCAGGGCCTGGGAACTCAGGTCCTGAACCATGCCCGCGCCCGCGGCCAGCCACTGCGCCGGGAACTCAGCGTTCGCGGCCAGGTGGAACGCGCCGGGCAGGATCTCGGACGGCTCCAGGCCCGGGGGCAGGGGCTCCGCCCTGAGCGGCCGGAAGTGGGGATGGGGCGGCGCCTGGAGCCGGCGCCACAGGGCCTCCACTCCGCCGCCGCCGCGGGGGGCCAGGGCGGCCTGGAGCACCCGCCGGGTGAAGGGACTCCGGTCCAGGGCGGGGTCCATGGCGTCCAGCCCGGCCGCCAGGGCTTCCCGGTCCTTGGCGGCGCGCCTCAGGATGGCGTTCACCAGGCCCTTGTGCGGCGGGAAGCCCACTTCCCGGCTGGTGGCCAGGTCCACCGCCTCGTTCACCGCCGCGTGGTCCGACACCCCGGGCAGCCATGCCAACTGGGCCAAGCCGATGGCCAGGGACACCTGGGTGCCCAGGGGCAGGCCCCGGCTCTGGTCCTTGAGCTGCGGCCGGATGGCGGCCTGCAGGGTTCCCCACCGGCGCAGGCACTGCCCGAGCAGGGCGTTGGCCAGCCCCGCGTCGGCCGCCGGCAGGCCTGCGTCCCAGGCGTCCGGCACACGGGCTCCTTCCCCGAAGACCAGGTGCAGGGTGCGGGCGACGGCGATGCGGCTGGGTGTGGCCATGGCCACCTCCTTGTCTTGAAGATTCTCACAGTCCGACGACCCGGACCGAGGATTCGTTACACTGATGGGATGCCGCAGCCACCTTACGCAGCCAGGGTCATCCGGGCCCTCACCTCCGACCACCAGGTCCGCTTCGCGGCCCTGAACGCCAGTCCGCTGTGGGACGGGGTCCGCCGGGGCCATCCCCAGCTGGAGGCCGGCGCCTGCGCCGTCCTGGTGGAGCTGCTGGCGGCGACGCTGCTGCTGCAGTCCCGCACCTTCTTCTCGGAAAGGGTGCAGCTTCTGCTGAAGGCCTCCGGGCCCGCCAAGTCGGTGGTGGCCGACGCCTGGCCCGACGGCGGGATCCGCGGGATGCTGGACGCCAGGTGCCCGGCCGGGACGAGGTCCTGGCTGGAGCCGCCGGGCCTGCTGCAGGTGATGCGCTCCAACCCGGCCGGGCAGCCCTACATCGGCAAGCTGGCCATGGTGGAGGGCCCGCTCCAGGCCCAGGTGGAAGCCTACCTGCTCCAGTCCGAGCAGGTGCAGGCCAGCGTGACGCTCTGGTGCGAGCCCGGCACCGGCGAGAGCGGGGGCCTCCTGGTGGAGCCCTTGCCCGGCTGTCCCCCGGAACGCATGGCCGCCCTGGTGGCCGCCCTGGAGGGCCTAGAGGTGGTGCCCTTCTGGGAACGGAGCCCGGAGTTTCTCGGCACCTGGGTCAACCAGGGCGAGGGCGCCGAAATCCTCGCCAGCGCCGAGATGAAGTACCGCTGCCGCTGCGGCCGCGCCGCGCTGCTGCAGACCCTCCTCGGCTTCGGCCAGGAACGGGTCCAGGAGATGTTCCCCGCCGGAGCCCCGCTGGAAGTGCGCTGCGACTACTGCGGCCAGGTCTACGCCATCAGCCGCGAGGACCTGATGGGTGAAGGAGGCCCGGCGTGAAGGGTGGCGAGGTCCACATCGCGGAGCGTGGCCGGCCCCTGGGCAGCCCGGTCCAAGTCTGGCTGAATTTCCGCCTGGTGCCATTCCTGGCGGCCATGCTCATGAAGATCCTGACCTATACCCTGAGGGTCAAGTATGTGGACGAGGGACCGGTGGAGGACTTGGCCGGCCAGGATCGTTTCATCCTCGCCTTCTATCACCGGCGGCTGGTGATGATGCCCAAGGCCTACCCGTTCCGCCGCAGCACCCCGCTCGGCGAGCGGCGGGGGGTGGCGATCCTGTCCAGCGACAGCAAGGACGGGGAGCGCAGCGCCGCCACCTGGCGCTGGTTCGGCATCCACGCCGTGCGCGGCACCGCCGGCCACAGCGGCGCCCAGGCCCTGGTGAAGATGATCCGGGTGGTGAAGGACGGCTGGGACCTGGGCATCACCGTGGACGGTCCCCGGGGCCCCAGGCAGCGGGTGAAGGCCGGGGTGCTGGCCGTCTCGCGCAAGACCGGCGCCTGGATCGTGCCGGTGTGCGTGGCCTACGAAAAGGCCTGGAAGCTGCGCACCTGGGACGAGATGCTGGTGCCCAGGCCCTTTTCCGGCGTGGTGGTGCGCTACGGCACGCCGTTCCGGGTGGCGGCGGAGAGCGATGAGGAAAGCCATCGGCTCAGCCTGGAAACCTGTCTGAACCAGATGGAAGCGTGGGCCGAGGGGCTGGCGACGGCAAAATAATTTATGCCCTTTCTCCAGCCATCAATAGCTCCACGGGCGGCGGAGCCCACAGTTCAAGGATCTGCCCGGTGACCGGGTGCGGAAAGGCCAGGTGTTCCGCGTGCAGGAAATACCCGCCGTCCCCGGGCAGGGCCGGCAGGTCCGGGCGGGGCACTCCGCCCGCCATGTAGAGGGGGTCGCCCACCAGGGGGTGGCCGGCGAAGGCCAGGTGGATGCGGATCTGGTGGGGACGGCCGGTCTCGATGAGCACCTCGAACAGGGTCTCGGCCGCCCGCCGCTCCAGCACCCGGGCCCGGCTCAGGGCGGACTTGCCCTGGCTGCTGGCGGCGAACAGGGTGCCCAGCCAGGGGTGGGGCACGGGGCCGATGGGGGCGGTGATGACGAGGGTGTCTTCGCCGGCGGTGCCGGTGGCCAGGGCACGGTAGCGCTTCACCACCTGGTGGGCGCGCCAGGCGGTCTGGAGCGCGGTGCCGGCCACGTGGGTGCGGGCGAACAGGACGAGGCCGGAGGTGGCCCGGCCCAGCCGGTGCATGGGGCTGGCCTCGGGGAAACGGGACCGGACCAGGGCGAGCAGGGTGTGCTCCAGGAAGCCGCCCCCGGGCAGGGTCGGCAGCCCCCTGGGCTTGGCCACCGCCACCAGCAGTTCGTCCTGGTACAGCACCTGGAAACCGGTGTCCACCTCCGGCTCGTCCCAGGGCGGCCGGCGCCACACCAGTTCCTGTCCGGGACCCAGGACCGTTTCGGCCGTGACCGGCCGGCCGTCCAGCTCCAGCTCGCTCCGCTCGATGCGGGCGCGCCACTGGGCTTCGGTGGAGTGCCGGTGCCGCAGGACGAGGTGGTCGAGCGCCCGGGCCGGGCCCTGGATCCGCTCCCGGTAGGCGAAGCCGTGGTTGCGGGTCACGCCGTCATCCAGTGCATCAGGATGGCCCCGGCCGCGGCTACGTTGAGGCTGTCCACCCCCTCGGCCATGGGGATGCGCACGATCCGGTGGCACCGGGCCAGATCGCCTTCGGAAAGGCCGGGGCCTTCGGGCCCCAGGACCAGGGCGGTGCGGGGCGCCGGGCGCCACTCCCGGACCGGGATGGCGCGGTGGTCCAGGGCCGCGGCGGTGACCTCGCCGCCCTCGGCCCGCCAGTCCTCCAGGGCGGCCCACACATCCTCCAGCCGCCACAGCGGCAGCTTCCAGGCGGTGCCCATGGAGACCCGGACGCAACGGCGGCTGAAGGGGTCCGGGCCCGGGCCCAGGAGCGCCCCATCCAGGCCCAGGGCCGCGGCGGCGCGCAGGAGCTGGCCCAGGTTCTCCGGGTCGGCCACGGCCGGCAGGACCAGCAGGCGCCGGCAGGTCCGGAGGTCCTGGCCGGGCGGGGCGGGAACCTTGGCCGCCGCCATCAGGCCCCGGTGGAAGGGGAAGCCGGCCAGGGCCTCCAGTTCGGCCCTGCCCGCCACCAGGAGCTCGGTCCCGGCCGGCAGCAGCGGCCGCGCCGCCTCGGCCTGTCCGGTTTCCGCCAGCACCGCCACCACCTGCACCTTCCCGGCCCGGCCCCAGGCGAGCAGGTCTTCCACCAGGATGCGTCCTTCGGCCACGAAGCAGGCCCCGTGCACGGGGTGGGTCCGGGTCCCGGCGAAGCGCAGGTCCATGAACAGAGGCCACAGATCATCGTGCTGCATGCCCAATGATAGGCTAGCAACCGTCGCGAAGCTTGCTTCGCTTACGGTTGCTTGTGCCCGGCACGGACGCCTCATCTAGACAAGACCTTACGGTGCTAGGCTGTAGGATCCCGGTTGAACCGGGGTGAAGGAACCTCATGGCCTCTATGCCCATCGCGGTCGTATCCCTTTCGGGCGGCCTGGACTCTTGCGTCGCCGCCGCCATGGCCCGGGCCGAAGGTTTCGACCTGGCCCTGCTCCACGCCGACTACGGCCAGCTCACCGAAACCCGGGAACGCCAGGCCTTCGATGCCATCGCCGACTTCTACGACGTGGCTCCGGCCCGGCGCCTGGTGGTGCCCCTTGCCGGCCTGAAGGCCATCGGCGGGTCGGCCCTCACCGATGCGGCCATTCCCCTGCCCGAAGGCAACCTGGAGCGCAAGGGGGTTCCGGTCAGCTACGTGCCGTTCCGCAACGCCCACCTGCTGGCCACCGCCGTGAGCTGGGCCGAGGTGCTGGGGGCCGCCACCATCTACGTGGGCTTCGTGGAGGAGGACTCCAGCGGCTATCCGGACTGCCGGGAGGTGTTCCTGGAGGCCTTCCAGCTCGCGGCCAACTTCGGCACCCGGCCCACCACCCGGCTCCGGCTGAAGGCGCCGCTGGTGCACATGAACAAGGGCGAGATCGTGCGCAAGGGCCTTGAACTGGGAGCCCCTCTGCACCTCACCTGGAGCTGCTACCAGGGGGAGGCGGAGGCCTGCGGCCACTGCGACTCCTGCCTGCTGCGGCTGCGGGGATTCCAGCAGGCCGGCGCGGCCGACCCCATCCCCTATTCCGAAACCCCTGCCAGGAGCCGATAGTGCCCGTCAAGAAACAACCGGAACCGACCCTCAAGACCCTGCCCAGGCGCCATGCCACCCAGCCCTCTCCCACCCTGGACACCTTCGTCAGCCCGCGCCCCGGCCGGGTCTTCGAGGTGCGGTTCGAGACGGACGAGTTCACCTGCCTGTGCCCCATGACCGGCCAGCCGGATTTTGCCCACTTGAAGATCACCTACGTCCCCGACCAGCTCTGCGTGGAGTCCAAGTCCCTGAAGCTCTACCTGTGGAGCTACCGGGACCGGGGCGCCTTCCACGAGGCGGTCACCAACCAGATCCTGGACGATCTGGTGGCAGCCCTGGCCCCCCAGTGGTTGCGGGTGGAGGGGGATTTCCTCATCCGCGGCGGGATCCGCACCCTGGTGGCGGCCGAGCACGGCAGGAAATAGCGGATGCGCGCGCTGGTGGCTCTCGGCTCCAATCTGGGCGATCGCCGGGCCTGCCTGGAAAGCGGCCTGGAGGCCCTGGCGGCGCTGGGCGTGGTGACGCCCTCGCCGCTGTGGCCGGAGACCCCCGACGAGTCCGGCCGCGGCCCCGACTACCTGAACACCGCGGCGCTCCTGGAGACCCCGGGAACCGACCCCAGGGCCCTGCTGGAGGCCCTGCTGCGGGCCGAGCTGCGCCTGGGCCGGAACCGCGCCCTGGGCCGCAACGCCCCCCGCACCCTGGACCTGGACCTGATCGCCGTGGAAGGGATCCAGGGGGCCTGGCGCTGGCCCGCCCCCGCCGACCTGGCGGCCCTGGGGCCCGAGCTGACCCTGGAACTGCCCCACCCCAGGGCCCGGCTGCGCCCCTTCGTCATGGACCCGGCGCGGGCGCTGGGGCTGACCTTCTTCCACTAACAGGTCCCGCCGGCCGGTCAGACGTGCATGATCTCGGCTTCCTTGTGCTTGACGATCTCCTCGATCTCCTTGATGGTCTCGTCGGTGATCTTCTGGACCTGCTCCAGGGCCTTCTTGGCGGCGTCCTCGCTCAGGGGGGCGTGCTTGTCCTTCTCCAGCTTCTTGACGTCCTCGTTGGCGTCCCGGCGCACGTTGCGCACGGCGGTCTTGATCTCCTCGCCCATGCGGCTCACCACCCGGCTGAGGTCCCGGCGCCGCTCTTCGTTGAGGGGCGGGATGGGCAGGCGGATGACGTTGCCGTCGTTGGCGGGGTTGAGCCCCAGCTCGGACTTGAGGATGGCGGTCTCGATGGCCTTGATGGCCTTCTTGTCGAAGGGGGCGATCACCAGCATGGACGCCTCGGGCACGCTCACCCCCGCGATCTGGTTGATGGGCATCATGGACCCGTAGTAGTCCACGTGCAGGGTGTCCAGGATGCCGGCGTTGGCCCGGCCCGTGCGCACCGTGGCCATCTCCTTCTTCAGGGTCTCGATGGAGGACTTCATGCGCTTCCTGGTTTCGGCGAGGATGGTTTCAACATTCGCGCTCATGGCGGCTCCCTCAGTAGCTAATCTATTACGAATCATTATAGCCGGGAAGGCACGGCCCGCTCAGCCCCTGCCGCCCTCCCAGCAGGCCCGCACCAGGACATAGGTCAGCAGCGCGCCGGCCAGGCCCAGGACCGGTCCGACCACCAGGGATCCCAGCAGCCATTCCCAGGCCCGGAGGTGGATCTGCCGCAGCAGGGTCACCCGGTTGAAGTCGGTCCACAGGTGGCCGTGCAGCAGCAGGTGGCCGGTCTGGATGCAGAGGAAGGGCACGAAGGGGGCCACGCACAGGTTGCTGGCGGCGATCCCCGCCAGCCTGTTGAGGTGGAGCTTCTGGTTCACGTAGACGATGGCGGCCATGCCGAAGGGGATGATCGGCAGCGCCCCCAGGAAGATGCCCATCCAAACCGCCGCGGCCAGTTCGCCGGCGCTGGCGTGCTCCTGGCTCAGCCGGCGCAGGAAGGCCGCCACGCCAGCGCGGGGCGGCCGGGGCACGAGCCGCCGGTGCGGCCAGGGCAGCAGGGACCGGACCACCAGGGCAGTGTGCAGGCAGCTCAGGCGCAGGTTGTCCCGGAACTGGCGGAAATGGGAGATCCGCTCAGCGCCGGGCGGATAGTAGACCGAGATGGGGGTGGAGACCAGGGGGAGGCCCGCCCAGGCTCCGCGCACAAGCACTTCGATCTCGAAGGTGTAGCGCCGGGTCAGGAAGCGCCGGGAGCGCAGGAAGGGGACCGGGTACAGCCGGTAGCCGCTCTGGGTGTCGGCCAGGCTCTGGCCGCATTCCAGGCGCACCCAGAAGTTGGAGAACGCGCGTCCGAACAGGCTCGAGCGGGGCGCGTTGCCGGCGTCCATGCGGCGGGCGCCCACCACGATGGCCGGCCAGGCCGCCTGGGCCGCCTCCAGCAGCAGGCGGGCATCGGCGGGGTCGTGCTGGCCGTCGGCGTCCAGGGTCAGGATCCCGTCGAATCCCCATGCCCCGGCCAGGGCGGCGGCCTCCAGGATCGCGTGGCCCTTGCCGCGGTTCACGGGGCTGCGCTGGCGCCGGATGTCCAGGCCCGCGAGCCGCTCGAGGCTGCCGTCGGTGCTGCCGTCGTCCACCACCAGCACGGGCAGCCCCTCCCGCAGGACGCCCTCCACCACGGCCCGGATCGCGGCCGCGTGGTTGTAGACCGGGATGACCACCAGGACGTTCACGGATCAGGCCCGCTTGCGCGCGACCACTTCCAGGAGCATGCCCCCGGACAGCCACGACTTCAGGAGATGGCCGCTGATCTCCACCGGCTCCAGGCCGTTCGCCGCCAGCATGGCCGCCATCTCCCGCCGGCTCCGGGCCTTCAGCCAGATGCCCTGGCGCATGGCGTTGCCCATCTGGGTGAACAGCCGGAACAGGGACCTGCGGGCGGTGATGAAGTAGACCGTGCCTCCGGGCTCCAGCCCGGGCGCGAGCCGCGCCAGCAGACCCGGCAGGTCCGTGAGGTACTCCAGGGCTGAGAAGGCGCAGATGGCGGAGAAGGGCTCGGGCAGGTCCAGGGTCTCCACGTTCCCCTGCACCGGCGTGATGTTGCGGATGCCGGCCTCCAGGGCCTTGCGCTGGAGGATGTCCAGCATCCTGGAGGAGATGTCCACGGCCACCACTTCCCGGCAGTACCGGGCCAGGTCCAGGGTGAAGATGCCGGTGCCGGCCCCGATCTCAAGCACCCGGCCCGCTCCGGCGAACAGGTGCGGCAGGCGCGCGGAGAACAGGGCCTGCTCCATGCGCCGGGAGCGGGAGACGCCGGAGCAGAACTGCTCGTGGTCATAGTGGTCCGCCAGGCCGTCGTAGAACACCCTGGCGGCGTGGAGGTCCCCGGGGGCTCCGGTCTCCATGATCTCCTTGCCCAGCAGGGCCGACAGCGGCAGGATCGGCAGGCCCTTCCGCTTCAGGCCCTGGATGAGGCCATCGAACTCGGCCAGCAGGCAGTCCACGGTCACCCGCCTGGGCGCGGTGTCGTGCAGCAGGATGATGTCCCGGGCCCTGACCTTGGCCAGGAGCTTGCGGGCGATCCCGGCCACCCGCCGGTTGCCCGCGTCCCAGGCCCGGCAGCTGAAATTGACGCAGAACATGCCCTGGTCCAGCAGCACCCGCCAGAGGGCGGGGTTGGTGATGCCCACCGGAGGGCGGAAGGCCAGCGGCACCACCCCGCATTGGCGGATGACGGCCTGGGCTGCCGCCACCTCCCTGGCCATGGCCCGCCGGCCCTGCAGCATGAGGAAGGGGGGATGGGTCTGGGAGTGGTTGCCCACGGCGTGGCCCCGGGCGAGGATATCCCGGACCAGGTCCGGGTGGTTCGCGGCCTTCTGGCCGATGACGAAGAAGGTAGCCTGGACCCCGTGCCGGTCCAGGAGGTCCAGCACCCGGGGGGTCACCAGGGGGTCCGGGCCGTCGTCGAAGGTCAGGGCCACCCCGGGCACGCCCTTCCGGCCGCGGCTGACGATGGGCAGGTAGAAGCTGAACCCCGGGAACAGGGGCGCCGCCAGGCAGGTGGCCACGAACACCAGGAGCGGCGCGGCCGCCAGCCGCGGATCCAGGAACAGCAGCAGGGCGGAGAGCTGGAAGGCGGCCAGGGCCATCAGGTGGGCCGGCGCCAGGGGAAGGATCATTACGGAGCCTTGAGCTATGGGGGGCGAGCGCCGTGCGGGCCTTCCCCGGTTTCAGGTATTCTCAAGTCTATTCCATCTCCCAGTCAGACCCGTGCCGCTTTCCACCCGCCTTTCGCGCCTGACGTCCCTGGGGTGTCCATCCCTTCGAGCCGCCATGTCATTCGAAGCCAGTCGCCGCAAGCTGTTCGCCAGGATCAACCAGGGGCGCAAGATCCTGGTGAGCGGGCTGCTGTTCTCCATCCTGGGGCTGGGCGGGGCGGCGCTGTCGTTCCTGGTGGTGCCCGTCCTGGGCCTGCTCCCGGGCGGCCGGGAGGGTCTGCGGCGGCGCGCCGGGGGGCTGATCCACCGGTGCTTCAGGCTGTTCGTGTTCGCCCTGGAAGCCAGCGGCATCCTCCGGGTGGAGGCGCGGGGCCTGCCCGGGCCGGAGGACCTGGAAGGCACCCTCATCCTCAGCAACCACCCCTCCTACCTGGATGTGGTGGTGCTCATCGCGCTCCTGCCCGGGGCGCTCTGCGTGGTGAAGGAGTCGATCTACAACAGCTTCTTCTTCGGCAGGGTGGTCCGTGCCGCCGGCTACATTCCCATCGGCAGTTCGGAGGAGGTGCTGGAAGCCGGGCGGGAAGCCCTCAGGAACGGGAAGGCCCTGATCCTCTTTCCGGAAGGCACCCGCACCCTGCCCGGAAAGCCGTTCAAGTTCCATCGGGGCGCGGCCTATCTGGCCCAGAGCTGTGCGAAGATCCTGCCGGTGGTGGTCACCTGCCGTCCGGACCTCCTCTCCAAGGGCCACCGGTGGTACCATGTACCCATTGAAACCTGCCGGTTCAGGGTGCGGGCAGGGGGCTTCTTCCCCTTCGATCCTTCGTCCGCGATCAACAGCACGCCCCACCTGGCAGCCCGCCAGCTGATCAAAGCCCTGGCCACCTACTATGACAAGGAAGCATATGTCTCCGACTAAGGACGAGATCCTGACCAAGCTGAGGGAAATCCTGGTCGATTCCTTCCAGCTGGACCCCGCCAAGATCACCCTGGATGCCAACTTGTTCACCGACCTGGACCTGGACAGCATCGACGCGGTGGAGCTGGCCATCCAGCTGCAGGGTTTCACCGGCCGCCGGGTCCAGGCCGAGGTGTTCAAGCATGTGCGCACCGTGGACGACGTGGTGGAAACGGTGCACACCATGCTCCAGAGCCAATGACCGGACCTTTGCTGCCCACCGTCCTGGACCGGGCCTCCGGCACCGTCCTCGATCGGGCCTCCGGCTC
>PLUC01000204.1 GCA_003165415.1 Holophagaceae bacterium
AAACATTTGTTGAAAATGCGACCCGATTGGGAGGTCACGCCGGAGTCATGCCGGTTGAAGGGAGGTTCGGGAAACCCAAGAAATGACCTTGGCCCGGATGGGTGATCCGGATTCTGGAGATGGTTCGCGGAGGGGGAAGCGTTGGTCCACCGATATCCATGCAACAACGCCGAACGGATCTGGCCGGGGGCGGCAGGATGGCCCGGCGACCCTATAATGGGGTTGTCCACCCCAGCCACACCTTGGAATCTGGCCTGCCCATGATCCATCCGATATGCCGTTCCTTCCGGAACCACGGCCTCCTGGCGCCAGCCCTGGGGGCCATCCTGGCTGCCGTCCACGTGGCCTGTCCGCAAATGGTCGAGGACCAGATCACCCAGATCAGCAACCGGCACCTGCTTTTCCACGAGGTCATCCGCCGGGTGCAGCCGGCCTTGGACCGCGGCGAGCCTGTGTCGATCCTGCAGTTGACGTTCCTGGCTGAGGCCTACGGCGAGACCCGCAACTACACGCGCCTGTTCACCACCTGCGACCTGCTGCGGGTCCGGATCCAGGCCGGTGACCGGACCTACCAGCGTTCGGACTTCGGGTCGGTTCCCCACCGCCTCCTGGCCAAGGCCTGGCTGGACTTGGGCGACCCAGCCCGGGCCCTGGAGCAGGCCGAGGAAGCCGAGGCCGAGTTGGCGGCCCACCCGTCCCGTCCCGGGGACCATCTGGCCCCCTTCTGGTACCCCGAGGTCTGGGGCTCCCTGGGGGTGGCCCAGGCGCTCCTGTCCCGTCCTTCCGGCGCGGAGCACTGCCTGCGGCGGCTCGAGTCGCTGGACTCGTGGGGGCTCGGGCCGGAGAAGTACGCCGCCATAGCAAGGATCAACATGGCCCTGGGCCGCCCCCAGGGAGCCCTGGACGCGCTCGACAACCCGCAGGCCGGACTGCCCCCGGTGCTCGATGTGCTCCTGGACATGAGCAGCCGGCAGCTGCCCATGGCCTTCATGCGGGCCAGATGCTGGTACCAGACCGGCCAGCTGGATCTGGCCAGAAAGGGGTACGATGGCCTCCTGTGCTTCCAGAGGCTGGCTAATGTTGGTGGGCTCTACTGGCAGGTGCTCCTGGACCGGGCCCGGATCGCCCGCCAGGACGGCCAGGACCCCATGGCTGAGGCCCTGTTGCGTCAGGCGGTAGACATCATCGAGGGCCAGCGGGCCACCATCGGCACCGAGGCCGGGCGGATCGGCTTCGTCGGCGACAAGCAGGCCTGCTACCAGGAATGGGTGCGCCTGCTGGTGGACCACGGACGCGCCTCCGAGGCTTTCGCCGTCGTCGAGCGTTCCAAGGGCAGGGCCCTGGTGGACCTGCTGGCCTCCCAGCAACAGCTGGGCAAGGCAGGCAAGGATCCCAGGACGGCCCAGGACCTGGGGCAGTTGGCCCAGGCCGACCAGGATCTCCAGGCCATTCCCGCCCCCGATGCCCCATCCGACCGCGGGATCATCGTCGCCGCCCGCAAGGACCTGGCCAGCCGGGCGCCGGAACTGGCTTCCCTGGTGATGGTCCCGCAGGTGGCGACCAGCGCCCTCCAGGCCCGCCTGGATCCCGACGAGACCTTGCTGGAATACTACGCCTGCGGCACCCGGTGGCTGGCCTTCACGGTGACCCGGGAGTCGGTGGCGGCCACTTGGCTGCCCACTCCGGATCTGGTGGGCCGGGTGCTGGTCCTTCGCCGGGGCCTAGCCGATCCGGCCGGACCGGCAGCGGCGGCCGCGGCCGAACTCTACCGCCTGCTCCTGGAACCGGTGGCAGCCCGGCTCCGGAGCTCCCGCCTCACTATCGTCCCCCACGGCATCCTCCACTACGTGCCCTTCTGCGCCCTCGGCCAAGGGGATACCCTGCTGCTGGACCGGTTCAGCCTGCGGATGCTGCCCAGCGCAACGGTGCTGGCCTTCCTCAAGCCCAGGGTACCGGTCAAGGACACCCTGATACTGGGCAACCCCGACCTGAGCAATCCCGCACTGGACCTGCCCTTCGCCCAGGAAGAGGCGGTCGCCCTGGCCGGGATCCTGCCCCATCCCACCCTGCGGGTGCGCGGTGAGGCCACCAGCGCCTCCGTGCTGGAAGCCGGCGGCCGGTTCGGCATCGTGCATCTGGCCGCCCACGGTTTCTTTGACCTGGAGCATCCGCTGGAATCGGCCTTGTTCCTGGCACCCACCGCCCGGACCAGAGGCACCTTGAAAGTGGCCGACCTCTACAGCCTGGACCTGGACGCGGACCTGGTCACCCTCAGCGCCTGCGAGACCGCCCTGTCCAAGGTGGCCAGCGGCGATGACGTTGTGGGATTCACCCGCGGCCTGCTCTACGCCGGGTCCCGCTCGGTGCTCTCCAGCCTATGGAAGGTGGATGACCGTTCCACCAAGGAGCTCATGCTCGCCTTCTACCGCCGGCTGGGAGACGTGGACAAGGCCGAAGCCTTGCGCCAAGCCCAGCTGGAAGTGCGGGCTCACACCCCGCAGCCCTTCTACTGGGCCGCTTTCACGCTGGCCGGGAATGCGCGCTGAAGGGTTCAGTCGCTGTCGGCCACAGTCTGGTCCACCATGGGCAGCACGGGCTCGAGGGCGGTCTGGCCCTGGGCGATCTCCCTGCGGATTCCGGCCCGGGTGCTGCTGGCCAGGGCGACGTTTAGGCCATCCCTGGGCATGACCAGGAGCAAGTAAATGGAGCCGTCCACCGGGTCGGTCCAGGTGTCCCGGGTGATAACGCCCGGCAGTTCCTGGTCCAGCAGGTGCCGGGTGACGTCATCCCTGACCCGGGACATGGCCTCGCTCGGCACCGGCCCTGCCCCTAGCTGGGCGGAGGCCACCTGCAGGCTGAGCCGGGTGAACAGGTTCCGGACCCGGATCCTGAGCTTTTCGGCCAGCTTGGAGCGGGCGTCGGCAGCCGCCGCGGCGCGCTGCTGGCTCCTGTCGCCCGCAGAGCTGGGACGGGCGACGCCCACCGCCGCGATGCCGTCGGGGATCGCATCGTTGTCCACCCAGGCCGGGGTGGAACCCGTGGGCGCGACGGAGCGCGGCGCCCGGGCAAATCGCGGCGAATTGGAAAGGCAGCCGGTCATGGCCAGGAAGAGGATGCACAGAGGGAGGGTGAACCGCAGGTGCATGGAACCTCCAGAGGAAGGACGTGGGTCGGAATGGCCCGGGGATGCCTTATTATCTCATGAGCTTCGGCGCTCGCCAGAATCCGACCAGGATCCTTTTGGGGGTCATCTCTGGGGTCAAGGTCATCTCGCGCCAAGACCGACCACAACTCCATGTATCCCGCCCGGCCATGCTCGACCCTCTCGCGGTGAACTTACCCTCCGCTTTATTCAGGTGCCTGAATTCGTGAATACCTCCATATAGCGAACGAATCAAAACGAACCATTTCAACAATAGAATTATTACTCAATCGCTGCTGATCTTCACAGAGGCTGTGAAGGAGATGCCGAGGAAGCGGAACTGGGAACCAGGGATCGGCTGACCGCCTTCCCCACCTGGAAGTCACCTGCCATCGTCACGACTGACCGAAGGCTCAGGCCGATTTACCCCGGCAAGGCATACTCCAGCCTTCTGGTCCCACCCGGAATGGCCCCCAATCGAAAAACTGCACCTGGACACTCCTGGCTGAAAGGAGGTTGGGCAGAATGGAGCCCAGCCAATCAGTTTTCACATGCCTTCACAGAACCGGGATCGCGAATTTGTAATTGCAATGAACCGACTTTCTTGATATGAGATGGCCAACTCGCAAATCATTTGATCTTTTATGGCGTTTGTTTTGACCAGGGAGGCTTCCTGGAGAGGCCTCTGAGGTACAGTGTGCCTTCCCCATCCAGCACGGAGTCCACGGCCTGGCGCCAGGAGGTTCGGCATGAAAATGAGAAGTCTTCACTTCGCGGGTTTGGCGATCGTCCTGGCCCTTGCCTTGATCGGGTGTGGGGGGGGAGGCGGTTCCGCCTCCGGACCAAGCACCCCGGTGCTGAACCTGGCTGCGGACAATACGGCCATGACCGCCATCGACGCTGTTTGGAGTTCGGCCGAAAGCCAGAACTTGGCGCCGGCCGCCCAGGCGCAGGCGGTGCTGGCGGCGATGCAGGCCAACCCGCAGTTCGTGGCTTCGGGCATTTCCAGTGACAATAACGTCTGGGGGAGATTCCAGGACGGGCTCGTCTACGCGGTCTGCACCGGCGACACCAACGTGGATGGGTTCACCCAATCTCCGCAACTGGGCATAGCTCCGGGCGGGTCGATCCTGCCTTCGTTCTGGGCATCGATCCCCGGCAAGACCACCCTGGAGGTCCCGGCCGTCTTTCCGGCTCCCGGAGACCTTCCCGGGTCACCGAAGGCCTATGTCTTCAATTCCGTCGAGTCTTTCAGGCAGATCCCCAGCGCGGCTCTGGCCAGTGAACTCGCTGCCGCCGGCTTTTCGGTGACCAGCGGGGTCGGCGGCCTAGCCGACTGGCAGACGATGAATTCCGCAGGCATTCTCTTCGTTGGTACCCACGGGGGGCCATGGGATGCCACGGGCGGAGGCGCTGCCTACTTCCTCATGTCAGGCGAGGTGTTCCAATACCCCGACGTCCTGCAAGACCTGGTGGCGCCCTTGTCCCAGGGGCATCTCGCCATATGGAATGCCGAGTTCTGGGACGCAGCCTGGAATCCTGCTGGGCCGACTCCAAAACACCATGAATTGCGCTATGCCTTCGACGCCGAATGGCTCAAGTCTCACGCATCAACCACCATGTTTGCCCACAACAGCCTGATGTTCCTGGAGGCCTGCTCTGGAATGTCCGACTACGGAGAGTATTTCGGCAATTTCCTGGGTCAGAACCTCGGTCTGGGTCTATATGGGGGCTGGTCGTTGCCGGTGAAATGCTTTGATGGCAATGAGACCAGTTCGTTCTTCTTTGACCGGGCGCTTGGCCTGAACCTGTTCGCACCCATTGATCTCTCAAAACCGCCTCCGGGGGACTGGTCGGCCATCACGGGAACGATGAGCAGCACCCCGCGGGCCAGCGGCGTCGGCTACAACTTGAATCAATCCGATGAGGGCGAGGAGGTGGGGATGTCCCAGTTCAGCGTCGAAAGTGTCTCCTTTACCAGCCCCTTGACCCTCACGACCCTCATCCCCTCCATAGCCTCCTACTCCCTCGACCTCACCAACATCCTCATCACCCTCAAGGGCAGCTTCGGTTCGCAGCAGGGCACGGTGCTCCTCGCCGGCAACTTCCTGACCATCCAATCCTGGGCCGCAGGCGCCATCATCGTCACCCTGCCCACCACAACAAAAGGCAACTTGCTGGTCACCAGTCCCCAGGGCCTGAAGAGCAACCTGTTCCCGTACACCGGCCCGCAGGCGCCGACGCTAACTCCAGCCAGCGTCAACCTCGCCACGCCGCAGCAGACCGCCGCCTTCTCCGTGGCCCTGAGCGGCTACGACAGTTCCACCCTCACCTACCAGTGGGGCCCTTCCGCCTATGGGACACTCACGGATGGGTGCGGCCACACCGGGACCACTGTCACCTGCCAAGGCACTCCGACCGTGACCTACGCCTTGACCGGGACCACGTTGCCCGACAATGTCGACAACTTCGCGGTGCAGGTGCTCGACGCCGGCGGCAACTCACTGGGCACGACCTACGGGAGCGTGAGTTTCTACCCGACGACGCTGTGCCGGTTTACCGGTGGATTTTCGGGGAACCTGATCCAGGACGGCAACCCGTCGCCCACCAGCATCTCCCTCGGCACCCAAACTCCGCCGGCGAACGGACTGTCGGCTCATATCAATATCAATGACTATATCGACCTGGAACTCGGGGGGACTTGGACCGGCTCTTCGGCGGACCTAATGGACACGCCCGAAGATGGCAGCGACATCCTCTTGAGCCTATCCGGCGACTGGAACAGCCTGAGTTGGTCCCAGGCCAACCCCGCCCGGAGTGGCACGCTCACCCGCGCCACCATGGACTGCCCGAACCTCACGGGCCAGACCTGGACCTCCACCGAAGTCATCAACGCCTCCAACTGCGGCATGGGCACCTACACGGTCCACAACACCTACACGATCACCCAGGCAGGTCTCTATGGCTGGCTGCTCTGGCCGTACTGCAAGATCTTCACCGCCACGGAAAGCAGCGGCATCGCGTTGTCCCTTAACGCCGGCGCCACCTCCGTCATGGTCTCGGGAAGCTATCCGCTGAAATCCGGAATCACCACCCTCACGCCGAGCCTTCTGAACCTTTCGGCGGACGGCACGACCTACAGCGGCACGGTGACCTGGTCCTGGAAAGGCCCGGCGGGCTCCTGCGGTGGAACCACGCAGTTCACCGCTGTGGTCACCCAACCGGCCCAGGCGGGTCTGGCCGAGGCCGCCAGCATCACCCCCCGTGGTGGAGCGCTGCCCATGGCGACACCTAGACAATAAGAAGTCCAAAAAACGTGAACCGATCATCCTAAATTATAACATAAGGTAAATATTATCAATAATAGCGTAAACAATCTTTGCCTTCCATCTGTCTTGTCCTACATTCCGCACATCGACCGG
>PLUC01000069.1 GCA_003165415.1 Holophagaceae bacterium
CCGTCGACGTTCAGCTTGGGAAGCTGACATTCTACCACTGAATTACGCCCGCCTGGGCTGGGTCCATCCTACTGGAGGGCAGCAAGGAATGCCAGTGCCAGTTTCGCTGGAAGCAACCGGCCGGTCGCCGGCGCTACACTGGAGGCTGGGTCCCGCGGCCCCAGCCGGCGCCGCGGTGGGTTCCCTGGAAAGGTCAGATGATGGGAGCTCCCAGCAGCATGCTTTCGCAGCCTCGCACCGGCCGGGGCGGGACCCGGCGGGCGGCGGCCGGGATCCTCTACGTCCTGGCCTCCGCCGTCTGCTTCGGCAGCATGCCGATCTTCGCCCGCGCCGCCTTCGGGGCGGGGGTGGATGTGACGACCCTGCTGCTGCTCCGCTTCACCGCCGGGGCGGCCTGCATGTGGGGGGTGTTCTTCGCCAGGGGGCTGCGCCTGCCACGGGGGAAGGGGCTGGCCATGCTGGCGGCCATGGGAGTGGGCTACGCGGGGCAGGCGTACTGCTATTTCAAGGCCATCACCATGGCCTCGGTGGGCCTGGTGTCCCTGCTGCTCTACCTCTATCCGGCGCTGGTGGCGATCCTGGCGCGGGTGGTGTTCCGCCAGCGGCTTTCGGGGCTGCAGGTGGCCGCGGTGGGCATCGCCCTGGCCGGGAGCGCGCTCACCATCGGCCGGGCTGGAGACGGCCAGCCGCTGGGGATCTTCCTGGGCATCCTGGCGGCGGTGGTGTACTCCGCCTACATCCTCACCGGCAGCCGGATTCCGGCCCACATCACCCCCAGCGCCGCCACCGCCGTGATCACCACCACCGCGGCCGCGACCTTCGCCGGCATGGCAGCCGTGCGCGGGGTGCGCCTGCCGGGGACCCTGCCCGGCTGGAGTGCGGTGCTCGCGGTGGCGGTGGTGGGCGGGGTGCTGGCGATCCTGTTCTTCTTCGAGGGCATCGAACGGGTGGGACCGGTGCGGGCGTCGGTCTATTCCACGGTGGAGCCGATGGTGACCCTGGCCCTGGCGGCGGCGCTGCTGGGTGAGCAGGTCACCCTGCTCCGCGCGGGGGGCGGGGTGCTCATCCTGGCGGCGGTGGTCCTGCTGGCCCGGGAAGAGCTGCGCTCCAAAGCCGCTGGAGCAGCCAGTCCGTCAGCGCTTCGCCGCCCGTCACCCGCTGCTCCGCCACCCACAGCGGGAGGGTGAGGGGGGCGTTCTCGTCCAGTTTCACGGCGTCCTTTTCGGTGCACACCAGGCCGGCGGCGCCGGAGGCCAGGGCCGCGGCCTGGATCTGCCGGAACTGGCGCGGGGCCAAGGTCTGGTGGTCGCGGAAGCTGAGGGTGCCGGTCCAGGGCAGGCCCGCCACCAGGAGGTCGGCGTAGAAGGCTTCGGGGTGGCCCAGGGCGCAGAAGGCGAACAGGCGGCCCGGGGACGGGGCGGGCAGCTCCAGCTTTTCCCCGGTGCCGAAGCGGCGCAGGGCGCCGATGCTGAAATCCAGCCAGAACACCGGGCCGCCGGAGCCCCAGCGCTGCCACCAGGCCAGGATCCGCCCCCGGTCGGCCCGGCTGCCCCGGGTCACCACCAGGCATGTGGCCCGGGCGGCGCTGGCCATGGGTTCGCGCAGGTCCCCCAGGGGCAGCATGCGTCCGTTGCCCCAGGCGCGCACGCCGTCCAGGAGCAGCAGGTCCACGTCCCGCTTCAGCGCCCGGTGCTGGAAGCCGTCGTCCATGATCAGCAGGTCCGGCGGGGGCTCCAGGGCCAGGGCCCGCAGGGCCGCGTGGTAGCGCTTGCGGCCCACCACCACCCGGCCGGGGCCCAGGCGCCGGGCCATCATCAGCGGCTCGTCCCCGGTCTGGGCGGGGCTGGAGCCGGGGTCCACCGTCATGGGATCCTCGGACCGGCGCCCGCCGTAGCCCCGGGACACCACGGCGGCGCGCCGGCCGGCCCGGCCCAGGGCCTCGGCCAGGTGCAGGGTGACCGGGGTCTTGCCGGTGCCTCCCGTGGTGAGGTTGCCCACAGAAAGGACCGGCACCGGCACCGAGGCGCAGCGGGAGGGATGCCGGTCGAAGGCCCGGTTGCGAAGGGCCACCGCCGTGCCGTACAGCGGGGCCAGGGGCGCGAGGAGCCAGCGGAACAGGTTCATCCGTCTAGCATACCGTTGTAAAAGGCGCGAATCTCCCGAAGCGGAGTTCCTTCTCCAGTCAATGCAGGATATCTTTAGGTCTATCTCCGGTTCCCCATGTCCGATTCCAGTTTTATTGGCCAGAGCAAACTCTCCTTCAAGGAAGGGGAGGTGGTCTACCGCAAGGGCGAGATGGCCCAGCAGATGTACGTCATCCTGTCGGGCCGGGTGCGCATGTACGTGGGGCTGGAGCCCCAGGGGGAGTGGGCCGAGGAGCTGAACAAGGGCGACTTCTTCGGGGAAGGCAGCCTGCTGGAGCCGATCCCCAGGTTCCACACCGCGGTGGCCCTGGAGGATGTGGAGGTGGTGGCCATCTCCCGGGGCACCTTCCTGCGCATGATCAAGCAGAATCCTGAAGTCTCGGTGAAGATGATGCAGCGCCTGGCCCAGCGCAACCGGGAGCTGGCGGCCAAGGTGGAGGAGGGCTCGTCCCGGGGCTACCGGAGCCACGGCGTGGACAGCGCCGCGAGCCTGGTGTCGGTCATCTCCGGCAAGAAGTTCCGCATCCTCTCCCACGGGGCTCTCATCGGCCGCTTCGACCCCAACACCGGCATCCACCCGGACATCGACCTCACCGACGAGGATCCCCAGCTCAGCGTCTCCCGGCGCCACGCCCGGGTGCTCTGCGAGCACGGGCGCTACTTCCTGGTGGAGGAGAACGGGGTCGCCAACGGCACCTACATCAAGGGCGACCGCCTGGCGCCGGGGGACACCCGGGAGCTCAAGCCCGGAGACCGGGTGGGGTTCGGCATGGTCGTCCTGTTTTTCGAGAAGCCCGCATGAGCAGCATGAAGGTCGAGGTCTGGCGCGACGAGCACGGGGTCACCTGGGAACTGGTGCAGCTGGCCCTGGACGAGGTGGGGGGCACCTGCATCATCCGCGAGGGCTTCAACAGTCTGGACCGGGCTGACGGCGACATGCGCGAAGGGGTGGAGGTGATCGCCCGCTTCGGCGACGTGGAGGACGCCCGGGCCTTCCTGGAATCCGAAGGCTTCAGCCCGATGTGAAAGCCCGGCCGCCCGCTGCCGCGGACGGCCGGGATCCAGCCTATTCCGGAACGATTTCCCGCACCGGCTCGCCCCAGGCGTCCTTGATCGTGTCGGCGATGCGCAGCAGCTTGATCCAGCGGCGCACGGCCAGGACGAACACGATCGCCATGAGCAGCATCACGATGATGGCCATGATCGCCAGCAGGTAGTGCCCGGTGGGCAGGTAGTTGTTGACCACGCTCACGCAGCCGGCCCAGAAGGTGATGAAAGCCATGAACAGGCCGGGCACGACGGTGATCCAGGCATAGCGGGCCTTGTTCATGCGGATCAGCATGCAGGTGCAGATGATCAGGCCGCAGGCGGCCAGCAGCTGGTTGCTGATGCCGAACAGAGGCCAGATGGTGCTGATGTCGCCGGTGTAGACCAGATAGCCCCAGGCGCAGGTGAACACGCCGGAGGTGATGATGATCCCGGGCCACCAGCGCTGCTGGGCGAACTTCGGCCAGACGGTGCCGAGCATTTCCTGGAGGAAGAAGCGGCCCACCCGGGTGCCGGTGTCCACAGCGGTGAGGATGAAGACGGCCTCGAACATGATGGCGAAGTGGTACCAGTAGCCCATCAGGTTCTTGAACAGGGGGATGGCGCCGAAGATATAGGCCATGCCCACGGCCAGGGAGACGGCCCCGCCGGGGCGGCCCTGGACGTTCTCGCCCACCTGGCGGGCCAGTTCGGGCAGGTGCACGGTGGTCATGCCCAGCTTGGCGAACACCGCCGGGGCGGCGTTGATGGCGAAGTAGTCCGAAGGCACCAGCACGCAGGCGGCGATGAGGGCCATGATGGCCACCATGCCCTCGGTGAGCATGGCGCCGTAGCCCACGAACAGGACGTCCTTCTCGCCGGGGATCATCTTGGGGGTGGTGCCGGTGGCGATGATGGAGTGGAAGCCCGATACCGCCCCGCAGGCGATGGTGATGAACAGGAACGGCATGGCGGCCCCAGGGATCACCGGTCCGCCGCCGTGGTAGAACTGGGTCACGGCCGGCATCTGGAGGTTGGGGCGGACGAAGCAGATGCCCAGCACCAGCGCGGCGATGGTGCCGATCTTCAGGTAGGTGGACAGGTAGTCCCGGGGGCAGAGCAGCAGCCACACCGGCAGCACCGAGGCCAGGAAGCCGTAGGCGGGGATGGTGAGGGCCAGGCTGGTGCGGCCCATGGTGAACCACTTGGCCCACGCCGGGTTGTGTGCCACGTAGGGCCCGGCCAGGATCGCGGCGCCCAGCAGGAGCACGCCGATGAGGCTGGCGCCGAGCACGTCCCCCTCGCGGTAGACGTGGAGGTAGATGCCCATGATGAAGGCAATGGGAATGGTGACAAACACCGTGAAGGTGCCCCAGGGGCTCTGGAACAGCGAGTTCACCACCGCCAGGGAAAGGCCCGCCAGGGTCAGCAACAGGATGAACATGATGGCGATGCCGGCGGTCCTGCCGGCGGCGGTGTCGATCTCGATGGCGGCGATGGCCGGGAGGCTGTGGCCCTTGTGCCGCACGGAGGCGAACAGTGCCACCATGTCATGTACGGCCCCGCCCAGGACGCAGCCGATGAGGATCCAGAGGGTGCCGGGCAGGAAGCCGAACTGGGCGGCCAGCACCGGGCCCAGCAGCGGGCCGGCGGCGGCGATGGCGGCGAAGTGGTGGCCGAAGACCACGAACTTGTTGGTCTTCACGTAGTCGATACCGTCTTCCATGGTCACTGCCGGGGTTGGTCGGTCGGATCGCAGCCCCAGGACCCTGTTGGCTATCCAGAGCCCGTAAAAGCGGTAGGCGATGGCGAAAACGCATAGCGCCACAAAGACCAGGGTCAGGGCATTCATGACTCCATCCTCTAGGCAATAGCCTCATTTTATGAAGCTCTTTTGGACGCCATTCTACCGCAGCTTCTGGAGAATATTAGACATAGAAATGAATACCCGTGGGCGCGCTCCTTGGTGTTGGTATCAAAGTTAATTATTTATTTACTTGGGTTAAAGGTGATTGGAAAAATGCGATGAAAAATATTTTGGTGCGAAATTTACCCCATTCGACGGCGAGGGGCCAGGACGACGAAGAGGATGCGGAAGCGCCGGCGGGAATCCGGTTCCATCGTATTGACCGGGATGAGCTTTCGTTTTGAATTGACCAAGCCGTGGAGGGAACGGCCTGTAACCATGTAAATCATTTAAAGTAAAAAAGATGTCCATACGGAACGAAAGCTGCTGGGTACCCTCCGCTGCCTCCACCCCTGAGGCACGACCAGTTACCGGAGGTTCAGAACATGCGTAACCGTCTCTTCAATCCACCCCTCGCCTGCATCCTTCTGGTCCTGGCCGGATCGGCATGCCTGCGCGCGCAAATCAGTCTCTCCATCACCGTGGGTCCCCCGCCGATTCCGGTCTACGTGCAACCGCCCTGTCCCGATAACGGATACACCTTCGCGCCCGGCTACTGGGCCCTGGGCGAAGACGGCTACTTCTGGGTGCCGGGCACCTGGGTGAGGATTCCCCAGGTCGGCATGCTCTGGACCCCGGGCTACTGGGGCTGGGGCGGCGGCGAGATGATGTTCCACGAGGGCTACTGGGGTCCGCACGTGGGGTTCTACGGCGGCGTCAACTACGGCTTCGGCTATGGCGGCTCAGGCTACGAAGGCGGCCACTGGCAGGGCCAGAACTACTACTACAACCGCAGCGTCACCAACGTGGGCGGCGGCAATATCACCAATGTCTACAACCAGACGGTGGTGGTCAACAACAGCAGCCGGGTCTCCTTCAACGGCGGCCAGGGCGGCCTCAGCGCAGCGCCGACCACCCAGGACCGGGCGGCGGAGCAGGATCACCATGTGGCTCCCACCTCGGAGCAGACCCGGCAGCATCAGGTCGCCAGCCAGAACAAGCAGCTGCTGGCCTCCGCCAACGGCGGCAAACCTTCCGTGGCCGCCACCGGGAGAGCGGGCGAGTTCTCCCACGCCGTTCCGGCCAAGGCCGCCGGCGGGCCGGTTTCCCAGGAGGCCCTGAAGGCCACACCGAAATTCGGTGCGCAGCCCGCCGGCCACCCACAGCAGGCCGCCGCTCCGCAGCATCCGCAGCCCGCCGCGCACCCGCCCCAGGCCGCCGCTCCGCAGCATCCGCAGCCCGCCGCGCACCCGCCCCAGGCCGCCGCTCCGCAGCACCCGCAGCCCGCCGCGCACCACCCGCCCCAGGCTGCTGCTCCGCAGCCCGCCGCGCACCACCCGCCCCAGGCCGCCGCTCCGCAGCATCCGCAGCCGCAGGTCAAGGCTCCGCAGGCCCAGCGGGCCAGCGCACCGCCTCCCGCACGTCCCGCACCCGCAGCACAAAAGCAGGCCGAGCCTCACGGAAAACCCTAGCATATTTAACACCGGCAGATCACGGTTTAAGCAGCCATTACGGAGCAAACTCCGTAATGGCTGCTCTGCAGTTTGGACATTCC
>PLUC01000056.1 GCA_003165415.1 Holophagaceae bacterium
CCTCGAGCAGGTGTTCCAGGACCTGGGCCGGCAACGGCGCGGCGACAGCCCCAGGAAGCACCCGTTCGAGCTCATCCTGGTGGACAACCATTCCACGGACCAGACGCGCCGGATCATGGCCGAAGCCTCCCGGAGGGACCTGGGCTACGGCCTGACCTGCCTTCAGGAACCCCGCCAGGGCGTGGCCCACGCCCGCAAGGCAGGCATGGACCTGGCGGTGGCCCGAAGCCTCGAACGCGACCGGCGGTGCGGCCTCCAGCGCCCCTTCTACCTCCTTTCCGCGGACGCGGACTGCAGGCTGGAGGAGGACTGGGTCGATGACNNACGGGGCCGCCCTGGCAGTGAGCCATTACTACTATGCCGAGGCCGACTTCCCCGATCAGCCGCGCCTGTTCCAGGTCCTGGACCGCATCGTGCGGGCGCGGGCCTGCGCCTGGGCGCTCATGGGCGGCTTCCCCGACGGCAAGGGCTTCGCCGTCACCCGGGACAAATACCAGGAAGTGGGCGGCATCGAGCTGTTCTACCAGGTACGGGATGGCGAATTCGTATGCCACCTGTCCGACGACTGGGATTTCGGGATCAAGCTGAGGGCGAGCGGGGAGGAACTCGTGTTCGCGCCCCGGTCGCGGGTCCGGATCAACCCGCGCNNCTGGACGACATGCTGGAAGGGGTGGCCTACGGGAGGAATGGCATCATCACCATGAACGACTACCGTCCCCTGCAGCCATCGGTCCGGGCGGACCTTTCGGCGGCCCAGGCCGGGCGGCTGTTTGCCAATGCCATCAAGGATTTCACCCCCAAGAACCTCATCCTGCCCCTGCTGCTGACCCCGGAGCTGCTGAAGCGCCAGCCGGTCCTGGCGTTCCTGACGCCCAGCCTGTGCGCCAGGCTGGCCGCGAGGATCGAGGCGATCAAGGCCCAGATGCAGATCAAGAACTTCCTGCCGATCCACCGCTACAAGACGCCGAGTTCATGGGCCACGGCGGGCGCCAGAAAGCTCCGGTCGACCGAGAATTTCAGCGTGGCCCCCGGCTCCAGGCGATAGACATAGTTCAGGAAGCCCTGGCCCACCCGGGAAAAGGACAGGCGCATGAGCCGGGGTGCCTGGACGGGGGCCTGGTAGGCTTCCCCGGGCTCCTGCCAGGCCTGGATCGCCCCTGGGCCCTGCAGCAGGAGATCCATGAACAGCGCGCAGTCCTGGGCGCTGGCGTGCTGAAGCACGGTCTGGACCGCATGGCTGCTCTGGTTGGTGAGTACCTTTTCCGCCCTGGCGGGCAGGGCCAGAAGGCACAGGGCGAGCAGGAAACCGGGTTTCAGGAGGCTGGTTGGCATGGATCGCTTTCATGGGAAGGGAGGGACAGGAGGCTCGCCACGGGGGACGGACGGGGAGAGTGTATGTTTAATACATGACGCTCGTCAGCCTTTGGTTCCCGCGCGTTTTTCACCGGGACGGCCAGCTGAACGGCTGGCGGCGCAGGTCGCACGGGCCGGGGCCCCAGGGCCTTCCCGGGCGGCCGCGAGCCCTTCGGCCCCGGCCGGCCTACCCAGCCGACCGGCTGGTCAGGCAAGGCCGGAGGCCCATCAGCGCGAGCATGCCGGCGATGGTCGCCAGGTAGGCGACCAGCTGCGCGCCGCTGGGCCGGGCGGTATAGCCGATCAGGGTGTGGACCAGACGGCCCCCCAGGCTGTCATCGCCGAGCAGCCAGGAGGAGTCCCAGACCGTCGCGGTCAGCACCTCCAGGTGGCCCGCCTGCTGGATCCAGGCGATGGCCTGGGCGGCGAGTCCGGCCGCGAGCAGGGTGATCAGGCCCGAGGCCACCCGGAACAGGTGGCGCGCGGGGACCGTCACCAGGCCCAGGTACATGAGCGCCGAAAGGCAGGCCCCTGCCAGCAGGCCGAGCGCCCCGCCCGCGACCATGGCCGCCGGCGAGGTCTGGCCCGAGGCCGCGATGCTGTACAGGAACAGAACGATCTCCGAGCCCTCCCGCAGCACGGCCACCCCGCAAACGATCGCCAAGGCCGCCAGGGGCTTCCGGCCGGCGGCCACCGCCCGGCCCAGCGCGTGCACGTCCTGGGCCCGGCCTTGGCCCGCCATCCAGACGTTGTGCCAGGTGAGCATGCCCACGGCCAGCAGGAGGATGGCCGCATTGAACAGTTCCTGGCCGGAGCCGTCGAACAGGGCGGCGATCCTTCCGGCGCACGCGGCGACCAAGCAGGCGCAGAGGGCGCCGGCCAGCACGCCGAACGCGACCCACCGGCCGCGCCGGGGGACCCCCCGGGTCGCCGCGAGCACGATCCCCACGATCAGGCCGGCTTCCATGATTTCCCGAAAAACGATCAAAAGGGCTGCCAGCATCGGCCTACTCCGAAATGACCACGGCCTGGGCCGTATCCTTGTGGAATTCGCCGATGACGGCGTAGCGTCCAGGTCCCAGCGGCCGAAGCCGGATCCGGCCCTGGGCGCCCGGCGGGATCACCTTCTCGATGGCCAGCTGGAGCATCTCGAACTCCTCGGGGGTGCCGTCCTGGTTGGTCACCACCAGGAAGGTCGGCTTGCCGGTCTTGACGTGGATCTCGGCCGGCCCAGGCGGGCCCCTCGCCCCCGACCCAGATGAATTCATCCATCAGTTTCGGATCAACGGTGGGGGGATTGCCGGTTCCGTCCAGGAAGCCCATCAGGTTGCGCCCCGTGGATGCGGGTCCGGGATGCTCGAAGTACCCCGCCTGCACCCAGCGGAGCTGCGCCACCCCCTCGGCCATGCGCGCCAGTTGCCGCACCGCATGAAAGGCCACCTGGGGATCATCGGCGCAAGCCTGCACCGAAAGGTCCCCTCCCGTGCTTCCCGCCACCAGCTGGTCACCGTTGAAGGCGGGCATATCCACCAGCCCCTCCGGGCGC
>PLUC01000141.1:0-376 GCA_003165415.1 Holophagaceae bacterium
TCTTGCGCTTGACGTTGATCGCTTCTATCAGGGCTGCCATGGTTGCCTCGGGAAAGGGGTTCGCGGCGGCCTTCGGGGCCTGGGGTTCCCGGTCCGGACGGCTGCCAGTGAAAATAGTGCCATGACCACCGCCTTTGGCCGAAGCACAACAGCCGTCCCCCCCGCTATGATGATGCCAAGGAACCCGCAATGCCGGAGCAGACCAACACCATCGGGCGCTATGTGATCGTCCGCACCCTGGGCCAGGGCGCCATGGGCATGGTCTACCTGGCCGAAGACCCCCTGCTCAAGCGGAGGGTCGCGATCAAGGTGGTCCGGGCCGCGGGGGAGGAGCGGGACCATGCGCTGAGCCGGTTCCAGCGGGAGGCCGAGATCT
>PLUC01000141.1:475-2249 GCA_003165415.1 Holophagaceae bacterium
GATTTCGGCATCGCCAAGACCATGGCCCCGCAGACCCTCCACCCCGAAGAGTTCCTCGGATCGCCCGCCTACAGCGCCCCCGAGCTGCTGCGCGGCCTGGACCCGACCCCCAGCTCCGACCGCTACAGTTTCGCCGTGACCGCCTTCGAGCTGTTCACCGGCAAGCTCCCGCACCCGGGCTACACCGTGGCCTCGGTGGTCACCCACGTGCTCATGGAGCCGCCGGTGATCCCCCAGGGCATGTCCGGGGACCTGGCCAAGGTCTTCCGTCAGGCCCTGGCCCAGGATCCGGAGGAACGGCCGGGGACCCTGATGGAGTTCATGACCGCCCTGGTGGACGTCTATCCCCTGGAGGCCAGGGCGCACGACCGCATCAACGAACTGTTCCGGCACGACGACTATGCCGGCGACATCGTGCCCATCCGCCGGAGCCGGACCAGCGACGGGCCCAGGCCCGGGGCGGACGGGGACGGGCGGTCCAGCCAGGGCCACGGCCTCCCGGTGCGCCCGGCTCCCCCCTACACCCTCACCAGCGGCGCCGTGAAGATCGAACTGGAGGCGTCGCCCCCGACCCCGGTCCGGCCCCTGGCCCATGGCCGCAGGCCGCGGCCGGCCCCGGAGACCTCCCCCACCCCCATGACGCTGCTGAAGTGGTTCATCGCCATCCTGGTGCTCGGGCAGGTGTGCTGGTGGATCCTGCGCTACCTCCAGAGCGACCTCGCCGGGAAGACCTAGGCCTTCGACTGGCACAGCTCCATGAGCACCCCGCCGGTCTCGGCCGGGTGGATGANNTGGATGCCGGGGCCCTTCTTCTCCAGGAACTTGCCGATGGAACTGGACGGATCGGTGGCTTCCAGGTACTCCAGGGTGCTGGGACCCACCGGGAAGAAGGCGGTCTTCACTTTCTGGGAGGCCACTTCCTCGATGTGCTCCACTTCCATGCCGAACAGCTTGCCCATGCGGCCCATGGCCTCATCCAGGGTGGGAGAGGCGATGCCCAAATGATTGATCCGCAGCAACTTCATGACTTCCTCCAATGAGACATTCTACTTCCCCTTGCTCCCGGAGCGCCAAAGGTGGTGTGATAACGGGCACTCGGTTCGCGAGAGCCCAGATCATTGGAGGCGCCGTCATGGCTCAAGTCACCCTTAAAGGAAATCCCTTCCATACAGCCGGGGAACTTCCCCGGGTGGGCAGCCAGGCACCCGCCTTCAGCCTCACCCGCACCGANNGCATCGACACCCCCACCTGCGCCACCTCGGTGCGCAAGTTCAACGCCCAGGCCAGCCAGATGCCCAACACCGTGGTGCTGTGCGTTTCCGCCGACCTGCCGTTCGCGGCGGGCCGGTTCTGCACCACCGAAGGCCTGGACAAGGTGGTGCCCGCCTCCACCTTCCGCAGCCCCGNNGACGGCCCCCTGCGCGGGCTCCTGGCCCGCTCCGTGGTGGTGCTGGATCCCAACGGCAAGGTGCTGCATACCGAACTGGTGGGCGAGATCGCCCATGAGCCCAACTACGAGGCGGCCCTGAAGGTCCTCTAAAGGATCTTCTTCAGCTTCCTCAACTCCGGCGCCCACCATCCGGTGAGGCCGACCACCCCAAGGGTCATGCAGCCGCCGAACACCACCGACGGGATCAGCCCCAGCAGCTTGGCGGCCAGCCCCGACTCGAAGGCCCCCAGCTCGTTGCTGGAACCGATGAAGAACCCGCCCACCGCCTGGACCCGGCCCATCATCTCCGGCGGGGTCCGGGCCTGGAGCAGGGTGTTGCGCAGC
>PLUC01000141.1:2279-2417 GCA_003165415.1 Holophagaceae bacterium
TGGTGCGCCAGCCACAGGCCCATGAGCACGGAACCCGCCGCCGGCGCGGTGCGCAGCAGGCCGAAGCCCTGGGGGCCCACGTGCAGGATATCGGATGCGAACACCGGCAGCATGGCCACGGCGCCGCCGAACAGCACC
>PLUC01000141.1:2460-2851 GCA_003165415.1 Holophagaceae bacterium
TGAGCGCGCGGGGCCGGGGCGCCACCAGGAGCATCGCCACCACCGCGGAGGCCATGAGCAGGGCCTCCGCCAGGTAGGCCAGGAACGCGCTGCCGTAGCCGAGGATCAGCCCGCCCAGGGCGGGGCCCAGCACCTGGGCCAGCTGCATGGACGAGCCGCGCCAGGTGGCGGCGTTCAGGTAGGCCTCCATGGGCACCAGCTCCGTGCCCAGGGCCTGGGAGGCCGGGCGGTAGAAGGCCCGGCCCGCGCCCGCCAGGGCCTGGATCGCGTAGAAGGGCCACACCAGGCGGGGCGCCGCGCCCAGGTTCAGGGCCAGCAGCAGGGCGGCTCCCAGCAGCAGGGCCGCCAGGGCCAGGAGCGAAAGCTGGCGCCGGTCCATGCGGTCCGCGGC
>PLUC01000058.1 GCA_003165415.1 Holophagaceae bacterium
CGGACTTTCCGCCCGCAGCTTGCGAGGACGGAAAGTTCGAAGCGAAAGTGTGGGGCGGCGCTTGGCCAGGGGACCCGAAATGGGTCGGCGCGAACCCGGGGCACCGGAACGAACGATTCCGGAGCCACCGGCAGGGAATGATTGGACCGGACGAAAAGTCCAAACTGCAGACTCCGGGGGACGCATGCGTCCCCCGGAGGATCTGAGTTTTCTCATCCACCGAAAACACCACCGCGTATTCCGGCGGGTTGAGGTAGAGGCCGACGATGTCTTCCACCTTCTCGGAGAACCGGGGATCCTTGCTTACCTTGAACGTTCGCACCAAGTGCGGTTTGAGCCCGTTGGCCTTCCAGATCTTCCACACCGCGAAGGTGCTCAGGCCCGTTGCCTTGGCCATCCTGCTCAAAGACCAATGAGTGGCGTTGTCCGGCTTTTCCTGGGTGGTAATGCGCACGATTTCAGCCTTGCGCTCCGCCGTGATGACCGGCTTGCGCCCCCGGCCCGGAGCGTCATGCTCGATGCCCTGGCATCCCGCCTCCAGGAACCGATCCCGCCAACGCCGAACCGTGTTGTAGCCCACCTGCAGTTGGCCGGCGGTGGGTCGGATCCCGGCTCCGTCCGCGAGCAGCAGCAGGATCCGAGATCGCTCCACAACCCGGGCCGGGATGGTCTTGCTCCGGGCCCAGACTTCCAGCAGCCTGCGGTCATCAGGCGTCAATGGCAAGGCATCGGCTTTCTGCATGACAGCCCCAGCATAAGAGATGCTGGGATGACCGAAATGGTTCCATTAATTCGAAAAAATGAAAGAGCCCCTTTGCAGGCAGGACGTCGAGCCCCGGCCCGTCCAAGGTCATGCGCNNATGCGCCAGCATCGCGGCCCGCGCCAGCGGGCCAGGGCCGGGGCAGTATGGGTCGGCGCTCCGGGTCGCGAAGCGGCCTCAGCGTAACTCAGCGCCTCGGCGTACTCAGCGTTGAGAATGGTTTGGCTGAAGTGACCGATGCATAGCTTTCGGACGAATAGACCCACATCGGCGCTGGGGTGGGTAGAGACGGTTCCGCTATTCCGATCGACCTACACTAGTTGACTGGGCGTCCGTGCTGCTTTCAGTGCAGGATTTCCTTCATCTCGTAGGTGAGGCCTTCCACCACCTCCGGGATCGGTTCGAAGCCGATGCCGGGCCTGACCGGCACCTGGATCATGGCGCGCCGGTCGATCACCACCGGCGGTGTCACCAGGTCCTGGTGCCAGTAGCGGTCGGAGGCGGGCAGGTCGCCCGGGAACTGGTAGTTGGGCAGCGAGGCCACGGCTATATTGTGCGCCCGCGCGATGCCGGTATCGAGCATGCCGCCGCACCATACGGGCACGCCGTGATCCGCGCACAGCGCCTGGATCTTCCGCGCCTCGGTCAGGCCGCCCACCCGCGCCACCTTGATATTGATCGTGCGCGTGCTGCCCAGCTCGATGGCCTTGCGCGCGTCCTCCGCCGAGTGGATGCTCTCGTCCAGGCAGATCCGCGTTTTCATCTGGGATTGCAGTTTCGCGTGGTCGACGATGTCGTCGTGCGCCAGCGGCTGCTCGATCATCAGCAGGTCCAGGGCATCCATCTCCCGGAACAGGTCCAGGTCGGCGAGCGTATAGGCGGAATTGGCGTCGGCCATCAGCATGATGTCGCCGAACTCGCGGCGCAGGGCCTGCAGATAACTGAGGTCCTTGCCCGGCTTGATCTTGACCTTGACCCGACGGTAGCCCTCGCCCATGAAGCGCTCGACCACCTTGACCAGGGCGTCAGGACTGCTCTGCACCCCGATGCTGATGCCCGTCTCCACTTCGGTCCGGGTGCCCCCGAGCGCCTTCGCCAGCGGGACCCCGAGCTCCTTGGCGTACAGGTCCCACACCGCGCAGTCCAGCGCCGCCTTGGCCATCCGGTTGCCCCGCACATAGGCGAACAGGCCCTGCAGGTCCTCCGGCCGCTCGATGGTGTCCTGGCTGAACAGCGCCGGCACCAGGAAGTCCTGGAGCACATGCCACCCGGTGGTCGTGGTCTCCTCGTTGTACCAGGGCACGTCGAACGCCGAGCAATCGCCGTAGCCCACATGGTCCTGCGTGTGGACTTCAACCATAATGAAATGCTTATCAATCACCACCCCAAAACTCGTTTCGAACGGCACCTTCATGGGCATCTTCATCTTGCGCATCACGATCCTGGTGATTTTCACGAGGTACCTCCCGCCAGTTGGACCCGGCCGCTGCTGTTGATGGTCAAGCTGGCCGCCACCGAGAGGCAGGCAGCGCCGATCAAGAACCAGAAGGCCGCGTTGTATGAACCATGAAATATACCGATCATCAAACCCATGATCGCCGGTGACACGAACCCTGCCGCCTGTCCGCCGGTGTTGATGATGCCGGTGGCCGTGCCGACGATGTTGCCAGGCAGCAGTTTGAGCGGCAGGGCGAGCACTGAGGCGAGCACCAGGGTCTTGAAGAAATAAAGCAGGCTCTCGAACAGGACAAACATTCCGACGTCTTTCGACGCGTACATGAGGTACAGGAAAACCACGGACATGGACCCGGCCAGGATCAGGAGATACTTCTCCTTCTTGTCGAAAAACTTGTCCATCACCCAGCCGCCGATGGCGGTGGAGATACCGGCGGCGATGAAAGGAATCGAAGTGTAGACCCCGACCGTCTTCAAATCCAGGTGGCGGACGGTCAGCAGGTAGGTGGGCATCCAGGAATCCAGCCCCTTGTTGACCAGGCTCAGGCCGAACCAGGCGATCACCAGTTGCCACATGAGGGGCATCCGGAACAGCTCTTTCACGCTGACCTGCTGTCCGGTCCTGGTTTTCGCCGTCTCCTCCTGCACCGCGGGCGGCCGCACCAGGACCCAGTAGACCAGGACATAGGCACACCCGACAATCCCTATAATGTAGAACATGTTGCGCCAGCCGAACAGCAGCATCAGCGGCGCGACCAGCAGAGGTGCGATGGCGCTGCCCGTGTAGTTGGAGGACACCAGCAGGGAAATCATCCTGGGCCGCTCGGCCCGCGGGAAATATTCAGGAATGCCCTTGAAGGATGCGCAGGGGAACGCTCCTTCGCCGATCCCGAACAGGAAGCGGATCACGATCAGCGATACCAGCGACCAGGCGAACCCGGTGAAGACGGTGAACGCCGACCACAGAATCAGCGTGAGCATGATGACCTTCTTCGAGCCGTACTTGTCGGCCAGCCACCCGCCCGGCAGCTGCATGATGGCGTAGGCGATGAAGAACGAGCTGAGCACCAGCCCCATGGCGGCCGGCGCCAGGTGCATATCCTTGCTGATGGACGCGAGGGAGAGATTGATGGCCACCCGGTCCACATACGAAACGCACCACCCCAGGTAAAGCATCACGAACACCACATACCGGTTGGTGGTCTTGCGGCTTTGGCTCATGACTTGGGGTTTCATGGATCCGGCCCTCCCAAAAGTGGATCAGTCGTCCTGCCGTGGCGTGAAGGCGGGTCAGAAACAGGGCTTCTCGGACTCACCCAGATCCCAGAACAGGCCGGCCATGATGCGCAGACCTTCCTCCGCGACCGAAACCAGCATGTGTTCATCGGGGGCATGCTGGTTGCAGCCCGGATAGGAATGAGGGACCCACAAGGTCGGAAGCCCCAGGTCCACGGCGAAACATTCGTTGGGCACCGTGCCGCCGAAATTGGGCAGCAGGGCGACCCGCTTGCCCGTGGTCCGCTCCATCGAAGCCACGGCCCAGCGGACCCACCGGTTGTCGAGATCGAGCCGGGTCGCGGCCTCCACCCATTCCACCGTCACGGCCACCTGGGGGAAGCCCTTTGCCGCCAGGTGGCGGCGGAGCGCATCCGCGGCCCCATCCAGGTCGGTTCCGACCACGAAGCGAAGCTGGCAGACCGCCTCGGCCTTGCCCGGAATCGCATTGACCGGCCGTTGCGCGTCGCCGGCGGCGAAAGCGAGCACCTCCAAGGCATTCCAGCCATAGACGCGCTCGGCGGGGGTGAGGCCCGGTTCCCCCCAATCCACATCAATGGCAGGTTCATCGGGGCCTGACACCATGGCGATGTGGGACAGAGCCTGCCGCACCGCTTCGGACAGGGCCGGCGGGCGCAGAGCCTGCACCAGGATCCGTCCGTTGCCGTCCACCAGGCTGGCGATGGCGTTGGCCAGCAGCGTCGCCGGGTTGACCAGCAAGCCGCCCCAGTTGCCGGAGTGGTGGTCGCCCGGCCGCAGATCGGCCGTCAGCCTGAACTTGAAGATGCCCCGCGCGCCCAGGAAGAGCGTCGGCCGTTCGGCAGCCATGCGCGGCCCGTCGGAGCTGATCATGACATCCGCCTTCAGGCGGTCGCGCAGGGAGCGACAGATCCCGGTCAACTCCGGGGAACCGATCTCCTCGCCCATCTCCAGCAGCAGCTTCATGTTGAAGCCGATCCGGCCGTTGCGCGCCTTGAGCACCTCCGCGAACGCCCCCAGATTGATGGCGTGCTGGCCCTTGTTGTCGGCCGTGCCGCGGCCGTAAAGCCGGTCCCCGCGCTGGGTCACCCGCCAGGGGGTCAAGCCGTCGGACCAGCGGTCATCCATGCCGGCGACCACATCGCCATGTCCATACATCAACACGGTGGGAAGCGCGGCGTCCTCGTGGCGCTCGGCGATCAAGAACAGGTTGCGTCCATCGGCCTTGGCCCGGCAAATCTCCGATGAAAACCCCATCTGATCCAGGGCCGGCACGAGGTCATCGGCCAGATAGGGGGCGAGGTTCTCAAGCTTGCCGAACACGCTTTCGGTACGAAAGCCCACATGGCGGTCCAGGTCGGCGAGGAACCGGCCGGAGTGAAGATAGTCTGCTGCTTTCTGGATGGCCGCGGATCGATCCATTGCCTGGTTTCTCCTGTGCGGGCCGCGCAACTGGCCGCTGCCCTTGGTTCGTGCCGGTTTTTTGTGAGAGATTATGAGTGCAGATTGTAGCGGGGTCGATCAGCGACAACAGTTCAACTTTTTCATGTTATCTTTTCCAAAATGGAAAACCTTGTCCGGGAACCGCGGAGGCATGAATGGACACACGGGCCTTGCAGGAAACCTCGGTACGCTACTTTCTGGAAGTGGTCCGCTGCGGTTCCCTCACGGAAGCCGCCGAACGGCTGAATGTGGTGCCGTCCGCCATCAGCAAGCAGATCTCCCGGCTGGAAGCCAGCCTCGATACCAGGCTGTTCGAGCGGCGCAGCCGCGGCATGATCCCCAATGCCGCCGGCGAACTGCTCGCGGCCTACGCCTTCCGGAACCAGCTGGAGACGGAACGGGTCAACAGCGAGATCAGCGCCCTGCAGGGCCTGCAACGGGGCGAGGTCCGGCTGGCCTGCTCCGCCGGCTTCTCCATGGAGCTGGCGCCCCGCGCCCTGGTGAAATTCCGCCAGAGCCACCCGGGAATCACCTTCCACATGGAAGTGGCGACCTCCCCGGAGATCACGCGCATGCTCAGCCAAGCGGAAGTGGACGTGGGGCTGACCTTCAGCCAGGCGCCGCAGCCTGGCCTGAACGTGGAATACCGGATCACCACGCCGGTCATGGCGATCATGCACCGCGCGCACCCGCTCGCCGCCGAACCGAGCCTGACCCTGGCCCGGCTGGCCGGGCAGGCCTTGGGCCTGCCCTCGCGCGGCATCATGTCGAGGCAGCTCTTCGACGCCTGCTGCTCGAGACAGGGCCTGGTCATGACCACCGTGTTTTCCACCGGATCCGTCGCCGCGCTGCTTGCTTTCGCGCAGTCGGAAGGAGGTATCGTCGTCGCCTTCGCGCAGCTGCTGCGCGAACACCTGGCCGCCAACCACATGGTGGCCATCCGGATCAGAGACCGCTGGCTGGCGCCCCTGGACGTGGAACTGCAGACGCTCGCCGGCCGGGTCCTGCCCCAGGCGGTCATCGCCTTCCTGGACACGGTCAAGGCGGAGTTGCAGGTGGCCTGCGGCTAGCCCGGACACCGCACGAACGGTCCCTAACCCAACAGAAGGAACCAGGGCGAAATGGAGGGACCCGAACCCTAACTGGGTCAGGCTCCTGGAGGAACTATTTGGATCCAGTGGGCATTCATTCCTGGAGCGGCGCTCCGCCGCCAGGAGAGAAAAACCTTGATGAATCGAACAACCAACCGTTTCCTGCGCCCCATCGCCAGCCTGGCGCTGCTTGGCTTAGTGGCGCTGCCCCTGGCGGCCGCGGACCAGGGCGTCCTGGCCAACTGTTCCGCCCAGACCTGGAAGCTGCGCATCCTGCCCGGCTCCGTGGGCAGGCTGACCGTGACCGACCCCGGGACCATGAAACCGATCGTCCTGCAGAAAGCGGACCACGTCTGCGTGATGCCGCCCCATTCCATTGTGTTCAGCGCAGGAGCTGGCCGACCCCCTCGATGAAGCGGTCGGCCTCCTCGTCGGTGTTGTAGGGCGACAGCCCGGCCCGCACCCACCCGGCCGGATTGATGCCGAGGATGTCGGCCAGGGTCGAGGCGTAGAAGTCGCCGCTGGCCACGAACACGGCCTGCTCCTCCACCAGACTGCGGCACACCGCCTCCGGCGCCAGGCCGGCCACGGTGAAGGCCAGGGTGGGGGTCTTGCGCACGGCGGGGGGGGCCTGGTACACGGTGATCCGGGGCTGGGCGGCCAGGGCCTCGCGCATGCGGGTGATCAGGCCGTTCTCGTGGGCTTCGATCTGCTCGTAGCCGGAGAGGATCCGCTCCCGGCGGGTGGCGCCGGCGCCCAGGGAGGCGATGAAGCCCACCGCGGCCGGGATGCCGGCCAGGGCTTCGTGATTCTGGGTGCCGGTCTCCAGCCGGTCGGGGATGAAGGCGGGGGCCGGCGCCAGCTTGTAGACCGGGAGCCGCTCCATCAGCTCGGCGCGGACGGTGACGACGCCCAGGTGCGGGCCGAAGAACTTGTACGCGGAGCAGAACAGCAGGTCGGCCCCCAGCGCGTCCCGGTCCACGGAGATGTGCGGCACCGCCTGCACGGCGTCCACCGCCACCAGGGCGCCCACGGCCTTGGCCCTGGCGGCGACCCTGGCCACGTCGTTGACGGTGCCCACGGCGTTGGAGGCCAGGCCCACGGCCACGAACACGGTCCTGGGGTTGATGATCGAGTCGAGATCGTCCAGGGCCAGGGTGCAGGTGGTGGTGTCCACCTTGATCCAGCGGACGGTGGCGCCCTTGTCCTGGGCCTGGGTGATCCATGGGTCGACGTTGCCGCGGTGGTCCAGCTCGGTCACCACGATCTCGTCGCCGGGCTTCCAGCTCCGGCCCACCGCCCGGGCTACGGCCAGGGCCAGGGTGGTGGTGTTGGCGCCGAAGGCGATCTCCCTGGGCGGGACGTTCAGCAGGTCGGCCATGGCCTCCCGGGCCGCCTGGATGTGGGCCTCGGTCTCGACGCTGGAGGGGAACTGCCCGTGCAGGTTGGCGCCGCCCTTGCGCATGTAGTCGGCCATGGCCTCGATGCAGCCGCCCGCCACCTGGGTGCCGCCGG
Source organism: Holophagaceae bacterium (assembly GCA_003165415.1). Classification (GTDB taxonomy): domain Bacteria; phylum Acidobacteriota; class Holophagae; order Holophagales; family Holophagaceae; genus Mesoterricola. The sequence continues at coordinate 7,520 of PLUC01000058.1, forward strand.
GCCCGTCGAAATAGGCGGCCGGCAGGCCCCGGTGGAGCCGCTGCAGGGCCGGGAACTGGGCGCGGACCTGGGCGATGGGGAAGGGGAGGATGGCGGTCGGGGGCATGAGGTTCTCCTGCCTGGTTGGGAATGTAAGCCGTTGGGTTAAAATAATTCTCGCCGTTTCGGAGCCGGTCCGGCATAAGGTGTCGTAACAAAATTACCTGAAAAGCGCAGCTAATTTCGTGACGACACCTAAATGAGACAATGAACTATTCTACCCACTCTGGAAGGCCCACCCTGTGACCGTGTTCCTATTTAAGCTGCTCATGACCCCCATCTTCATCGGCCTGGTCACCCTGGCCGGCCGGCGCTGGGGCCCGGCCGTGAGCGGCCTGCTCATGGGCCTGCCGCTCACCTCCGGGCCGATCTCGGTGTTCCTGCTGCTGCAGTACGGGCCCGCCTTCGCCGCCCGGGCGGCGGTGGGCAACATGGCCGGTCAGGCCTCGGGGTGCGTGTTCTGCCTGACCTACGGGCTCGCGGCCAGGAAGTGGCCCTGGACCCTGTGCGCTCCGGCCGCGATCCTGGCCTTCTTCGGGTCCACCGCCCTGCTGGACCGCTTCTCCTGGACCCTGTTTTCCGCCGCGGGCCTCCTGCTGGGGGCCATCATCGTGGCGCACCGGCTGCTTCCGCCCCGGCCCTTCGCTGCCGTCCCGGCCGATCCGCCCCGGTGGGACCTGCCGGCCCGGATGCTGGTGGCCACCGCCTTCGTGCTGGCGCTGACCGCCTGCGCCCGGTCCCTGGGGCCGCAGCTCAGCGGGCTGATCGCGCCGTTCCCCATCTACGGCCTGGTCGTGGCGGCCTTCACCCAGTCCCGCCAGGGCACGGCCGCGGTGGCCGGGCTGCTGCGCGCCAACGTGCTCGGGTCGCTGGCCTTCATCGCCTTCTTCCTGATCGCCGGCGGTTGCCTGGGCCACGCGCCGGTGGTTGGGGTCTACGGGCTGGCGGCCCTGGCCTCGGCCGGGACCGGCGGCGCGGCCTTCCTCGCCAGCAGGAACCGGAGGATTCAGCCCAGGTGCGGGGCGTAGTCCTGGTTGGCGGCCTCCATGGCGGCCCAGATCTGGGACACGTCGTTGGCGAGCACGATGAGGTCGCGCTTCATGCCGGCCACGTCCATGACGTGGTGGGGCAGGATGGCCTCCTTGTGGAAGCCCAGCTTCTCGAAGGTGCGGCGGGCCGCCAACTGGTTGTCCACCACCTGGACGATGATTTTTTCAATACCCAGGTCCGTGGCGATCTTCACCTGGGCCGCGGCCAGGGCGGTGGCCAGGCCCTTGCGCCGGAAGGCCGCGGCCACGGTCACCCGGATTTCGCCCACGTGCCGGGTCCAGCCGTGCAGGGTGCGGTACAGGGTGGCTTCGCCCACCACCTTGCCCGCGGCCTTGGCCACCAGCGAGATGATCTCCCGGGTCTCCACCTTGCGCAGGAAGCCTTCCGCCCAGTCGCTGGTGGTCACATCGTCCCTGAGCATCAGGCGGTCCTCTTCGGGCAGGTGCCGGTAGAACGCCAGCAGGGCTCCAGAGCAGGAGGGTTGCAGGGGGGTGAGGACCACGGTGCTACCGTCCCGCAGCGTCACGCTCGCGGGATATGAATCCAGAGCCATAGGTAACTCCTAGCAGATTTGGGTCGATTGTTCGCGACCGTAATCATACCCTTTCCTGAGCGCCTTCATATTCAGATCTTCGGTGCCTTTCGGCACGGAGTCCAGGACGGCCCTCTCCACCGCCTGGATGGGGACCAGGCCGGTGACCCCGGCGAAGAACCCGACCATGACGATGTTCAGCACCAGGCGCCGGCCCAACTCCTCGGCGAAGCGGGTGGCGGGGACCCCCGCCGACCGGACCCCGGCGGGCAGGGCCCCTCTGGGGTCCACCAGGTCGCTTTCGTACAGGACCAGGCCGCCGGGCTTGAGCTGGGGCAGGAACTGGGTGAAGGCGTCCTGGGACATGAGCACCAGCACGTCGGGGTGCTTGACGTAGGGATAACCGATGGGTTGATCCGAAACCATCACCTGGGCGCTGCAAGCGCTGCCCCGGGCTTCGGGGCCGAAGGCCTGGATGAGGGTAGCGTGCTTGCCGTCGTGGATGGCCGCCGCCTTGCCGATGATGGAGCCGCAGAGGATGACGCCCTGGCCGCCCAGTCCGCCCACGCGGATTTCAGTCTGTGCCATTGGGAGCTCCGTAGGTTTGGAAGGTGTCGCCCAGGACTGCAGCGCGGGGGTGGGGCAGAAGTCGATTCAGTAGGAGCACCCCTTGCAGACTTCCTTCCTGATGAACACCGTCCCCTTGCCCTTGCCCTTGCCCTGGCGTGCGGGATCACTGTCGCTCATCGATTTTGGCCCCCGAGGCGAATGATCATGAAGGCTACGCCGGGGCTGCCGCCTTGGCAATGCCTTCCCGCCGGACCGCTCCCGGCCGGGAGGCGCGGAGCCAATGCCGGAGCCGGTTCCGGGGGCGACCGCCGGCCCCGGGGCCGGGGCTGGCTTGAGACAACGGTCACACCAGCCGGGTCAGGGCCGGGGGATGGCCGCCAGGCCGCCCCGGGCGGTTTCGCGGAATTCCTCGGGTAGGCGGCGGCCCACCTTGCCCATGGTCTCGATCACGGCGTCGGCCGGGAAGACGCTCTCCAGCCCGGCCAGGGCCATCTCGGCGCAGGCGGCGGCGTTCACCGCGCCCATGACGTTGCGCTTGACGCAGGGGACTTCCACCAGGCCGCCCACAGGGTCGCAGATGAGCCCCAGCACGTTGGCCAGGGCGAAGGCCACGGCGTGGTCCACCTGGACGGCGGAGCCGCCCATGAGCTCCACCAGGCCGCCGGCAGCCATGGCCGAGCCGGACCCCACTTCGGCCTGGCAGCCGCCCTCGGCGCCGGCCAGGGAGGCCAGCTTCTCGATGACCAGCCCGATCCCGCCGGCGGTGAAGAAGGCCCGCAGCACCGCCTCCTGGTCGACCTGGCGCGCCTCGGCCACGGTGAAGATCGCCGCAGGCAGGACCCCGCAGGCCCCGGCGGTGGGCGCGGCCACCACCCGGCCCATGCAGGCGTTCACCTCGGCCACGGCCAGGGCCGCGGCCACCATGCGGGAAAAGGCCGGGCCGAGCAGGGATGAGCCGGTGCCGAGCCACTGGTTCATCCGGGCCGCCCCGCCCCGGATGAGCCGGCTGCGGGAGTGCTGGGGGACCGCCAGGCCCTTCTCCATGGCCTGGCGCATCACCTGGATCCGGCTCAGCATCAGGTCGCGGAGCTGGCTTTCGGATTTCCCGGAGCTGGCCGCCTCCTGGCGGAGGAAGATGTCCGCAAGGGTCACGCCGGCTTCCTCGGCGGCATTCCGGTAGGCGGCGAGGGTGCCTTCGCGGGCGGTCATGTCAACCTCCGAAACCGAGACTGGGAATGAGCCGGACCTGCTGGAACTGGGGCAGGCAGCGCAGGGATTCCATGACGCTGGCGGGGGGCTCGGTGTCCAGCTCCACGGTCATGAGCGCCTGGCCGCCCCGGGTGTTGCGGTGGGCCTTGATGGTGGCGATGTTCAGGGCGGCGTTGGCCAGGATGGCGCTGACGATGGCCACGGCGCCGGGACGGTCGGGGTAGGTGAGCAGGATGGTGGGGTACTGCCCCTCCAGGTCCACCGCGAAGCCGTCGATGTTCCAGACCACGATGCGGCCCCCGCCCACCGAGCTGGCGCACAGCTCCAGCTTGGTGCCAGCCGCTTCCAGGCGCAGGCGCGCGGAATTGGGGTGCACGTCGCCCAGGTCCACCTTCTCGAACCGGTAGTCCAGCCCCTGTTCCCGGGCCAGGGCCTCGGCCGCGGGAATGCGCTCGTCGTCGGGGGCCAGGCCCAGCAGCCCGGCCAGGAGCGCCAGGTGCGTGCCGTGGCCCTCGCCGGTGGCCGCGAACGAGCCGTGCAGCTGGATCACGGCCTTTTCGGGGGCGGTGCCCAGCACCTTGCGGGCGAAGGCGCCGATGCGCGCCGCGCCGGCGGTGTGCGAACTGCTGGGCCCGACCATGACCGGGCCGATGATGTCGAAGATGCCCAAAACGGCTCCTGCGTGATAGGGGTCAGAAAACGGGAATCGCCGGCTGAAGCGGGAACGCCACCGGATCTCCAGGATAGCGCACCCGCTCCAGGAACAGCCCCGCCGCCGGGGCCGCGGCGGCGCCCCAGAACAGGCCGGCCTCCTCCGTGGGCTGGGCCAGGTCCTGGGCCACCCGCTCCGGCCGCTCCTTGCCCTGGGCGCAGAGCACGGCGGCGCCCACCATCCGCCGCACCTGGCGGCGCAGGAAGTGGGTGGCGGTGACCCGCAGCAGCACCAGGGAGCCGCACGGGGCCAGTTTCGAGGACTGGATCTGGCAGCGGGGATCCTCCCCCGGCTCCAGGTCGGCGAAGGCGGAGAGGTCGTAGGCGCCCTGGAAGGCGGCCCAGGCCTCCGACAGCCGGCCCAGGTCCAGGGCGCCCTTCACCCACCAGATGTAGGGTTTGGCGAAGGCACTGCGGCGCAGGCTGAGCTGGTACAGGTAGGTGCGGCTCATGGCCTCGTGGCGGGCGTGGAAGGCGGGGCTGCAGGTGGCCACGGAGCGCACGGCCACATCGCCGGGCAGGCCGGTGTCCAGGATCTTCTGCAGGTCCCGGGGCCGGGGCGCCTGGCCCGGGGCCAGGTGCAGGTGGGCCACCTGGCCCAGGGCGTGGACCCCGGCATCGGTGCGGCCGGAGCCGCCCAGGGCCGCCACCTGGATGCCGCCGTCCTGGAGCGCCCGCTCCAGGGCCTCGGACACGGTGCGCACCCCCTGGGCGGTCTGCTTGGGCCCCTGTTTCTGCCAGCCCTGGAACCGGGAACCGTCGTACTCCACCAGCAGCCGGTACGCCGCTCCCTGCGCCGGGCGGGGCGCGGCCCGCTCCGGCCGCCTCACGCGCCCACCGGCAGGGCCTTGCGCACCTCCGCCAGGAAGTGGTCGGGGTCGTGGATCGGCTTGGACAGGTAGTGCTCCGCCCCGGTCTCGGCCAGGAAGCGCTCCCGGTCCCCGGACATGGCGTGGGCGGTGGCGAGGATCACCGGGATGTGCGCGGTGGCCGGGTTCGCCTTCAGCATCTTTGTAATGAAGATTCCATCGACCTTCTTCCCTTCGTACAAGGTGCGGGAGAGGCTGATGTCCATGATGATGACCCCCAGGTCACCGGATTCGGCCAGGGCCATGATCTCGGCCACATCCTCCGACACCGCCACCTGGTAGCCGCCCTTCCGGGTGAGGACGATCTGCATGAACTTAACATTTATGGGGTCGTCCTCGACAATGAGGATCTTGATGGGCATTCGGCAGCCTCGGACGCGGATTAAGCACGTCCGGACATTATAGGCTACTTGGACTAGAGCGGGGTGTTGGCGCTGGGCAGCCGGCGCACCTCCGCGCCCTCCGCCTGCACCTCGATCTCCACGCGGCGGTTCCGGGCCTTGCCCTGGGCGGTGCGGTTGTCGTCGATGGGCTGGTCCGGGCCCCGGCCCGCCACGCGGATCCGCGCCTGCGGGACGCCCGCCGCCGCGAGGACCTTGGCCACGGCCTGGGCCCGCGCCAGGGAGAGCGCCCGGTTGTGCTGGGCGCCGCCGTCGCTGGAGGTGTGGCCGGTGACGGTGAGCAGGTAGGTTCCGTGGAAGGCCTGAAGCTGCGCGGCGATCTGGCGGATGGTGCCCAGGGCGGAGGCTGGGATCACGGACAGGTCGTTGCCGAAATGGAGCCGAGTCTCATCCAGCACGATCCGTACCACCGGAGGGGCCGCGGGGGCGGGCGCCGCCACCGCGGCGGCGGGCGGAGCCGGAGCGGGGGACGGAACGGGTGCCGGTGGCTGCGCGGGGGCGGGAGCCAGGGTGGCAGCCATGGCGGGAGCGGGCGCGGGCGCCGGTTCGGGGGCTGCAGCCGGCACCGGCTCCATGGACGGAGCGGCCGGCGGGAGGGCGACGGGCGCAGCGGCGGGCGCGGGCGCTCCCCAGCGCAGCCCCAGGCCCAGGATGGCCGCGGACTCCCGGCGGTAGCGGAGGGTCTCGACGTCCGTGGAGCGGAGTTCCAGGCTGCTGATCCCGTGGTCGCCGTAGCGGAACTGCAGGCCGCCGCCCCAGTGGTCGGTGAAGCGGATGGTGGAGTCCGCGGCCAGCGAGAAGGGCGTCTGCACCTGGGTCAGGCCCAGGCCGGCGCGCAGGTACGGCTTCCAGCTGGGGCCCAGGTCGAGAGGGTCGAACAGGACGGCCACCTGCACTTCCGTCTCGTGGGCCCGGATCCCGCCCTCCCGGCTCTGGAGCTGGATCTGGAGGGCGTCCAGCTCCATCCCCCAGCGCGGGTTCCACCAGGTGCCCACGCCCACGCCCAGGCCGTCCGTGTCCTTCAGGCAGTGGCAGTCGTCGGGGGTGACGGCGGCGAACTTGGCCTGGACCCAGTCGGGCCGGGCGGGGCCGTCGGTGCCGGCGGCGAGGTTCGCGGTGAGCGTCAGGAGGAGGGCTAGGCTGGCCGTCTGCATGTTTTCTCCAAGTTGGTCCTAAATATTCATTTCAAATTGGGGTCCTGGATGCGGGTCGGCCCGAAGCTGAGCCCCTTCGTCTCATGTTTGGACCGCAACTTGTTGTTGACTTCAAGTCCAAATTTACATGATTCTTGAATGGTAACTTGCAACCTTCAATTTATGTATTTTTTTGGGTGTCCAGTAATCGGCCCCAACCATAGAAGGGCAAGCTGCTCCGGAATCCCACCCTGGCCGTGTCTTTTTTCTCCGTATGCACGGTGATTCCAACGAGGTTCTTGTGTCCGCTGCCCGTCTGCTCTGCCGTTCGTTGATGGCTGTGCTCGCCACCCTGGTCCTGGCCCTCGGCCTGGGCTGCGGCAGCCAGTCCCAGTTCTGCCAGGACGCCCAGTCCGAGGAGATCCCGGCGGCGACCTACCCGTACGAGCTCACCCAGGTGGGGGCGACCCTGACGGTGGCGCCCAGCGTCACCCTGCACGGGCCCATCACCGCGGCCACGGTCACTTCCGGCACGCTGCCGCCCGGCATGAGCCTGCTGCCGGACGGCGATGTGACCGGATCCCCCACCACCGAGGGGGTCTACAGCTTCACCGTGCTCCTGGCCAACGGCTTCGGCGGCACCGTCTCGGCCCCGGAGGTGATCTCGGTGATCCCCAAGGGCGCCTTGGGGGTCGCGTACGCCAACCCGATCACCTTCCCCCTGCAGATCCCCATCGCCACCCAGACGCCGCAGGTCCTCAACGCCCTGGTGGCCCCCCCCGGATTCACCCTGGCCTTCGCCGTGACCCCCGGCACCCTGCCGCCCGGCCTGGCCCTGGACCCCGGCACCGGCAACATCACCGGCACCCCCACCCAGCCCGGCAACTTCACCTTCACCGTGACCCTCACCAACGGCGCGCGCACCGCTTTCACGCAGGTGAACTACATCGTCCTGACCCCCGGGCCCCTCACCCTCGGCTACGCCAGCATCGTCTATCCGGCGGGCACGGCGATCCCGGACCAGCTGCCCACCCTGGGCAACGCCATCAGCGGCCTGGCCACCACCTACACCGCCATCGCCGCCAATTGCACCGCCCTGCTGCCAGTGCCTCTGACCAACGACCTGCCCACGGGCCTGGCCATAGACCCCGCCAGCGGCACCATCAGCGGCACCCCGCAGGACCCCGGCGTCTACAACCTGACCGTGAGCGTCACCGACAGCTACCGCACCACCCCGACCTCCTTCCAGTACGTCTTCACCCCCGCCGCCGCCCTCACCCTCGCCTACGCCACCCCCGAGGTCTTCCCCGCGGGCACGACCATCACCAGCCAGCTTTCCGTCCTGGGCAACCCCACCCCCGGGGTGGCCACCACCTACGCCGTGACCACGGGAAGCCTGCCCGCCGGCCTGGGCATCGATCCCAGCGCCGGGACCATCAGCGGCAACCCCACCACCCCCGGCGTGTCCAGCTTCACCGTCACCGCCACCAACGGCACCCGCTCCGCCGCCGCGAACCTCAACTACACCGTCACCTTCGCCGCGCCCCTGGGGCTCAGCTACGCCACCCCGCTGACGTTCCCCACCGGCAGCCCGATCGCCACCCAGAGCCCGCTGCTGGCCGATGCCACCCCCGGCGTTCCCGTCGGTTATGCCGTGACCTCCGGCAGCCTGCCGCCGGGGCTCGGCATCGACCCGTTCCTCGGCAACATCACCGGGATACCCACCACGCCCGGCGTGTACCCCTTCACCGTCACCGTCACCAACGGCACCCTCAGCGCCCAGGTGGCCCTGACCTACACCGTGTCCCTGACCCTGAGCTACCCCACGCCGCAGACGTTCTCCACCGGGACCCTCATCGCTACCCAGAGCCCCACCAGCAACACCACAGGCAACACCTATGCCGTGACCACCGGCAGCCTGCCGCCGGGCCTGGCCATCACCGCCAGCGGCGGCGGCGCCGGCAGCATCACCGGGACCCCCACCACCCCCGGGGTGTACCCCTTCACCATCACCGCCACCAACACCGCCAATGGCACCGTGACCGCCACGGCCAATGTGACCTACACGGTGTCCCTGACCCTGGGCTATGCCACCCCGCTGACGTTCCCCACCGGGTCCCAGATCGCCACCCAGAGTCCGGCCACCAACGGCACGGGCAGCACCTATGCCGTGACTGTCGGCAGCCTGCCGCCGGGGCTGGCCATCGCCGCCAATGGCGGCAGCGCCGGCAACATCACCGGGACCCCCACCACCCCCGGGGTCTACACCTTCACCGTCACCGCCACCAATACCGCCCACGGCACCGTGACCGTCACCGCCAGCGCCACCTATACGGTGTCCCTGACACTCAACTACACCAACCAGACGTTCCCCACCGGGGCGCCCATCGCCACCCAGAGCCCGGCCACCAACGCGGCGGGCAATACCTATGCCGTGACCGCCGGCAGCCTGCCGCCGGGGCTGGCCATCACCGCCAGCGGCGCCGGCGCCGGCAACATCACCGGGACCCCCACCACCCCCGGGGTCTACCCCTTCACCGTCACCGCCACCAACGCCGCCAACGGCACCGTCACCGCCGCCGCCAACGTCACCTACACGGTGTCCCTGACGCTGAGCTATGCCACGCCGCTGACGTTCCCCACCGGGACCCCGATCGCCACCCAGAGCCCCACCAGCAACACCACGGGCAACACCTACGCCGTGACCACCGGCAGCCTGCCGCCGGGCCTGGCCGTCATTGCCGGCCCCGGCGCCGGCGCTGGCAACATCACTGGCACCCCCACCACCCCCGGGGTGTATGCCTTCGCCGTCACCGCCACCAACACCGCCAACGGCACCGTGACCGCCGCCGCCAACGTCACCTATACGGTGTCCCTGACGCTGAGCTATGCCACGCCGCTGACGTTCCCCACCGGGACCCCGATCGCCACCCAGAGCCCCACCAGCAACACCACCGGCAACACCTATGCCGTGACCGTCGGCAGCCTGCCGCCGGGCCTGGCCATCGCCGCCAATGGTGGCAGCGCCGGCAACATCACCGGGACCCCCACCACCCCCGGGGTGTACGCCTTCACCGTCACCGCCACCGACACCGCCAATGGCACCGTGACCGCCGCCGCCAACGTCACCTATACGGTGTCCCTGACGCTGAGCTATGCCACGCCGCTGACGTTCCCCATCGGGTCGCAGATCACCACCCAGAGCCCGACCTCCAACGCGGCGGGCAACACCTATGCCGTGACCGTCGGCAGCCTGCCGCCGGGGCTGGCCATCGCCGCCAATGGCGGCAGCGCCGGCAACATCACCGGGACCCCCACCACCCCCGGGGTGTACACCTTCACCGTCACCGCCACCGACGCCGCCCACGGCACCGTGACCGCCACGGCCAGCCTGACCTACACGGTGTCCCTGACCCTGAGCTATGCCACCCCAATGACGTTCCCCACCGGGTCACTGATCGCTACCCAGAGCCCGACCACCAACGGCGGCTCCAGCAACACCTACGCCGTGACCACCGGCAGCCTGCCGCCGGGGCTGACCATCGCCGCCGGCACTGGCCAGATCACCGGGACCCCCAACACCCCCGGTGTCTATCCCTTCACTGTCACCGCCACCAATGCCGCTCATGGCACCGTCACCGCCGCTGCCAACGTCACCTACACGGTGTCCCTAACTCTGGGCTACAGCAACCAGACCTTCCCCAACGGGACGCCGATCGCTACCCAGAACCCGACCACCAATGGTGGCTCCAACAACACCTATGCCGTGACCACCGGCAGCCTGCCGCCGGGCCTGGCCATCGCCGCCGGCACGGGCCAGATCACCGGGACCCCCACCACCCCCGGGGTCTACCCCTTCACCGTCACCGCCACCGACAGCGCCAACGGCACCGTGACCGCCCCCGCCAACGTGACCTACACGGTATCCCTGACCCTGACCTACGTCACGCCCCAGGTGTTCACCGTCGGCACGCCCATCGCCACCCAGGCCCCGACCATCAACTATGTGGGCGCCACTTTCACCTCGCCCTCCGGCCTGCCCAGTTGGCTGAGCATGGACGGCAGCGGGAACCTCACCGGGACCCCCACCATCAGCGGCAAATACACCTTCACGGTCAAGGCCGCCACCAACGGCGTGTCAGTCACCACCGGCACCATCACCTACTACGTCAACCCGATCGGCGCCCTTGGCCTGACCTACCCCACGCCCACCTGGTACACCACCAACACCAGCGTCGGCAGCACCCTCACCCCGGCCCCCACCAACGCCACCCCGGGCGCCACCCTGACCTACTCGCTGCAGACGGGGAGCGGCACCCTGCCGCCGGGCCTGACTCTCTCCAGCGGCAACATCACCGGCACTGTGACCACCGTGGGGGCATACACCTTCACCGTCAACCTCGTCGAGACTCCGGTGGGACGCAGCACCAGCTTCACCATGACCGTCAATGTGGTCGCCCCCCCGGTGATCACCAACTTTGTGGCCACTGCTCCGCTCATCTCCCAGGGCGGCAGCACCAGCCTGCAGGCGACCTATACCAACGGCACGGGCGGCACCGCCATGATCGGCACCACCGGAACGGGGAGCTCCAACCTGACCGGGACCGCGGCCAATGGCAACACCCCCATCCCCACCCCGGCCCTCCTCACCACGACCACCTATACCCTCACCGTCACCAACGGGGCCAGCGGGACCGGGTCGTCCACTACCGCCACCTGCATTGTCACCGTGGTGCAGGGCTCCTCCACCCCCACCGTGTCCCTGGCCGGGCCCCTCTATGACCACACATCCACCCTGCTGCCGGACGGGACAGTGCTCGTTGCCGGCGGCCGCAGCGGCATCACCGCCCCGTTGAACACCGCCCAGGTATTCAACGCCACCGGCACCAGCGTCGGCTCCGTCCTCACCATGAACTCGGCCCGCTACGGCCACACCGCCACCGTGCTCGCCAACGACACGGTGCTGGTGGCCGGCGGCCATGACACCACGACCCTCCAGGCCTGCGAAATCTACAACGTGGGCGCGGGCACCTTCACCCCCATCGGCAACATGAAGTCGCCCCGGGAGAACCACACCGCCACCCTGCTGCCCAACGGCAAGGTCCTGCTGGTGGGCGGGTTGGACAACGGCGCTCCGGTGGTCACGGCGGAGCTGTACGATCCCTCAAGCCAGACCTTCACCTACACCGCCGGCAACCTCAACACCGCCCGCTACGACCACACCGCCACCCTGCTCGCCAACGGCCAGGTGCTCATCGCCGGCGGCAGCAACGGCAGCATCTCCCTGGCCAGCGCCGAGCTGTTCAACCCCGCCACCGGCGCCTTCACCGTGGTGGGCAGCAGCATGACCGCGGCCCGGCAGCGGCACGCCGCGGCCCTGCTCAGCGACGGCACCGTGGGCCTGTTCGGCGGCTTCGGCGCCGCGCCCCTGGCCAGCGCCGAGACCTTCAACCCCAGCACCAACACCTTCACCGCCACGGCCGGAGCCATGACCCATGCCCGGGACGGGCTCACCGCCACCCTCATGGGCGCCGGCGAGGTGATCGTGGCCGGCGGCGTGGACGCCACCGGCTCCCCGGTGCAGGACTGCGAGATGTACAACTACACCCCGCGGACCTTCGCCCTTTCCGGCCTCCTGGCCACCGCCCGGACCCAGCACACCGCCACCATCCTCCGGGACGGCCAGGCCCTCATCGTGGGCGGCCTGGTGAGCGCCACCGCCACCGCCAGCGCGGAACTGATCAACCCCCAGGACGGCACCACCCCGGTGCTGCCCAACGCCACCATCACCACCCCCGTGGGCGCCCAGGAAAGCGCCACCGGCCTGAACGCCACCCTGCCTAATCCCGCCGCCCAGAACGCCACGGTGCAGTACGTGTGGATGCTCACCGGCGGCACCGTCACCGCCGGCAGCGGCACCGACGCCCTCACCTTCAACATGCCGGCTAGCGGCACCGCCACCCTGGACGCCCTGGTCACCACCGACCGGCAGATCCCGGTCCATCAGCAGTGGGTGGTGACGCCCCTGCCGGTGATCACCTCGTTCGCGCCCAGCCAACTGAAGGCCACTGTCAATCTCACGGAAGCCTCCCTGGCCTGGACCGTCACCGACAGCACCACCACCAGTTCCCTCGTCGTCACCGACGCCTTGAACAACGTGCTGTTCTCCAATGCCGCCGCACTGACCGGCTCGGTGCCGGTCACCCTGACCGCCGTGGGCCCCGCCAGCTACACCCTGACGGTCGCCAACGCCGGCGGCTCGGTGAGCGCCACCACTTCGATCACCGGCGTGGCCGCGCCCAGCGCCACCTCGCTCACGCCTTCCCCGGCCACGGTCGCGGTGGGCGGCACCTCGACGCTCACGCCGGTGTTCACCACCGACCCCACCTATGGCACCAGCGCGAGCATCATCCGCACCCTCGACTCGGCCGTGGTCGCCTCCGGGGTGGCCAGCGGAACCGCCTACCCGACCCCCGCCATCACCGCCAATCCCACCGGCTTCACCCTGGTGGTGACCAACGCCGCCGGTGATTCCAACACCTCCCAGACCGCCTCCGTGGCCCTGGATCCGGTGACCGTCGTGGTCTCCGGGCCCGTCTACGTCACCGCCGGCAGTCCGGTCACCAACAGCGGCGTCCCGGCCAGCTACAGCGCCGCCGTGACCGGCGCGGTGAACACCGGGGTCACCTGGTCCACCGACAGCGGCAGCCCCACCGGCTCCACCAGCACCACCACCGGGTTCACCACCACCAGCACCGGCACCGTGCACCTCACCGGCACCGCGGTGGAGCACGCCACCGGGGTGCCCGCAGCGACCAACGCCCTGCCGGTCACGGTGGTGGCGCCCGCCACCGGCACCCTCGCCTGCAACGGCTCCAGCACCTCCCCGGTCATGCTCGACTACGGCACCGCGCTCAGCCTCGTGCCCACCTTCGCCGGCGGCACCGGCCAGATCGTCGGCTTCGGCTCGGTCACCTCCGGCCAGACCGTTGCGGGCGGAGCCCTCACCGCCAACCAGACCTTCACCCTCAATGTCACCAACCAGGCCAACGACGTCCACACCGCCACCGTGACGGTGAACCTGAACCCCGTGTCCGTCACCACGCCGGTGGCCACCGCCTCCGCCACCACCTTCACCGCCGGGCAGACCACGCAGTTCACCGCCACCACGGTCCATTCCACCAACACCTCGGTCAACTGGACCTCCAGCGACGGCGGCATCAACGCCACCACGGGCGCCTGGACCGCGCCGCTGTCCGGCTCCTATCCCACCACCTACACCATCACCGCCCACTCGGTCTCGCCCTCCAGCTATGCATCCACACCTCTCAGCGTCACGGTGGTCGCCCCGCCCACCGCCGCGCTGACGGCCAGCGCCACCACCGTCGGTTCCGGCACCCCCTTCACCCTCACCGCCACCTTCTCCGGGAACACCGGCGGCAGCGTCACCGTAAGCCCCGCCACCTCGGCCGGCACCTTCGCGCCCGGGACCTCCCCCGCCACCACCGCCAGCCTCACTGTCACCGCCACCACCACCTACACCCTGACCGTCACCAATTCCCTGGGGGCCAGCGCCACCTCTTCCGTGACCATCAACTACGTGAGCGGGACGTCCACCACCAGCGGCAGCAGCCTGTCCCAGGAGCGCGGCGGCAACACCGTAACCCTGCTCGCCGACGGCACCATCCTGGTGGCCGGCGGGAGCTCCAGCGCCACCGCGGATCTGTTCAGCGGCGCCGGCGTTCTGAACACGACCATCCCCATGAAGGCCTCCAGGATCTACCACACCGCCACCCTGCTGGCCAACGGCAAGGTGCTGCTGGCGGGCGGCCAGGATGGCTCCTCCGGCTTCCCGCTGGCCACGGCGGAGCTGTACGATCCCACCAGCCAGACTTGCACCCTGGTGGGCAATTCCATGCTGGCCTCGCGGGCGACGCACACCGCCGCGCTGCTGGCCGACGGCCGGGTGCTGATCTCCGGCGGCTACGGCACCAATCTCGACGCGGTGCAGCAGAGCACGGACATCTACGACCCGGTGGCCAACGCCTTCAGCGCTGGCCCGAACTCGGCCCCGGACGCCGCGGCCGAGTGGGGCACCGCCACCGCCCTGAACGGCGGCGTATTCCAGGCGGGCGGCTTCACCGGCACCGCCGCGGTCGGCATCGGCCAGGCGTTCGCCTACACCACCTCGTCCTGGGGTTCGGACATCACCCTGCAGACCGCCCGCGCCCAGCACACGGCCACCCTGCTGCCGGGCGGCAACGTCCTGCTCGCCGGTGGCACCCAGAACCCGGGATCTGGCATTGGCCTGTCCAGCGCAGAGGTCTACTCCGGCGGCTCCCCCACCACCGCCGACGGCAACCTCATGAACGAGGCGCGGTGCGGCCACACCGCCAACGTCCTGGTCAGCGGCTTGGTGCTTCTGGCCGGCGGCAGCTCTTTTGGGGGTACTTTCAGCACCAATTCCGCTGAACTGTACGACCCCTCCACCGGCGTCTTCTGGATCGACACGCCGCTCAACGCTTTCCGCTACCTGGCCGGCTCCACCATCACCCGCAGCGGGCCGGTCTTTTTCGCCGGCGGATTCACTAGGGGACGCCCGGCGTCGGCCCCCACGAACTCCGTGGAACTTTACGATCCCATGGGCCCGACGCCCGTGACGCCTTACAACGGCACCGTCACCGTCACCGCCCCGGCCTCGGCCACCTCCGGCACCAGCGGGCTACTGGCCTCCGTGCCGGCGCTGGAGAACGTGACCTACGTCTGGACCCTCTCCGGCGGCACCATCACCGCCGGGCTCGGCACCAACCAGGTGACCTTCACCATGGGCGCCAGCGGGCCCGCGGTGCTGGACGTGCTGGTGATCAGCGACCGGCAGATCCCGGTGATCGGCACCGCCACGGTGGCCGCGGCGCCGCCCAAGGTGATCAGCTTCAGCTTCGCTCCCTCCGGCACCAGCACCGCCACCGTCTCCTGGACGGTCACCGGCAGCGCCAGCGGGTCCGGTCTCGGCGTCACCGTGCTCGACGCCGGCAGCAACGCCATCGGCAGCACGGTCTACAACACCGTGGGCGGAGTCACCACGGCCACCGGTTCGGCCACGGTGACCACCGCCGGCTTCACTTCCTCTTACACTTACTCCCTCTCCGCCACCGACGTGAACGGCACCAGCCCCGCGGCGCTCGCCACCCCGACCATCGCCAGCTTCAGCGCCTCCGAACCTGTGCAGCTGGGCGGCTCCACCACCGTGCTGCCGGTGTTCGCCGGCGGGTCCGGCAGCATCGCCGGGCTCGGCGTGGTGCAGAGCGGCTTCGGCTACACCACCGGCGCCCTCAACGTGCATACGTCCAGCACCCCGTTCGTGCTGACAGTGGCCACCAGCACCGCCAACACCAGCGCGACCGTGACCCAGACCTGCAACGTCATCGCCGGCCCCGCGGTGGTGGGCACCATCACCGGCCCCACCTTTGTCACCGTGAACACGGCCGCGGTCTACAGCACCACCGTGAGCGGAGTCATCTCCGGCTACGCCACCGTGACCTGGAGCGCCAGCGGCGGCGGCAACGCCTGGACCGGGGGCAGCTGGACGCCCACGGTCACCGGCGGGCCCTTCACCATCACCGCCACCGCGGTGGACGGCAGCACCAACACCCTGACCAACGTCTACGTGGTGGCGGTCCCTGTGGCCACCAGCCTCACCGCCGCCCAGACCACCGTGCCCTACGGCGGCACCACCACCCTCAGCCCCACCTTCTCCCAGGGCACCGGCGTCATCAGCTCCAGCAACGGCAGCATCAACGCGGGCAGCAGCGGCAACGGGACCCAGCAGTACAACAGCGGCCCCATCACCGCCAGCACCCTCTTCACCCTGACCGTCACCAACGCCGCGGGGCTGGCGGCGAGCCCGTCGCCCACCGTCACCGTGGGGCCCGAGACCGTGTCGTTGAGCGCCATCACCGGCCTCACCCCCTATGCCGGCGACGGCAACTATTACATCACCGAAGGCCACCAGGCCACCTTCAGCGCCACCGTGAGCGGCGCGGTGAACACGGCCCCCACCTGGAGTTCCGGCGGAGCCGGCACCTGGTCCGGCACCTCCACCTGGACCGCGCCCGCCACCGCGGGACCGGTGACCATCACCGCCACCGCCATGGACAACCACACCACCAGCACCCTCACCGTGGTTGTGGTGCCGCCCCCGGTCATCACCGCCAACTCCTTCGCCGCCACCCCGCCGGGGGTCAACAACGGCGTGGCCGCCACCCTCACCGCCACCTTCACCGGGGCGGGCACCGGCGCCAACGCCAACGGTGTCGTGACTCCGGGGCCGCTGTCGCTCTCCTCCGGGGGACCCAGCGTGAGCACCGGCCCGCTCACCGTCACCACCCCCTACACCCTCACCGTCACCAACAACGCGGGCGACTCCACCACCGCCCAGACCACCGTGCAGGTCTTCCTGGGCTCCTTCAGTGTGCCCGCCACCGGCCTCTCGGTGCCGCGCAACACGCCCACGGCGACCCTGCTGTCGGGCGGCAACGTCCTGGTGGCCGGCGGCGGCGGCACGCCCAGCACGGCCGTGGACCTGTTCAACGGCACCAGCCTCGCCTTCGCGCCGGGAGCGTTCCCGCTCCAGGCGGCCAGGACCGGCCATTCGGCCACCCTGCTGCCCAACGGTAAGGTGCTGCTCGCGGGCGGTGCCGGTCCCCTGGCCAGCGCGGAGCTGTACAACCCCGCGGCCGGCAGCTTCACCCTCACCGGTTCCCTGCACACCGCCCGGCTGAACCAAAGCGCCGTGCTGCTGGATAGCGGGCTGGTGCTGGTGGCCGGCGGCTTCGACGGCAGCAACCCGCTGACCAGCGCGGAGCTGTTCAATCCCCTGCTTGGCACCTTCACCGCCATCGAGTCCATGGAAACGGCCCGCCAGGCACCGACCCTCTCCCGTCTGCCCGACGGCCGCATCCTGGTTTCCGGCGGCCTGGGCACCGGCTCCGCGCGCCTCTCCAGCACGGAGATCTTCGACCCGTCCTCCAACACCTTCTCCACCGGCGGCAGCATGCTGCAGCCCCGCTACCAGCACACCGCCACCACCCTGCCCAGCGGCGGGATCCTCATCGCCGGCGGCACCGGCACCCAGGCCACCGGCAGCGCCGAGCTGTTCAACCCCACTTTGATGCGGTTCGGGGCCACGGGCGACATGGTCCAGCCCCGGCAGGCGCACACCGCCACGCTGCTGGGCAGCGGGATGGTGCTCATGGTGGGCGGCAACAGCGGCTCCACCACCACGGCCATCAGCCAGGCGGAGCTCTACAATCCCGCCACCAGCACCTTCCTGAACACCGACTTCATGACGACCCCCGCCACCGGCGCCGCGGTCACCGGAGGCGCCGCCGCGCCGCTGCAGACCGGCCAGGTGCTCTCCACCGGCGGCACCAGCGACGGCACCACGCCCGTCACCGTGAGTGAGCTCTACACCTCCACCCTCGCGGCGCCGCTGCCCGCGGCCAATGCCGCCATCACCGCGGCCACCTACGTGGCCCAGGGCAGCACCAGCCTCACCGCCACCGTCGCCGCCGGCTCCGGCCGCTACATCTGGATGGTGACCAACGGCACCCTGGTCTCCGGCCAGGGCAGCGCCAGCATCACCTACAGCATGCCCGCCACCGGCAACGCGGTGCTGGACGTGCTGATCATCTCCGGCTCCTGCGTGCCCGCCCACGGGCAGGCCACGGTGGTGGGCGAGCCTCCGCCCGTGATCACCAGCTTCACCAGCGACGCCGTCTCCGGCTACACCCTCTTCCAGGGCCCCCTCAATCTCACCGGCGTATTCAGTAACGGCACCGGCGAGATCGGTACCGGGGGCGTAGGAACCAGCAATGTGGCCGCCTCGGTGGCCAGCGGGACTCCTTTCAACATCCCCTCCCACACCGGCTCCACCGTCTACACCCTCACCGTCACCAACCTGGCGGGAATCGCGGTCAGCCAGAACCTGACCGTGAACACCGATTCCGTGATCGTCTCCACCCCGCTGCCCAGCACGCCCTCCCTCATCTCCGGCAACTCCGTGACCTTCAGCGTCACCGTGTCCGGAGCCGAGAACCCGAACGTCACCTGGAGCGCCACCGGCGGGGCCGGCACCTGGTCCAACTACACCGTGGATGGCAACACCATCTCCAGCACCTGGACGGCCACTACCGCCCCGGGGCAGTACACCATCACGGCCACCTCTGCGGCCACGGGTTCCTTCGCCACCACCCAGGCCACGGTAACCCCGGTGACCCTCAGCATCGTCGGTCCCCAGAACGTGAACGTCAGCACCTCGTTTACCTACACCGCGACGGTGAACGGCCCCGCCGGCACCGCCGTCACCTGGTCCTCCAATCCCACGGGCTACATCGGCACCACCACCGGCGTGTTCAACGCGCCGGCCACGGCCATGAGCATCACCCTCACCGCCACGGCCGTCTCCCCGGGTTCCACCCCGGCCAACCTGCAGGTGGCGGTGGTGGGGGCGCCGGCCATCCAGGGCTTCTCCGCCTCGGCGGCCACCGTGAACTACGGCCAGACCGTGACCCTGACGCCCGCCTTCACCGGCGCGGCCGGCAACGTCGCCAGCATCGGCACCTCCGGCCCGAACTCGTCGCAACTGACGGCCACCGCCGCCAGCGGCGCCGGGGTGGTCAGCGGCCCCCTCACGGCCACCACCACCTTCACCCTCACCGTCACCAACGCGGCGGACACCTCCGTGAACCAGTCGGTGACGGTCACCGTGACCCAGCCCTGGTCCTACACCGGCTCCATGGCCCTGGCCAGGACCGGGCAGAGCACCACGCAGCTGGGCGACGGCACGGTCCTGGTGGCCGGCGGCACCGGCAGTGCGGATCTGGGCGAGATCTACAGCGGCTCCAGTTTCGCCTATACCACCGGCGCCATGCGGGCGGCCAGGGCAGGGCACACCGCCACCCTCCTGGGCGACGGCACGGTCCTGCTGGCGGGAGGCTTCAACGGCGCGGGCGCGGTCCTGGGCACGGCCGAGATCTACAATCCCAACACCGGGCTGTTCACCGCCACCACCGGCAATCTTCAGGCCGCCCGCGGCAACCACGCGGCGGTCCTGCTTCCGGACGGGCAGGTGCTGCTCATCGGCGGCTTCGATGGCACCAGCCCGCTGGCCAGCGCCGAGACCTACGATCCTGCCACCGGGCTCTTCACCACCCTGGGCAGCGGCCTCCTGCAGGCCCGGGAATTCGCCACCGCCACCCTGCTGCCCAGCGGCAGCGTGCTGGTGGCCGGCGGCACCGGCGGGTCCGGCAACCTGGCCACAGCCGAGCTCTACTCCGCCGGGGCCTTCGGCGGTTCGACCCTGGCCATGCAGAAGGCCCGGGCGCGCCACACGGCGACGCTCCTGCTGGACGGCACCGTCCTGCTGGCTGGCGGCGCCGACATCAGCGGCGTCCCCCAGGTGAGCGCCGAAGTGTTCAACCCCACGGGCGGCACCTTCACCCTCACCACCCAGTCCCTGGCCACCGGACGCCAGCAGCACACCGCCACCCTCCTGGTGAGCGGCAACGTGCTGGTGGCGGGCGGCTCCGACGGCACCAACCCCCTGGCCAGCGCCCAGCTCTACGTTCCACTGACCGGGGACTTCCAGGACACCGGAAGCCTCGGGACGGCCCGGTACGGGGCGGGAGCCACCCTCCTGCGCAGCGGCAATGCGCTGGTGCTGGGCGGAACCGGTGTGGGCCCCGCCGCCCTGGCCAGCGCCGAGCTGTTCAACGCCCAGGACGGCCTGACCCCGGTCCTGCCGTCGCCCGGGCTCACGGCCCCGGCCGACGCGCCCTTCGGGTCCCCCCAGGGCGCCTCCGTGACCCTCCCCGCCGGTGGAAGCTGCGTCTGGGCCATCGGCAACGGAACCCTGACCTCCGGCCAGGGCACGGCCACGGTGACCTTTACCATGGGCGCCAGCGGCAACACGGATATCCTGGTAGTGGACTTCAGCGCCCTGGGCCTTCCGGCCCTGGCCAGCCAGCTCGTCCTGGGACAATAACCGAACGATGCATTGCTCCACCTGGTTCATCTACGCGGCCGTGGCCATCGCGGCCATCCTCTGCCCCGGCCCCGCCGTCTTTCTCGCGATCTCCAACAGCGTGACCTTCGGCTGGCGCCGGGTGGCCTATTCCTGCCTGGGCAACATCCTCGGCCTGCTGGTGGTCTCCAGCCTGGCCATGGCGGGGCTGGGCGCGCTCATGAAGACCTCCGCCACCGTGTTCATGGCCGTCAAGCTGGCGGGCGCGGGATACCTGATCTACATGGGCCTGAGGCAGTGGCGGTCCAGAGGCAGCCTGTTCACCCAGGCCCCGGCCGCCGGCGGGCACAGCAACCGCGAGATCTTCTTCCAGGGCTTGCTGATCGCGCTGACCAATCCCAAGGCCATCCTGTTCTTCACGGCCCTGTTCCCCCAGTTCCTCAGGCCGGACCGGGCGCTGGCGCCCCAGTTCCTGATCCTCACCGCCACGTTCATGTTCTTTTCGTTCCTGATCCTGATGCTGTACGGGAGGCTCGCCGACACGGCCCGGTTCTGGTTTGCCGACGAGACCCGCTCCGGGTGGTTCAACCGGGTGACTGGCAGCCTGTTCCTGGCGCTTGGCCTGGGGGTGCTGCGGCTCAAGGTCAGGGCTACCTGAGGCCGCCCAGGTCCCATGGCAGCGAGACATCGTCATTGTTCACCCGCTCCACCCGCTCGCAAAGGGAGATGATCAGTCCCGGCGCCACTTTCAGGGCGGGGTAGGCCTCCCGGAACGCCTTGATCCCCCGGGCGTCAGCGCTGGAAACCTTGCTCTTGCCTTTGATCTCGATGGGGAAGAAGCGCCCGTCCCGTTCCAGGATCAGGTCCACTTCCGCGCCTCCGGCGGTGCGCCAATGGTGCAGACGCGGCGCCGGGGACATCAGGGCCATCTGCTTGCGCAACTCGGAGGCAACGAAGGTCTCGAACAAGTGTCCCCACAGGGGATGCCCGCCCAGGGCAGCCGGGGAGGAGATCGCCTGGGCCCAGCAGGCCAGCCCGGTGTCCGCCAGGAATCCCTTGGGCTTGCCGGAGACCCGCTTGACGGCATTGCCCGAATAGGCCGGCAGTTCGAACCACTGGAAGGTGGCGATCAGCAACTCCAGCCAGCGCCTGGCGGTCTGGGGGTTGATGCCCAACTCACGGCCAAGCTGGCTGGCGTTGATCTCCTGGGCCGTGAGGGCCGCGGCCAGCCGCACGAAGCGGCCGAAGGTGTGCCAGTCCGAGATGTCGGTGAGCAGGCGCACGTCCCGCTCCACGTAGGTGCGGAAATAGGCTCCCCAGAAATCGGGCAGGGTCTCCCGGGGCAGGCGGGTGGCCTCCGGCAGGGTACCCCGCCAGACCTGCTCGAAGGGACCCCAAGGGAGCGACAGGCGGGTCCGCGGCTGTTTCTGGAACCCTTCCGGGTCTTCGATCCACGCGGGCAGCCAGGCCGCGGAAAGGTCCGCACCGGCCACCTCGCCCAGGCAGAAGCCTTCCAGATCCAGGAAGACGGCCCGGCCGGCCAGACTCTCGGCCAGGCTGCGCAGCACGTGCCACTGCTGGGACCCGGTCAGCAGGAACTGTCCTGGCGACCGGTCCCGGTCCACCCGGCGTTTGAGGGCGGCCACCAGTTCCGGCACGTACTGCACCTCATCAAAGATCACCGGCGCGGGGTGGTTGTCCAGGAACAGGTCCGGATCCCTCCGGGCATTGCCGATGTCCTGGGCGGGGTCGAACACCACCAGGTCCGCCCTGTCGCCGAAGAGATGCTGGAGCAGGGTGCTCTTGCCCACCTGCCTGGCTCCGGAAACAACCACCACCGGGAAGTTCTGGAACAGGGACTGGAGACGGGAAGTCAGGAAACGGGAGGTATACATCCTTGCATTTTGGTCATGGCATCACCAAATTGCAAGGTTCTTGACGATTTCGGACCTGCCAGATGGGTCTAGAAAATGGATTCCGTGAGCCGCAACTCGACGCTCGCACGCATCCCCTTCATCTTCGCGCCCGCGGCTTTCATGTGGGGAGTCTCGAGGTGGGTCTTCAGCGCATCCAGGGATTCCCAGCGTTCGAGGAGGGTGATGCGGTCGGCTTCGAGCGGCTGCTCCGGGGCGAAGGGCGAAACGGTGTCGCGGGTGTATTCGTAGGCCTGGCAGCCCGGCTCCCGGTGCACCAGCGGGCGGAGTTCTTCACAGGCGGCAAGGAACTCCTGCATCCGGCCTTCCTTGATCCGCATGACGACGATGACGTGCAGCATTTGCGCCTCCCTGGGGTATTCCCGGTCTGAAGTATTCACTTCATTGGAACATATCCGGGTGATATCAGGCCATCAGGCCCTGCAGCCGTTCGAGGATCTCATCGGGCACCCGCAGTCCGCCGCCGCCCACCCCCAGCTCGATGCCGGGCTTGTGCCCGCCGTGGTAGTCGCTGCCGCCGCAAGGGACCATGTCAAGCCTGTGGGCCAGCGCCAGGAAGTAGCGCTCCTCCAGCGGGCCGTAGTCGGGGTAGTAGGCCTCGAACCCATGCACGCCCTGGGCCTTCAGGTCCAGCATCGCCTCGTCCCAGCGGAAGCCCCGGGGGAAGCCCCGGCCGGGATGGGCCACCACCGCCACCCCGCCGGCCGCCCGGATCCACTGGACGGCCTCCCGGGGCTGCAGTTCGGGCATGGCCACGTAGCAGGGGCTGTCGTCGCCGATGAAACGGCGGAAGGCGTCGGCGGCGCTGCCGGCCGCCCCGTTGCGCACCAGGACCCTGGCGAAGTGGGTGCGGGAGATCAGGTCGGTGGGGGCCTCCTCCGCCAGTTCGTCCCAGGTGATGGCCAGACCCCTGGTCCGGAGCCGCAGGAGCATGGCCTGGTTCCGCTCCAGGCGCAGCCGGCGCATGGTGTCGATGCGCTCCGCCAGCAGCGGATCGCGGAAGTCCAGGAACAGGCCCAGCATGTGCAGCGGCCGGTCCATGAACCGGCAGCTCAGCTCGATGCCGGGCACCAGCAGGGTGGCGACCTCCGGCTGCATGGCCATGAACCGGTCCAGCCCGGCCAGGGTGTCGTGGTCGGTGAGGGCCAGGGCGGTGATCCCGGCCGCGTCCGCCGCCAGGGCCATGGCCTCGGGGGTGTCGGTGCCGTCGGAGAAGACGGAGTGGGTGTGCAGGTCGATCACCGCAGGCTGCGCTCCGCCAGGGCGTTGGCCCGGTAAAGGGCCGCCAGCATGACAGCCACGGCCTTGAACAGCTCCGGCGGCAGCACCCGGTCCACGTCCAGCGGGGCCAGGACGGCCAGCAGGTCGGGGTCGTGCTCCACCGGGATCCCGTGCTGCTTGGCCAGCTGCAGGATCCGGTCGGCGAGCAGCCCTTCGCCTTTGGCCACGAGCCTCGGCGCCGCGTCCAGGTAGGGGGCTTGCGGGTGGTAGCGGAGCGCTACGGCGCTGGAGCGGGTGAGCCGGGGCAAGACTACTGGACGAGATGGGTGGCGGGATCGTCGTCTTCCAGCTCATCCATGGCCAGGCGGCGGAAGATCTTGACGTCGGCCAGGGACATGAAGCTGATGTAGGCGAAGCCGCTGAAGAACAGCCAGATGAACGGCACCGACGCCCACTTGCGGATGTAGATGGCGATCAGCACGGCGACGAAGTAGTAGACGGCGAAGGCCAGCTCCAGGAACGTGAGCAGGCTCTTGGGCACCTTGTAGGCGCATGCGTTGCGGTTCCGGGCGCCGTTGCCGTTCTCGTCCACGCCCAGCTTGGGGGTGCGCTTGAACTCGATGTCGTCGGTGAAGAAGCCCTCCAGCACGGCCTTGGTCTGGTTCAGGCAAAGGCCGATGCCCAGGCTCATGAGCCCGGGAATGTACTTCATGCGGCTGAGCCAGTTCTTGTTGTTGTAGACCTCCCGCTGGGACAGGCCGAAATACAGGCCGACGCTGACGGCGTTGAGCACGAAGAAGGGGCCGTCGGTGAGCAGCAGGGTGTGGGCCGGGGTGCCGGCCCGGAGGATCATGCAGGGCACCATGATGATGGCCAGGATGACCATGAGCATGTAGTTGCAGTTGGCGGTCAGGTGGAACCAGCATTCGGCCTTGGTGTGCAGGCTCTCCTTGCTGAGCAGGATGGTCTTCATCATCTTGCGGATGACCTGGGCGTTGCCCTTGGCCCAGCGGTGCTGCTGGCTCTTGAAGGCGTTCACTTCCACCGGCAGCTCGGCCGGGACCACCAGGTCCTTCAGGTAGACCCCGCTCCAGCCCTTGAGCTGGGCCCGGTAGCTGAGGTCGGCGTCCTCGGTGATGGTGTCGTGCTGCCAGCCGCCGGCGTCGGCGATGGCGCTCACCCGCCACATGCCGGCCGTGCCCGAGAAATTGAAGAAGGCGTGGGAGCGGTGCCTTGCGGTGTGCTCGAACACGAAATGGCCGTCCAGGAGGATGGCCTGCACCTGGGTCAGCAGGGAGAAGTCGCGGTTCAGGTGGTCCCAGCAGCCCTGGATGAAGGCGACCTTGGGGTCGGCGAAGTGGGGCACGGCCTGGCGCAGGAACTCCACGGTGGGGATGAAATCGGCGTCGAACATGGCCACGAACTCGCCCTTGGCGGTGAGCAGGCCGTTCTGCAGGGCCCCGGCCTTGTAGCCAGTGCGGTCGGTGCGGTGCAGGTAGGCGATGTCCCAGCCCAGGGCGCGGTACTTGTCGCAGACGGCCTGGGCCACCCGCACGGTCTCGTCGGTGGAGTCGTCCAGCATCTGGATCTCCAGCCGGTCCTTGGGCCAGTCCATGCGCACCACATGGTCCATGAGCCGCTCAACCACGTTCACTTCGTTGAATACGGCCAGCTGCACGGTCACCATGGGCAGGAAATCGGGGCCGCCGACGGGCTGGGGCGGGTTTTTCTTGTTCCGGAAATACAACAAGAGCATCCAAAGCCGATGTGCGCCGTAGATGCTCAGGATGCTCAAGATCGTGAAATAGGTGACCAGCACGACCGCCTTGAGGATGCCCATTATCAACTCCACAGTGGCTTGCCATTACCGCAAGCGATACTATATCTTTCAATGTTGGCAGGGATTGCCTGGATATTCATCACCTTTTTCTTCCTTTTTGCCCCTTCTTGGCTTCCAATGAAGCAACAGATCGTACATGGACAGGTGAGCTGGAATGAGTGAAGGCGAGCATTTCCCCAAGAGCATCGGCCGCTACGAAATCAAAGCCCTGCTGGGCTCTGGGGCCATGGGCTCGGTGTACCTGGCCGAAGACCCCCGCATCAAGCGCAAGCTGGCGATCAAGGTGGTACGCCTGGACACCATCCGCAGCGAGGCCGACCGCCAGGAGTTCCTGGCCCGCTTCCAGCGGGAGGCGGAGGTCTCGGGCCTGCTCAACGACCCGGGAATCGTCACCATCTACGACGTGGGCGACAGCGAGGTGGGCCCGTTCCTGGCCATGGAGTTCGTGGCCGGCAAGCCCCTGGACACCATCATCAAGGGTGGCGAGCCGCTGGCGCTGAAGGACAAGCTGGGCATCGCGGCGGGCATCGCGGCGGCCCTGGACCACGCCCACACCAAGGGCATCGTGCACCGGGACGTGAAGCCCGGCAACGTCATGATCACCGCGGACCACAAGCCCAAGCTCATGGACTTCGGCATCGCCAAGCGCGACGACGCCTCCCTCACCCAGACCGGCACCTTCCTGGGCACCCCCAGCTACGCCAGCCCTGAACAGATCAGGGAAGGCAACGCCACCAGCCGGTCCGACGTGTTCAGCTTCGGCGTCCTGGTGTTCGAGCTGCTGTCCGGCCACCTGCCGTTCCCGGGCACCTCCATCAACACCATCCTCTACAAGATCGTCAACGAGCCGCCGGCGGTGATCGATCCGCCGGTGGGCGGGCTGATGACCGAAGGCTGGCAGCGGATCTTCAACAAGGTGCTGGCCAAGAACCCCCAGGACCGCCATCCGAGCTGCTCCGCCTTCGTGCGGGACCTCCTGGACACGGCCATGGAACTGGGCCGGACCGAGCGCATGCAGCTCCTGAGCGGGCTCCGGCCCGGAGAGGCGCCGTCGGCCACCGGTACCCTCGCCGCTCCGGCCGTGACTCCGGTCGCGACCCTGGTCACGGCCCCGCCCAAGGGCTCCCAGCCGTGGTTCTGGATCGCCCTGGGCGGCGGAGCGGCGGCGATGGTGCTGGCCGGGCTGCTGCTGTTCCGGAAGGGACCGGTCCAGGTGGTCATCGACAGCGTTCCGGCCAATGCCACGGTGGTCAAGGCCGGCAAGGTGGTGGGCTCGACCCCGGTGTCCGTGGCGCTGCAGACGGGAGAGAGCCTCAGCCTGGAACGCAAGGGCTTCCAGGCCAAGCATTACCAGTACCACGCCGGCGACGTGCCCGGCAAGCTGGCGCTGGAGCCGGTGAAGAGCAGCGAAACGCTGCAGACCGAACCCCCGGGGGCCATGGTGGTGATGGACGCGGTCAAGCTCGAAGGGGTCACTCCGCTCAAGGTGGCCCAGTGGAACCAGGGGCAGAAGCATGACCTGACCTTCACCAAGGGCACCCTGGGGCAGGCGTTCACCCTGCTGGAGGGCGAAACCCCCGGCAACCGGGTGTTCACCCTGACCTCAGCCACCGAGACCCGCACCACGGCCATCCCCAAGAGCGTGGACGCCAACGCCCCGGGCAGCATCCGCTTCAGCGCCGAGTATTCTGTCGTGGTGCGGCTGGACGGCAAGGACCTGGGCGAGAACCACGGCGGCCCGGTGGCCGCGTCCCCGGGGAGCCACCGCCTGGAGCTGAAGAGCCCCAAGGTGTTCTTCAAGGAGACCAGGACCGTGACCGTCGGCCCGGGCCAGAACCTGACCGTGGCCCTGCCGCCCACGGTCCACCTCACCGTGGAGACCTTCCCCAATTCCGGCACAGTGGTGGTGGACGGCACGCCGACCCAGGTGGAGAGCGACGGCGGCACGTCCATCACCCTCACCAAGGGCCCCCACACTGTCACCATCCAGGGGCATCCCGGCAGCGCCAAGCAGGTGGACCTCCAGGCGGACACTCCGCTCCGGTTCAAGCTTTGACCGGCGCCCCGGACAAGGCTGACAGCGTCCCTCCGGCGCAGCCTCCAGCCGGCCCGGCCGATCTGGCCCCCCGGGGCCCCTGGTCCTTCATGGCTTCGGCCTGTGCCGGGGGCTGCTCCCGCTGGGGCCTGCAGCTCACGGCCGCCTGGGTGGCTTTTTCGCTGCTTTCCAACGTCCTCTGGGCGCTGCACCTGAGCCGCCTGACCGGGTGGAGCTCCCTGCCCAACTACTGGGGCGAGCTGCTCACGGCCCGTGACCTGATGGAACTGCTGGAGAACGGCGGGCTGAGGGCCCACTGGACCGGGCCCTGGGTGCCGCTGGCGGCCGGGCTGGCCATGTGCTGGGTCCTCTGGTCCGGCTGGCGTCTGCAGGCGGCCGCGGCTGGCCTGCCGGCGCGGTTCGGCCCCTGGGTCTGGGGGCTGGCCGACGCCCTGGCCATCGGGGCGGCGCCGCTGGCGGCGCTGGCCGGACTGCTGCTGCTGGCCCTGGGCGGGCTCGCCGGCACCGGGATCCAGGGGTTCGGCTGGTGCCAGTGGGTGGGGGGCAGCCTGGTCCGGCTCGCGTTCTGGTCGGCCCTGTTCCTCCAGTGGTGGCTCTGCCGCCTGGGCCGGGCCGGCGCCCCTCCGGGCCCGCGACTGGGTTCCTGGCGTGCCCTGTTCCGGCACCTGGGCGTGAGCTTCCGCCGGTTCTGGCTGCACCCGCTCCAGTGGCTGTCCCTGGTCCTGGGCGGTGTGGCGCTGCGGACGGGCCTCACCCTGCTGGCGCTGGCGCTGGCTTGGCGGTTGGGGGGCGGCACCATCCCCAAGGTCTGCGGCCTCCTGGCCATGGAACTGGCGGTGGTGGCCGTAGATGCCTGGCTGCTGGGGTGGTTCCTGCGCCTGGCCGCCCTGTTCCTGCGGCACGACGCCGCGGTCCGCGCGCTCATCGACCAGCTGCGGGCCCAAGCCGCCACGGCGGAAGCCCCATGATCCGGCCCCTCATCATGGCCTGCCTCTGCGCGGCGGCCGCCTGCGCCCAGGAGACTCCCCATCCCAACCGGGACGCCTGGATGTCCATCTTCTCCGAGCCCCTGTCGGAGGGGGTCAACCAGCTGGGCCTGGAGGTCACCAACCAGTGGCTGCCCCCGTACCGGGAGGATAGCCCGGACGGCCGGAGCCACGCGGTCCTCATGGGGGAGGACTGGGAGCTGATCTCGGACCTGGCCTGCGGGCTGGGGCCCGGGCGGCTCAACCTGCGCACCCGGCTCGACCACCGGTCCGGGGGGGTGACCGACCGCATCATCATGAACTGGCACGAAATCCTTGGGGTCGGCCAGGCGGGCCGCAACACGGTGCCCACCTTCCAGGACAAGTGGGTGCTGGAGCGGAACGGGGTGGTGGTGTTCGACAACGACCGTCCCCGGACGATCATCCAGGGTCTGGACCTCTCCTACGCGGTTCCGTTCGGGGACGGCGCCAAGGGCGGGCGCTGGGGCGGCAGCGTGCAGCTCCCCACCGGCGGCGAACCGATCATGCAGAGCAGCGGCGGCACCAACTTCATGGCGGGCGGCGCGCTGTGGCGCACCTTCAGCCTCGGCCGGGTGTGGGTGCAGGCGGAGGACATCTACATCGAGCTGCCCAAGGGCAGCCCGCTGCGCGCCGTGATCGACCGCGGCCAGTTCTGGCGGGCCTGGGCCGGCATCGTGGTGGGTCGGTACAACGGCTTCGGGCTGGACCTCTCGGTGTCCTACAACGAGACCCCCTACTTCACCAAGCTGGTGCGGCTGGACAAGTACGGCCTGCAGCAGACCTGGATCGTGACCCACATCCGGTGCCCGCACTGGCGCTTCGGCTTCACCGAGAAGGCCGGCACCTTCGCCACCCCGGAGATCACAGGCTTCACCACGTACAGGTTCTGAGTGAGGGAGGGATCCGCCATGCCGCACACCATCCTGGAGTATTCCGACAACATCCTGGATCCGGCCGACTTCGGCCCCCTGTGGGCGAAGCTCCACCCGGTGCTGGTGGCCACCGCCCATTGCCGGCTGCAGGACATCAAGAGCCGGGCCTACCGCTGCGAGGCCTTCCGCATGGCCGACGGCGACCCGGGCTACGCCTTCGCCCACCTCACCATCCGGCTGCTGGAGGGCCGGAACCCCGAAGCCCTGGCCGCCATCGGCCAGGCAGCCCTGGAGGTGCTGAAGGCGCACTTCGGCGCCACCCTGACCGGGCGGCAGTGCGACCTCACCGTGGAACTTGTCGATATGCGCAAGGCCGCCTACTTCAAGGCCACCAGCTGCCGCACCTGACCATGCAGTACGCCTTTCCGGTGTTCGAGAACCTCTGCCCGTCCTGGGAGCGGGTCACCCACCTGGCCACCCGCCAGGTCTACCCCAAGGGCTCCCTGATCCTGGACATGGAGGCCCCGGCCACCGGCATCTACTTCATCAAGGAAGGCCAGGTGGACACCGCCCTGTACACCCTGCACGGCCCGGAGAAGGTGCTCTACTGCGTGGGCCGGGGCTGCGTGTTCGGCGAAGCCTCCTGCTTTTCCACCGGGTTCACCGGCGAAGCCAGCGTCTGGGCCCGGACCGCCTGCACCCTCTACTTCTTCCGCAAGGACACCGTGGAGGGCATCATCGCCCGGGAGCACCCGCACCTGCTCATCGAACTCACCGGCATGCTCGGGTACATCGTGCGCATGTACGGGATCTGGCTCCAGGACAGCCTCAGCCAGGACTACTTCGTGCGGGTCTGCCGGATCCTGGTCTACTTCGTGCGCTGGAAGCAGGGGCAGGGGGTCCAGAACGCCAGCGCCGTGCTGATCCGCTCGGACGTGACCCAGAACGACATCGCCAAGCTGCTGGGCATCCACCGGGTGACCGTCACCAAGGCGGTCCGGCGGCTCAAGGAGCTGGGCATCATCCGCCACTTCACCAAGAGCGAGCTGGACATCACGGACTACCAGGGGCTGTGCCGGCTGGGCGGGCACGGGGGCTGACCGGGAACCTCCCGGGCAGGCGGCGGCTTCCGGGTCTTTGCCGCCCTTACGGACGTCTTCCTGGAAGCCAGTTCAGTCTGGCGCAAGTTCCTCGATCCGGCTCCAGGGAACAACCCTGACGCTCTTGCGCTGCTGCGGCTGGTCCCCGCCGTACACCAGGGCGCAGCTCAGGGTGGTTCCGGCCTGGGTGGGCTCGAGCCGTTCCTTGGCTTCGAGGAGGGGAGCCAGGAAGCTTTCATTCATTGTCCGGCCCGACTTCGCCTCGGCCAGCAGAAGGCTCAGGCCGTCCTGTACCATCAGGTCCACCTCCAGCCCCGCGACCTCCCGATAGTGGTGCGCGCTGGGCTGGGAGATTCCCGCGTCCGCGCCGAGGCGGGCGAGGTTGAGTTCCTGGGCGGTCGAGCCCGCGCACAAGCGGAGGAAGCCGGTGAACGGTTCCAGATCGCCGATGTTCAAGACCATACGGACATCCCGCTGGAATCTTTTTTTAGAGATATGTAGCTCCCGCTACATTTCCGTGGGCGCTGCGGGCGAAGAATCGTTCATCACCTGGAGCTTTCCATGAGCAATCCCATCAGCCAGTTGTGCCATGCTCCCGACGGTCAGGCGGAGGTGGTGCAGGGCAACATCGCCTTCGCGGTCGGCTGCGTGCGCAGCGGCATCCACAGCGCCGACGGCTACCCCGGCACGCCCAGTTCCGAGGTCATCGACGACGGTCTGGCCCAGGTCCAGGACCTGATCAACGTGGGCTGGTCGGTGAACGAGGCCACCGCCGCCGCGGTGGGCCACGGGCACACCCTGGCCGGGCGGGACTGCGTGGTCACCATGAAGATCCCCGGCCTGTTCCAGGCGGGCGACGTGTTCACCAGCGGGGCCGGCTTCACCGAGCCGCGGGGCGCGCTGATCTACTACATCGCCAGCGATTTCACCCCCAGCTCCACCCAGCACCTGGTGGACCCGCGCTACCTGTTCAAGAGCTGCTTCGTGCCGGTGTTCGAACCGCGCGACCACCAGGAGCTGCACGATGCCCCGGCCATCGCCGCGGACCTGGCCCGGGCCTTCAAGACCCAGGTGGTGGTCATGCCCAGCGGCGCGCTCTGCCACAGCGAAGGGCTGGTGCGCCTGACGCCCGCCGGCCGGCGGGAGCCGGTGCCGATGCCGGCCAGCCTGCGCTCGTTCAACGTGCTGCCCAGCCTGGCGCGCAAGGCCTACGAAACCATCATGGACGAGCGCATGCCGGCGCTGGCGGCCATGGTGGAACAGAGCCCGCTGAACCGCTGGCGCAAGGGCACCGGCAAGCTGGGCGTGGTCACCTACGGGGTCTGCGGCCTGTACCTGCGCGACGTGATGGCCGCCCACGGCCTGGACCTGGACGTGCTGTCCCTGGCCTTCTCCAATCCCCTGCCCATGGGCCTGATCACCGACTTCTGCCGCTCCATCCAGGGCGAGGTGCTGGTCATCGAGGACGGCTACCGCTACCTGCAGGAAGCCATGGAACAGGCGGGGCTGAAGGTGCGCGGCAAGGCGCCCTACAGCAAGCTGACCGAATGGGATCCGGCCCTGGTGGCCGGGCTGCTGGGCATGGAAGTGCCGGCCACCGCCTGCGCGGTGCCGGCCCTGAGCCGTCCGCCCCTCATCTGCCCGGGCTGCCCGTACCGCCTGTTCGCCCACGAAGTGGCCGGCCTGAAACAGAAAGGCCACCTGGACGCGGCCTTCGGCGACATCGGCTGCAACGCACTGCTCTATTTCATGAACGCCATGGACACCGCCCTGGCCATGGGCGCCAGCGAGAGCGAGCGCATGGGCTACGTGCTGTCCCGCCCGGAACAGGCGAGCCGCTGCCTGAGCATCATCGGCGACAGCACCGAATGCCACAGCGGCATGGACGCCACCCGTAACGCCGTCTACCGCAACGTGCCCGGGGTGAAGGTCATCCTGGACAACGAGTGGACCGCCATGACCGGCGGCCAGCCCTCGCCCACCTCCCCGGCGAACCTGGCCGACCAGCCCAACCGCTTCGACCTGCCCGCCGCCCTGGCCGCCCACGGAGCCAAGGTGCAGGTGATCGGCGCCTACGACCGCAAGGCCATCCGCGCCACCCTCAAGACCGCCCTGGCCGAAGCGGGGCAGGGGACCTACACCACCATCGTGGTGCGCGACGGCGCCTGCCTGAAGAAGAGCAAGCCCAGCCGGCAGCGGGTCCAGGCGGATCCCGAGACCTGCAAGAAGTGCAACCTCTGTCTGATCTGCCCCGGCCTGAGCCTGGGCCCGGACCAGGTCCCGGTGGTGAACACGCTCTGCTCCGGCTGTGGCGGACACCAGCCGGCCTGCTCCCAGATGTGCCCCACCGGCGTGCTGAAACCCATCAGCCTGGCGGCTCCCGCCAAGGGCGGGGCGTTTCCGCCGCCGCCCGCCGAACTTCCGCAACCGTCCCCCGCCGCGCGCCCGGCCCGCCTGTCCCTGGCCATCCGCGGGGTGGGCGGCCAGGGCAACCTGTTCTTCGGCCGGGTCCTGACCCAGCTGGCCCAGCTCGCCGGCTACGGCGAAAGCAACATCGTCAAGGGCGACACCCACGGCATGGCCCAGATGGGCGGGCCGGTGATCAGCACCTTCGGCTGCGGCGACGTGGTCAGCCCGGTGCAGCTGCCGGGCACCGTGGACTGCCTCATCGTCATGGAGAAGAGCGAAGTGCTGCGGCCGGAATTCCTGGACCTGCTGAAGCCCGGCGGCACGGTGCTCATGGCCGCCACGCGGATCCTGCCCGAGGGCCTGGCGGCGGAGAGCTACCCCAGCGACGCCACCCTGCGCGAAGTGCTGGCCCCGTATCGGCTGGTGGAGGTGGATCCGCTCCAGCGGGCCGTGGAGCTGGGCGACCCCACCGGCCGCATCGCCAACGTGATCCTCATGGGGATGCTGAGCCGGCTGAGCCCCTTCGACCAGTTCCCCACGGAACTGTGGTGGCGGGCCCTGCAGAAGGTCAACCCCAGTCCCCAGGTGTGGGCCGCCAACTTCGCCGCCTTCAACGCCGGGAGGGCCTAGCCATGCGGAAGATCCTGGCCCTGAACCCCGGAGCGACCTCCACCAAGATCGCCGTCTTCGACGGTGCGGACGTGGTCCTGAAGACCACGGTGGAGCACCAGGGCGCCTCCCTGGACGGCTTCCAGCGCGTCATCGACCAGTTCCAGTACCGCCTGGACCTGATCCTGGAGGCCCTGGCCGCGGCGAAGCTGGACCTGGGCAGCCTGTCCGCCGTGGTCGCCCGGGGCGGGCTGCTCAAGCCCATGGAGGGCGGCACCTACGCGGTCAACGCGCCCATGCTCGCCGACCTGGAGCACGCCCGGGAGCATGCCTCCAACCTCGGCGCCATCCTGGCGGACCGGCTGGCCGGAAGCCTGGGGATCCCCGCCTTCATCGTCGACCCGGTCTCCGTGGACGAGATGGAGCCGGAGGCGCGCATTTCGGGGCTGCCGGAACTGCCCCGGCTGAGCTTCTCCCACGCCCTCAACAGCAAAGCGGTGGCGCGCCGGGTGGCCGCCCAGCTGGGCCGCAGCTACTTCGATTGCAACTTCGTGGTGGCCCACCTGGGCACGGGGATCTCCGTCACCGCCCACCGCAAGGGGCGGATGGTGGACGTCAACGGCGCCGAGGAGGAGGGCCCGTTCTCCCCAGCCCGCTCCGCCGGCCTGCCTTCCCTGTCGCTGGTGAAGCTGGTGTACTCCGGGCGCTACACGGAGAAGGAGATGCTGGGCCGGATGGTGGGCAACGGCGGGCTCTACGCCCACCTGGGCACCCGGGACGTGCGCGAGGCCGAGCGCCGGGCCGCCGCGGGCGACGCCCAGGCCGCCCTGGTGCTCAAGGCCATGGCCTACAAGGTCGCCAAGGAGATCGGCGCCATGGCGGCGGTGCTGGCCGGCCAGGTGGACCGCGTCATCATCACCGGCGGCATCGCCTACTCGGAAAAGCTGGTGGCGGAGGTGTCGTCCCGCGTTGGCTTCATCGCCCCGATCCTGGTGCTGCCCGGGGAGGAGGAGCTGGAGGCCCTGGCGGAGGGCGCGCTCCGGGTGCTGGACGGCGAAGAGCCCGCCAAGATCTACTAATGAACGCAGGAGCGACCATGTTCAGGAATTACCAGGAACTGCGGACGGCGGCCAAGGGCCGCGGGCCCGTGCGGGTGGCGGTGGCCGCGGCCCAGGACCGGGAGGTCATGGAGGCGGTCCAGGCCGGCATCCGCACCGGGCTGATCGAGGCCACCCTGGTGGGGGACCAGTCCATCATCGGTCCCTGGGCCGAGGAACTGGAGATCGCGGGCCAGGTGCGCATCGTCCATGAAACCGACCTGGCCCGGGCATCCCTGCTGGCCGTAGGGATGGTGCACGATGGCGAGGCCCAGGTGCTCATGAAGGGTCTGGTCAACAGCGCCGTGTTCCTCAAGGCGGCCCTGGACCCCGAGCGCGGCCTGCGCGCCGGGCGGCTCCTGTGCCACCTGGCGGCCCTGGAGACCCCGGGGCGGAGGAAGCTGGAGTTCCTCACCGACGGCGGCATGAACATCGCGCCGGGCCTCGCGGAGAAGCGCCAGATCCTGGCCAGCGCCGTGGAGGCCCTGGCGCGCATGGGCATCGCCACGCCCAAGGTGGCGGTGCTGTGCGCCAACGAGCAGGTCAGCCCCAAGATGCCGGCGACGGTGGACGCCCAGGGCCTGGTGCAGCTCTGGCGGTCGGGGGCCTTCCCGGACTGCGTGGTGGAGGGCCCCATCGCCCTGGACGTGGCGGTGAGCCCGGAAGCGGCGCGGCACAAGGGCATCACCAGCCAGGTGTCCGGGGACGTGGACCTCTTCCTGGTGCCGAACATCGAAGCCGGCAACATGATGGCCAAGGCCATGGTCCACTACGCCGGCACCAAGTTCGCCGGCGTGGTCCTGGGCGCCAGCCATCCCGTGGTCATGGTCTCCCGCTCGGACCCGGCCGAAGCCAAGCTCAACGCCCTGGCCATGGCGGCCCTGCTGGCACGGTGAGCCGCCGTTCCGGTAGTCTGGACGGGTGACGAACCTCGAACCTTTCTCCATCGGCCCCATCGCCATCCAGCCCCCGCTGGTCATGGCGCCCCTGCACGAGATCACCGACCAGCCCTTCCGCCGGATGATCCGGCAGGTGGGCGGGGTGGGGCTCACGGTGTCCGAGATGATCTCCAGCGAGGCCCTGATCCGGCACGCGCGCAAGGCCCAGGCGATGATGGCCGGGGAAGGGGAGCGCCCCTTCTCCATGCAGCTCTCCGGCTCCATCCCCGAGCACCTGGCCGAGGCCGCGCGCATGGTCGAGGCGGCCGGGGCCGACCTGGTGGACCTGAACATGGGCTGCCCCGCCAGCAACGTCACCAGCGGCGGCGCCGGCTCGGCCCTGCTCAAGGACATCCGGCTGGCGGAGACCTGCGTCAAGGCCATGGTCCGGGCCGTGGGCGTCCCGGTGACGGTGAAGATGCGCGCTGGCTGGGACAACAGCCAGAAGGAACGGGCCGACTACCTGGACTTCCTGCGCATGTTCGAGGCGGCGGGGATCCAGGCCCTGGCCATCCACCCGCGCACCCGGGCCCAGCAGTACACCGGCAGCGCCGACTGGGCGCTCATCGCCCGGGCCGTGGACGCCGGGGTGGCCTTCCCCATCATCGGCAACGGCGACGTCAACACCCCCGACGACGCCCGGCGCATGTTCCGGGAGACCGGCTGCGCCGGGGTGATGATCGGCCGGGCGGCGCTGACCAACCCGTGGATCTTCCGGCAGATCCTGGATCCGGGGTTGGAGGTCACCGAGCGGCAGCGGATCGAGCTGTGCATGAGTTTCTTCCGCATGCTGCAGGAGCTGCTGGAGCCCAGGGAGGCGCTGCACAAGATGAAGAAGATCGGCGCGTGGTTCACCAAGGGCATCCCGAACGGATCGGGGTTCCGCCAGAACTTGCACGCCTGCGAAGATCCGGAGCTGCTCTTCGCGATGCTGGAGCGGCTGAAGGAACCCGGGGTCTAGTGCGATGATTTTGAGATTCAGATAAAATAACCCATTTCAGAAAAACAGATCTCAAATCGAAAATACCCTTTTGTAAATTAAGTTTTTGCATTTTCGTGATTTAAATCACGAGAAATGTGGGCCACGGCTGTCCCTTTCAGTTACACTTTTTTCATGGCATTCGTGACAAACCATAACATTGTGAAATATTTCACGGTCAAAACAACATGCAGACCATCTCGGAAAAAGTCGTAGGACGGCTCTCCCGCTATCGCACCCTGCTCACCGAGCAGAAGGACGGGGAGCGCACCCACCTCTTTTCCCACGAAATAGCAGCGGCCATGCGGCTTTCGGACTCCCAGGTGCGCCGGGACCTCATGACCATCGGCACCCGCGGGCTGCCCAGCCGGGGCTACGAAATCCAGGGACTGCTGCTGGACCTGGACCAGGCCCTGAACCAGACCCGGGTCCACGGAGTGGCCGTGGTGGGGGCGGGCAACATGGGCCGGGCGCTCATCGCCAACCTGGAATCCACCCGCACCAACCTGCGCATCAAGTGCGCCTTCGACGCCGACAAGAGCAAATGCAACCGGGTCTACTCCGGCGTCAAGTGCCATCCCATGGATGCCCTGGAAACGGTGGTGGCCCAGGAGGGCATCACCCTGGCCATCCTCTGCGTGCCCGCCGCCTCGGCCCAGGCCCTGGCGGAACGCCTGGTCCACGCCGGGGTCAAGGGCGTGCTCAATTTCTCCTCCCAAGCTCTGCGGCTGCCCAGGACCATCGCCCTGGAAGAAATAGATATCGGCAATTATCTGGCGAAGCTCGCCTACTTCACCATTCATCCCTCAAAGGAGCGTCGGAATGGCCGTCATGAAGACCGTTGAAACCATCCTATTGGGTCACCCCGATGCCGGGCGCGACCACCTCATCCCGATCCTGCAGGAAGTGCAGGCGGTGGAGGGCTATCTGTCCAAGGAATCCATCACCCAGGTCGGCCTGCAGCTCCACCTGCCCGCCAGCAAGATCTTCGGGGTGGCCACCTTCTACAACATGTTCAGGTTCCAGCCCAAGGGCAAGTACCACGTGATGGTCTGCCGGGGCACGGCCTGCCACGTCAAGGGCAGCAAGCGGGTCCTGGACATGGTCACCAAGACCCTGAAGCTGCAGCCCGGCGAAACCAGCCGGGACGGCCTGTTCAGCCTGGAAGTGGTGGCCTGCATGGGCGCCTGCGGCCTGGCTCCGGTGGTGAACATCAACGGCCAGTTCCACGCCAAGGTCACCCCCATGAAACTGCAAAGGATCCTCGACGAATGCCGCGACGAATGCCGTGTTGCGTGCCGCAACCAGGAGCTCACCCATGTCGAGCAATAATCCCCTCTCCAACTCCTGCTGGGAAGTGCCCGGCAAGCCGAGCCCCGAACTGCTGGCCGCGCTCAAGACCGGCCCCTTCGCCGGCAAGTCCGGCGCTGAGCTGGACGCGCTCCTGGCCGGCCTGCGCCGGGACCAGGTGTCCCGCCCGGTGATCTTCGTGGGCGCCGGCACCTGCGGCCTGGGCGCCGGGGCCGCCAAGACCCTGGCCAAGGTCAAGGCCATCTGCGAAGCCAAGAAGCTGGACGCGGACATCCGCGAAGTGGGCTGCATCGGCCTGTGCTCCGAAGAGCCCATCATGGACGTGCAGCTGCCCGGCCGCACCCGGGTGTCCTTCGGCAACGTCACCGAGGACAAGGTGGAAGCCCTGCTGGACACCATCTTCCAGGGCGGCCTGGTGAAGGAGCAGGTCCTGGGCCAGTTCTTCGCCGAAGGCCAGGAACCCTGGCAGGGCGTCAAGGACCTGGCCGCGCATCCGTTCCTGGCCATCCAGAAGCGCTGGGTGCTGGCCAACTCCGGCCTGATCGACTTCACCTCCATCGACGAGTACATCGCCCGGGGCGGCTACTCCGCCGTGCAGCGGGCCATCACCACCATGACCCGCCAGGAAGTGGTGGACGAGATCCTCAAGAGCGGGCTGCGGGGCAGGGGCGGCGGCGGCTTCCCCACCGGCAAGAAGTGGCAGATGGCGCTCTCCGCCGCCGGCGCGCAGAAGTACATGGTCTGCAACGCCGACGAAGGCGATCCGGGCGCGTTCATGGACCGCGCCGTGTGCGAGAGCGACCCGCACCGGATGCTGGAAGGCATGATCACCGGCTGCTATGCCATCGGCGCCACCAAGGCCTACATCTACATCCGCGCCGAGTACCCCCTGGCCATCCAGAACCTGAAGATCGCCATGAAACAGGCCAAGGAATACGGCCTGCTGGGCGAGAACATCCTGGGCAGCGGCTTCAACCTCGACATCGTCATCAAGATGGGCGCCGGAGCCTTTGTCTGCGGCGAAGAGACCGCCCTCATGCAGTCCATCGAAGGCAAGCGCGGCATGCCCAGGCCGAGGCCGCCCTATCCCATCCAGTCCGGCCTGTTCGGCATGCCCACGGTCATCAACAACGTGGAGACCTTCGCCAACATCGCCGCCATCATGCAGATGGGTTCGGCCAAGTTCGCGGCGGTCGGCACCCCGGGCAGCAAGGGCACCAAGGTGTTCGCGTTGTCGGGCATGGTGCGCCGCACCGGTCTGGTGGAAGTGCCCATGGGCACCCCCATCCGCGACGTGGTGTTCGCCGTGGGCGGCGGCATCCCCAACGGCAAGAAGTGCAAGGCGGTGCAGATCGGCGGGCCTTCCGGCGGCTGCATCCCCGAGCCGGCCATGGACCTGGTGTGCGACTACGAGGCCCTGAAGTCCTTCGGCGCCATCATGGGTTCCGGCGGTCTGGTGGTCCTGGACGAGAACACCTGCATGGTGGACCTGGCCAAGTTCTTCATGGAGTTCATCCAGTCCGAGAGCTGCGGCAAGTGCATCCCCTGCCGGGAAGGCACGCGGCAGATGCTGCAGATCCTCCAGTCCATCACCCACAACCGCCGCGGCGAGGAGGGCATGGATGCCCTGCTGCGGGTGCGCGGGGTCATGGTGCTCAAGGAACTGGGCGAGGCCATCAAGAACAGCAGCCTGTGCGGCCTGGGCCAGACCGCGCCGAACCCGGTGCTGTCCACCCTCAAGTGGTTCCGGGACGAGTACGAAGCCCACATCTACGAACGCCGCTGCCCGGCCGGAACCTGCCGGGAGCTGGTGGGCGCGCCCTGCCAATCCGGCTGCCCGGTGGGCACTGAGGTCTGGAAGTACGTGGCCCACATTTCCCTGGGCGAATACGACGAGGCCTACCAGGCCATCCGCGGGGCCAACCCGTTCCCGTCCGTGTGCGCCCGGGTCTGCAACCATCCCTGTGAAGCCTCGTGCCGCTGCGGCACCACCGGCGGTGATCCCATCGCCATCCGCAACCTCAAGCGGTTCGTGGTGGACCGGGTGGATCCGTCCACCTTCAAGCCCACGGTGCGGCCGGCCAAGTCCGACGCGCCGAGGGTGGCGGTCATCGGCGGCGGTCCCGCCGGCCTGTGCGCCGCCAACGCCCTCAGCCTGAAGGGCTACCGGGTCACCCTGCTGGAGCGCGAGCAGAAGCTGGGCGGCATGCTGGTGGCGGGCATCCCCGCCTACCGCCTGCCGCGCAAGGTGCTCGACCAGGAGATCCAGAACCTGCTCAACCCGAACATCACGGTCGAGTACGGCAAGGCCCTGGGCAAGGACTTCACCCTGGGCGACCTGAAGGGCTACCAGGCGGTGTATGTGGCCACCGGCGCCCACCACAGCAAGCGGCTGGGCCTGCCCGGCGACGACGTGAAGGGCGTGCTCCCGGGCATCGAGTTCCTGAAGGGCTTCAACCTGCACCACAAGGAACTGGCCCAGGGCCGGGTCGGCATCGTCGGCGGCGGCAACAGCGCCCTGGACGCGGCCCGGGTGGCCGTGCGCCAGGAGGGGGTCACCGACGTGACCATCTTCTACCGCCGCACCCGCGGCGAGATGCCCGCCTACGCCGAAGAGATCGATGCCGCCCTCGAGGAAGGCATCCATCTGGAGGCCCTGGTGGCGCCGCTGGCGGTCAAGTCGGAGAACGGCAAGCTCACCGGCGTCCAGTTCCAGCGCAACGAGCTGGGCGACAAGGACGAAAGCGGCCGCGCGCGGCCGGTGCCGATCCCCGGCAGCGAGTTCGTGGCGGAACTGGACACCTTGATCGTGGCCATCTCCGAGGAGCCCGAAGGCGACCTGCTCAACGGCCTCAAGCGCAAGAGCTGGGGCGGGCTGGTGATCAACCCCGAGTCCTACCTGGCAAGCGAACCGGGCGTGTTCGGCGGCGGCGACGTGGTCTCCGGTCCCAGCACGGTGATCGAGGCGGTGGCGGCCGGCAAGAACGCCGCGGTCATGATCGACCGCTTCATCCAGGGCAAGCAGCTCAAGCAGCTGCCCAGGGTGGCGCTGCCGACGGAGTACATCCAGCCGTTCAGCACCGAGGAGGAGGAAGGCGAAGCGCCGGGACGGACCCATCCGCCCCACCTGCCGGTGGAGGCCCGGATCAAGAACTTCAGGGAGGTGGACCTCTGCTTCTCCGAGGATCACGCCCAGTGCGAAGCCCGTCGCTGCCTGCGCTGCGACATCGAATTCACCCAACCTGTTTAGGTGCCGTTATGAAATTACCTGCTCTTTTCAGGTCATTTTGTTACGGCACCTTATGCCGGGACATGGACCAATGGACCCGATTTTTCCCTCACACAGGCTTAGACGAGGCCAACGATGTCAACCCTTGAAGCGAATGGTAAGCAACTCGAAGTAAGGAAGGGGGATACCATCCTCCAGGCGCTCCGGCGCGGCGGCATCCACGTGCCGACGATCTGCCACATGGAGGGCCTGCTGCCGTCGGGAACCTGCCGGATGTGCGTGGTGGAAGTGGAAGGCATGGGCGGGCTCATCCCGTCCTGCTCCTTCCCCGCCGCCGAAGGCATGAAGGTCCACACCAGCACCCCGACCGTGCTCAAGACCCGCAAGGCGATCGTGGAGCTGCTCCTGAGCAACCACCCCGACGATTGCCTCTACTGCGCCCGCAACGGCAACTGTGACCTGGCCAACCTGGCCAAGGAGCACGGCGTGCGCCAGCGGGTGTTCCGGGGCGCGCGCAAGCGCATGGACAAGGACAGCTCCAGCCCCGCGATCGTGCGCGATCCGGAGAAGTGCATCCTGTGCGGCAAGTGCGTGCGGGTGTGCGAAGAGGTCCAGGGCGTGTCCGCCATCGATTTCATCAACCGCGGCTCCAGGGCCTTCGTGGGCACCGCCTTCAACGACGGCATGAACGTCTCCAGCTGCATCAACTGCGGCCAGTGCATCCTGGTCTGCCCCACCGCCGCCCTGAGCGAAAAGAACTACGTGGCCGAGGTGCTGCGGGTGCTGGCCGATCCGGGCAAGACCGTGGTGGTCCAGCACGCGCCGGCGGTGTCGGTGTCCATCGCCGAAGAGTTCGGCGCCAAGCCGGGCACCGACTTCGACGGCCAGATGGTGGCCGCCATGCGCCGGGCCGGGTTCGACAAGGTGTTCGACACGTCGTTCACCGCCGACCTCACGATCATGGAAGAGGGCTCGGAACTGCTCAAGCGGGTCACCGAAGGCGGCGCGCTGCCCATGTTCACCAGCTGCTCCCCGGGCTGGATCAAGTTCGTGGAGGAGTTCTACCCCGAGTTCATCCCCAACCTGTCCACCTGCAAGAGCCCCCAGCAGATGATGGGCGCCATCATCAAGAGCTTCTGGGCCAAGCGCGAGGGCATCGAGCCCCGGGACATCGTCAGCGTCTCGATCATGCCCTGCACCGCCAAGAAGTTCGAGTGCAACCGCCCCGAAATGGGCAAAGATTATGTGCCGGACGTGGACTACGTGCTCACCACCCGGGAGCTGGCGGAACTGTTCAAGGTGGTCGGGATCAACCCGGCGACCCTGGAGCCCGAGGGGGCCGATTCCCCCTTCGGCGAGCGTTCTTCCGCCGGCAAGCTGTTCGGGGCCTCGGGCGGGGTGATGGAGGCGGCCATCCGCAGCGCCTACTTCCTCCTCACCGGCGACGAGATGAAGGACTACAAGATCCAGGACCTGCGCGGCATGAAGGGCTGCAAGGAGCTGCGGGTCCAGGCCGGGCCGGTGGAAGTGGCGGCCGCGGTGGTCTCCAGCCTCGGCCAGGCGCGCAAGCTCATGGAGGAGATCAAGGCCGGACGCAACGACCTGC
Organism: Holophagaceae bacterium; assembly: GCA_003165415.1. GTDB lineage: Bacteria > Acidobacteriota > Holophagae > Holophagales > Holophagaceae > Mesoterricola. The sequence continues at coordinate 50,265 of PLUC01000058.1, forward strand.
ACTTCATCGAGGTCATGACCTGCCCCGGCGGCTGCATCAACGGCGGCGGCCAGCCTCTGGGCGCCAACATGGAGTCGGTCAAGGCGCGCATGGCGGCCCTCTACAACATCGACCGGGAGGATCACCTGCGGGTCAGCCACAAGAACACGGAGGTCGCGAGGCTCTACAAAGAATTCCTGGGCGCGCCCCTGGGCCACCTCAGTCACGAGCTGCTCCACACCCACTACCACAAACGCGAAGTGATGCTTTAGGCCGAAGGAGTAACCCCATGGAAACCCAAAAGAAGATTCTGGTCGTCGACGACGACATCGACATGCTGGAGCAGGTGGCCCTCATCCTCAAGGCCGAGGGCTACCAGGTGATCAAGGCCCAGGGCCAGAAGGAGGGCGAGGAGGCCCTCCTCACCACCATTCCGGACCTGGCGGTGCTGGACCTGATGATGGAGAACATGGATTCCGGCTTCGTGCTCTGCCACCACGTCAAGCGGCTGTTCCCGGAGACCCCGGTGATCCTGCTCACGGCGGTCAAGGCCGCCACCGGGCTGGATTTCCAGCCCCAGTCCAGCGAGGCCGCCTCCTGGGTCAAGGCCGACGTCCTCATGGACAAGCCGGTCCGGCCCGAGCAGCTCAAGCAGGAAGTGAGACGCCTGCTCAAGGTATGAGGATGCGTGCGATAATGGCCGGATCCCTGGAATTTGAAGGAGGTTGAAGGCCATGGCTGAACCCGAGGTCGATCCCGCCCCAGAGGGGCAGCCGGCCTTGGGTTTTGTCAAGACAGTGCCGAACCGGTGCCGGATCTGCTACACCTGCGTGCGCACCTGCCCGGCCAAGGCCATCCGCATCTCCAAGAGCCAGGCGGAGGTGGTGCCGTCCCGCTGCATCGGTTGCGGGCACTGCATCCAGGTGTGCAGCCAGAAGGCGAAGCGTATTGTTTCAACTCTTTACGATGTGGAAGCGCAGCTCAAGTCGGGCGCCCGGGTGGCGGTGTGCCTGGCCCCCAGCTTCCCGGTGGAGTTCCAGGAGGAGATGGACTTCCGGGTGCTGGTGGGGATGCTGCGCAAGATGGGCTTCGCCAAGGTGGTGGAGGTGGCCTTCGGCGCGGACCTGGTGGCCGAGCGCTACCGCCAGCTGCTCTGCGAGCAGCCGTACAACCAGTTCATTGCCACCACTTGTCCGGCCATCGTCACCTTCGTGGAGCGCTACCAGCCGGAGCTGGTGCCCTTCCTGGCGCCCATCGTCAGCCCCATGGTGGCCATCGCCCGGGCCCTGCGCATGGACGACCCGGACCTCAAGGTGGTGTTCGTGGGGCCCTGCGTGGCCAAGAAGGCCGAGGCCTGCAACGCCGACATCGACGGCGGGCCGGACGTGGCCATCACCTTCCGGGAGCTGCGCTACCTGTTCCTGCGCTGGTCCATCAAGGCGGAGCGGGTGGAGCCTTCGGACTTCGACCCGCCCCATCCTTCCCTGGGCGCGCTGTTCCCCATGACCCGCGGGTTCCTGCAGGCGGCCTCCATCAAGGAGGACCTGCTGGCCAACGAGGTGGTGGCCATCGACGGCATCAAGGGCTTCACCTCGGTGCTGGAGGAGTTCGCCAACGGCACCATGGAGGCCAGGCTGCTGGAACTGCTGTGCTGCGAGGGCTGCATCGCGGGTCCAGGCCTGTCCAGCGAGGAGACCCTGTTCAAGCGCCGGGAGCGGGTCAGCCACTACACCCGCTACCGCCAGTCCCAGTTGGACCATGAGGAGTGGCAGCGTCATGTGGACCGCTACGTGGGGCTGGACCTGAACCGCCGGTTCACCCCGGACGACCAGCGCCTGCAGCCGCTGGAACCCGCCGCCCTCAACGAGATCATGAAGAAGATGGGCAAGTACTCCGAGGCCCATGAGCTGAACTGCGGCGCCTGCGGCTACCACACCTGCCGGGAGCACGCCCTGGCCATCGCCAAGGGCTTCGCCGAAAGCGAGATGTGCCTGCCCTTCGTCATCGACACCAACCTGAGCACCATCCGCAAGCTCACCCACGCCAACCAGAAGCTGGCCAGCACCCAGGAGACCCTGATGCACTCCGAGCGGCTGGCGAGCATGGGCCAGCTGGCGGCCGGGGTCGCCCACGAGATCAACAACCCGCTGGGGGTGGTGCTGATGTACACCCACCTGCTGCTGGAGGAGTGCCAGAAGGAATCGCCCCTGCGCCCGGACCTGGAGATGATCGTGGAGCAGGCCAACCGGTGCAAGCGCATCGTCGCCGGCCTGCTGGACTTCGCCCGGCAGAACAAGGTGGCGTTCCAGCCCGCGGACATCCGCGAGGTGATCCGCACCTCCCTGGCCAACCTGGCCACCCCGCCGGGGGTCACGGTGGAGGTGGAGCACCTGGACGGCAGTCCCAGGATCGAGCTGGACCGGGACCAGATCATCCAGGTGTTCGTGAACCTGGTGGGCAACGCCTTCGACGCCATGCCCAAGGGCGGCACCCTGCGGATCCAGTCCCGGGCCGACCAGGCCACCCTCACGGTGGAGGTGAAGGACACCGGCACCGGCATCCCCAAGGAGAACCTGAACAAGCTGTTCGAGCCTTTCTTCACCACCAAGCTCATGGGCAAGGGCACCGGGCTGGGGCTGCCGGTGGTGTACGGGATCGTGAAGCTGCACCGGGGCGAGATCAGCGTGGAGTCCAACCCGGACCCCTCGGCCGGGCCCACCGGCACCACGTTCCGGGTGAAGCTGCCGCGCGAGGCCAAGCGCCAGGGAGAATAGGGAAACATGAAAGAGACCCTGCATCTGATGGTGGTGGACGACGAACAGGGGATGCGCCTGTCGGTGGAGCGCGCCCTGCGCCACTACACCACCTGGTTCGACGACATCGAGGCGGAGGTGTCGTTCCGCATCTCCCTGGCGGAAACCGGCGAGGAGGCCCTGGACCTGCTGGCCACGGACCCGGCCGACATCCTGCTGCTGGACTACAAGCTGCCGGGCATGTCCGGCATGGACGTGCTGCAGGTGCTGGGGGAGCGCAAGTCGGAAACCCTGGTGGTGATGATCACCGCCTACGCCACCCTGGCCACGGCGGTGCAGGCCACCAAGGTGGGGGCGTTCGACTTCCTGGCCAAGCCCTTCAATCCCGACGAGCTGAAGGCGGCGGTGCACCGCACCAGCAAGCACGCCATGGTCCAGCGCGCGGCCCGCAAGCTGGCCGGGGAGCGCCGGCAGATCCGCTTCGAGTTCCTGTCGGTGCTGGCCCACGAGCTCAAGTCGCCCCTGGCGGCGGTGGAGGGCAACCTGCGGATCCTGCGGGACCGCTCCCTGGGCGAGAAGATGGAGGAGTACGACACCCTGGTGGGCCGGTCCATGCTCCGCCTGGACGGCATGCGCAAGCTGATCATGGACCTGCTGGACCTGACCCAGATCGAGTCCGGCCAGAAGAAGCGGGTGCTGACGCCCGTGGACGTGTGCGCGGTGGCGGCCCAGGTGCTGGAGACCCAACAGGTGCTGGCGGCGGAGAAGTGGGTGACGCTGGGCTTCCACCCCAAGGGGCCGGTGATCATCGACGCCGACGCCGGCGAACTGGAGATCATGTTCAACAACCTGGTGTCCAACGCCATCAAATACAACCTTGACAACGGTTCGGTGACGGTCACCGTGGAGCAGGACGCGGAGTCGGTGACCATCGCCGTGCGCGACACCGGCATCGGCATGAGCGCCGAGGAGATGGGCAAGCTGTTCGGCGAGTTCAGCCGGATCAAGAACGAAAAGACCCGCAACATCCTGGGCTCCGGCCTGGGGCTGTCCATCCTGCGCCGGCTGGCCGGGCTGTACGGGGGCTCGGTGAAGGTGCAGAGCTCGCCGGGGGAGGGGACCACGTTCACGGTGGTGCTCAAGAAGTAGCGGATACCATGGTTATGAGGATTCCATGGAACTTCCGGTCGAAATCACGGTCCCGCTCACCAGCTCCATCCCCGAAGTGGCCTTCGTGCTGGAGCTGGGCTACAGCATGCAGGCGTTCGGGGCCAGCGCCACCACCCTGGAGAAGGCCCTGGGCCGGGTGGCCCAGCACCTGGAACTGGAGGGGGCGGTGTTCGCCACCCCCACCGGCTTTCTCGCCTCGCTGCGCAAGGAGGGGCTGCACAGCAAGACCTACCTGATGCGGCTGAACACCGGCTGGTCCAGCCTGGAGAAGCTGGCCGACGTGGAAGCGCTGGTGGACCTGGTGCTGTCCGGGCAGCTGGACGCGGCGGCGGCCCGGCAGCATCTGGCCGCCCTTTCCGCCCGGCCGCCCCGGTTCGGCTTCTGGCTCAAGGTGGGCGCCCACGGGCTGGCGGCCATGGGCATGGCCTGCATCTTCGGCGGCGGCTGGCGCGAGGTGCTGCTGGGAGCGGGGGTGGGCCTGCTGGTGGGGTTTGCCGTGCTGCTGGCCCAGAAGCGCCATAACCTGGCCCGCCTGACCCCGCTGCTGGGCGGGCTGCTGAGCGCCTTGGCGGGCGGCCTCATCGGCCGGTGGCTGCCCTCGGTCTCCTACACCATCCTGGTGGTCAGCGGCATCATCGGCCTGCTGCCCGGACTGGGGCTGCTGGTGTCCATGCAGGAGCTGGGCACCGGCAACCTGGTCTCGGGCACCGCGCGCATGGCCGGCACCGGGCTGGTGTTCATCCTGCTGGCCTTCGGGGTGGGCCTGGGCCAGCAGCTGGGCGCGTCCTGGCTGCCCGTGGTCCCGACGCTGCCCCTGGCCCTGCCGCTGTGGACCGTGGCCCCGGCCATCGCCATGGTGGCCCTGGGCTTCCTGGTGATCTTCCAGGGGCGCCCGGCCGACTACGGCTGGACCCTGGTCGCCAGCGCCCTGGCCTGGGCCACCGCCCACCTGGCGGCCCAGGCCCTGGGGCCGGTGGCCGGGGCCGGGATCGCCGCGCTGGTGCTGGGCGCCGCCTGCAACACCTACGCCCGGCGCACCCGGCGGCCCGGGGCGGTGCTGCAGCTGCCTTCACTGATGCTGATCCTGCCGGGGAGCCTGGGGGTGCACAGCCTCACCCTGATGATGCAGAAGCAGACCCTGGACGGGCTCCAGGCCGGCTTCCAGTCCGTGGCGGTGACGGTGGCGCTGATGGTGGGCCTGCTCCTGGCCAACGCCATGGTGCCGCGCAGGACGTTTTGAGTCAGGCCTTGGCCATCCGCTTAGCCATCCTGGAATCCAGATACCAGATGCCGCCGCCCTGGTCGCCCACCGCGTGCAGGTGGTCCACCACCTGGCCGACGTTGGATTCCTCCTCCACCTGCTCGGACACGTACCACTGCAGGGTGATCTCGCTGGCGTAGTCCTTCTCCGTCCGGGACAGGTCGAACAGGGCGTTGATCTTCTGGGTGATGCCCATCTCGTGGGCCAGGGTCTGCTCGAACACCTGGATGACCCCGCCGAATTCCTGGGGAGGCGCGGCGATGGGCTTCAGCTCCAGCTTGCCCTTGCGGTCCAGGAGGAAATCGATGAGCTTCACCGCGTGGGCGGTCTCCTCCCCGGCCTGGACCCGCAGCCAGTGGGCGAACCCCTTGAAGCTGAGGGTCTCGCAGTGGGCTCCCATGGCCAGGTAGAGCTGGGCGGAGTACTGTTCCAGGTTGATCTGGGTGTTGAGGGCGTTCTGCATGGTTGGGCTGATCATGGGGCCTCCGAGGGTGATTGGGATCGTCTCCTATTCTGCCGCGGGATTTTGGGAATGCCACGTATATTCAATGATAGTAAAAAAGAATGAGGTGATGACCGGTCATTTGGGTTTTACCTGCTTGCCGCAGGAACCTCCCCCGCAGCAGCCGCACCCGGCGTTCTCGCCCTTCTTTCCCAGGTTCCGCAGGGCCTTGCGGCCGAAGAACAGCCCCGCCACCACCACGGCGCCCAGCACGATCCAGCCTTGACCGCTCATGTCCCCTCCCTCACGCGAACCCGCACAGCCGCCCCAGCAGCACCGTGCCCCAGGCCATGAACCACGCCAGGGCGAAGCCGTAGCCCACGGAAAAGCCGGTCCAGGCCACGGAGCGGGTCTCCTTGAGGATCATGCCCACCAGGCCCAGGCAGGGGGTGTAGAGCAGGATGAACACCATGAACGCGAACGAGGTGAGCGGGGTGAACCCGGAATGCTCCTTGAGGGTATGCTGCAGCGGGCTCAGGCCGGGGGCGTCGCCGTCCTTCTCGGCCTTGGCCTGGTTGACCACGCCCATGGTGCTCACCACGATTTCCTTGGCCACGAAGCCGGCGGTGAGGGCCACGCCGTCCTTCCACGCCTCGGGCCGCCTGTGCTCGGGGTCGAGGATGGGGGCCAGGAGGGGCTGCAGCAGGTGGCCGAAGCGCGCGGCCATACTGGAATTCATGATCCGGCTTTCGGAACTCAGATCCAGCTCCTCCAGCTTGTCCTTCTGGTCCGCGGGGGCCAGGTTCTGGGCGCGGATGGCCTGCTCCTGCGCCTGGCGTTCGGCCACCCAGGCCTTATTGGTGATGCCGGGATAGTGGGACAGGAACCAGACCAGGGTGGCGCCGGCCAGGAT
>PLUC01000214.1 GCA_003165415.1 Holophagaceae bacterium
AAGTCGCTTGCGACTGACGGCTGCTGGCAAGGATTTCTTACAATGGCGTTTCCGCCTATAACCTGGGCCGGGATCCAGGCACTTATGGAACGGCCGGCACGCCGGCGCCGGTACCGGCCCGGGGCATCATCTTGGCCGGAACCTGTCAAGACGAAAAAGCATGAAAAACGGCAAAATCTGAGGGGTTTCGGGCCAGGTTTCTCGCCGGATTCGTAAAAAGGACTTCCCAGGGGACTTACGAAATCGGGGGCGGAAGCGGGTCCTTGGGCCTTGTGGAAAACCTTGTGCATTTCCCCTCCCGGCTTGGTCCAAAGCGGTTGACCCTTGAAGATTCCCATGCTGCCCCGACCAGCCAATTTCAATCTAATTACTGTTATAATAATGTTTATAGTAATAGCCTCAAGGTCAAGGCATTAACTACCCAGGGAGAAGTTATCCACAGTTTCCGGTTTCTTTCGCGTTGACAACTACCGGGGCCCGTTTAAATAACTCATGACAGAGCTGTGACCAACGTGTAAATGCCGCACCGGGTCAGACCAGTTGCGTGGCTTCCCGCAGTTGCACGCTCACCAGCCGGGAGATGCCCAGTTCCTCCATGGTCACGCCGTAGAGCGTGTCCGCGGCCATCATGGTGGGCTTCTGGTGGGTGATGACGATGAACTGGGTGCCGTCCTTCATCTTCTGGACCATCGCCGCGAACCGGCCCACGTTGGCCTCGTCCAGGGGCGCGTCCACTTCGTCCAGCACGCAGAAGGGGCTGGGCTTGAAATGGAAGATGGCGAACAGCAGCGCGATGGCCGCCAGCGCCTTCTCGCCGCCGGAGAGCAGCGACAGGGCCTTGGCGCTCTTGCCCGGAGGCTGGGCGGTGATCTCGATGCCGCACTCCAGCAGGTCCTTGGGATCCTGCAGGCTGAGGCTGGCGCTGCCGCCGCCGAAGGCCTCGCGGAACACTTCCTGGAACCGGAGGTTGATGAAGTCGAACGCCTCCCGGAACCGCTCTTCGGAGATGGCGTTGATCTCCCGGATGGTGGCTTCCAGGTTGCCGATGGCCTCCAGCACGTCGCTGCGCTGCTGGTTCATGAAGCCCAGCCGGTCCTCGGCCTCCTTGAGCTCCTGGATGGCCAGGGGGTTCACGCTGCCCAGTTCCAGCCGCTTGCCGTGCAACTCGCCCAGCCGGGTCTGGTGCACCAGCTCGCCCAGGACCCAGGCCTGGCGCTCTTCTTCAGTGACCGACCGGAGGAACTCCGGGATGGTCATGGCCAGGGCCAGATCGACCTCCTTGCCGGTGGCGGTGAGGCTGCCCTGCACCTGGGCCCCCTGGAGCAGGGCCTCCTGGTGCAGCTGGCGCGCGTTCTCCAGGGCCTCCTGCAGGTCCCGGACCGTGCGCTCCCGCGCCCTGAGGGACTCCTGGGCCGCCTCGATCCCGGGCAGGGCCTCGGCCTGCTGCGCCACCAGCAGCGCGCGGTCCTGGAGCAGGCGCTGAGTCTCCTGCTCCAGTTCCGCCACGCGCGCGCCGGCCTGGGCCGCGCGCTCCCCGGCCTGCAGGATGTCGCCCTGGATCCGCGCGCGCTCCGCCTCCAGGTCGTAGGTGCCGCGCTGGAGCTGCTGCAGGTGCCGCTGCAGCGCGTCCCGTTCGGCCCAGGCCGAGGACCGGACCCTGGAGGCCTCCACCAGGATCTCCCGCTTCTCCTCCAGGAGCCGCTGGGCCTCCTCCCGCTGCGCCTCCCCGGCCTGGATGGCCGCGCCCAGGCCGGCTTCCTCCGGATGGCCTTCCGGCACTTCCAGCTCGCGCAGCTGGGCCTTGAGGCCCTTGATCTCGTTCTCCAGCAGCTCCCAGTGTGCATCCGCCCGCGACCGGGACTCCTGGATCTCCTGGAGCTGGACCGCCACCGAGGCCCGCCGGCCCTTCAGGTCCTCCAGGCCGCGCCGGGCCGTCAGGTGGTCCTCTTCCATCTCCTTGAAGCGCGACGCCGCGTCGCGCATGCGCGCCTCCAGGGCCTTGACCTCCGCCTCCAGCCCCTCCACCCGGTCCAGCTGCAGCTCCCGGGCCTTGCGGGCGGACTCCTGCTCGCCGCGCAGCTTGAACGGCGACGCCTCCGGCGCGGCCGCCCCCACCTGCACCGGGCCGTAGGGCAGCTTCACCAGCCGGGGCGATACGAAGGCCAGGTCCGGACGGGCGGCGCCCAGTTCCGGCAGGGCCGCGTCGGCGCACAGGTAGGCCCGGGCCAGCAGCCCCGCCAGTGGCCGGGCCTTGCCGGGCCTCCAGCGCAGGCGCGCGGCCAGCGGCAGGCAGTCCGGCGCCTCCAGAGCGGCCAGCGGCGCGGCTTCCGACTCGGCGCTGACCCAGAGCTGGCCGGGGGCTTCCGCGGTGAGCCGCCATCCGGCCGGCCCCAGGGCCACGGCCTGGGACCAGGTTCCCAGCAGCCGTTCCAGGAACGGCAGATCCTCGTCCTCCACAATGAGGGCGTCGGCCAGGGCCAGGGGGTCCTCGCCCCGCTGGCGCAGCCAGAGCAAGGCCTTCTTGAGCTCCTCGGAGCCTTCGGCGGCCCGGAGCAGGTCGGCGATCTGCCGGAGCCGGCGCTCCTCGCTGTCCAGGGCCCCTTCCGCCTCGCGCAGGGCGGCGGCGGCGGCCCGGTGGGCGTCCAGGGTCTCGCCCCGGATCCGGCCCTGGATCTGCACCGCCTCCTCGATCTGTTCCAGCCGGTCGGCGGCGCCCTCCTCCTCCCGGCCCAACCGGAGTTCGTCGGCCTGGAGCGTCTCCAGCCGGGGGGCGCGCATGGCCTCCTCATGGTTGAGGGCATCCAGCCGCCCGGAGCGCTGGGCGATCTCCTGGTGCAGGGCCTGTAGCCGGCGCTGGGCCGCCTGGGCCTCCTTCTCGGCCTCCGCGCGCCTGGCCCGGAGGGCTTTCAGCTCGCCCTCCACGTGGCGCAGGGCGCCCCCGGCCAGGGCCACGGCCTCCTCGCTGTCGGCCACCAGGGCCTCCCTGGCCGCCAGCGCCGCCCCCGCGGCGTCCAGGGCCCGGGCCAACCGGGCCAGCTCCGCCTCGGAATCCCCGCTGCGGGTGGACAGCTCCTCCAGGCGCAGCTCCAGCTGCCCGCGCTGGACCCTGGCCTCCTCGATGCGCTCCCCCTGGAAGCCCCGGTCCTGCTCCAGCAGACCGCGGCGCTGGTCCAGGCCGGTCACGGCGCGGGCCCGCCGGTCCTGCTGGTACAGGCTCTCCTCCAGGGCCAGGTGGAGCTGCTCCACCTCCGAGCTCCGCTCCGAGACCTGGGCGGTGAGGGCCGCGATCCGGCGCTCCAGGCCGTCCAGGTTCTCGATGATCGCCTCTTTGGCGGCTTCCAGTTCCAGCGCCTTGCCCGCCAGCAGGATGCGCTGGGTGGCCCTGATGGCGCCGTCCAGGTCCTGGGCCCGTCTGGCCTTGGCGGCCTGGCGCTTCAGGGACTCCTGCTGCTTGCCCAGCTCATATAAGATGTCGTCCAGCCGAAGCAGGTTGGCCCGGGTGTCCTCCAGCCGCCGCTCGGCGTCGGTGCGGCGCAGCTTGTAGCGGGTGATCCCGGCCGCCTCCTCCAGCAGCGAGCGCCGGTCCTTGGGCTTGGAGGACAGGATCAGGTCGATCTGGCCCTGCTGGATGAAGGAATAGGCGCGGGTGCCCATGCCGGTGTCCAGCAGCAGGTCCTGGACGTCCTTGAGCCGGCACTCCCGTCCGTTGATCCGGTAGTCGCTGCCGGTGTCCCGGTACAGCCGCCGGGAGACTATCACCTCCCGGCTGGCGCCCGGCAGGGCGGCGTCGGGCATCTCCAGGGTCAGCTTCACCTCGGCCATGCCCATGGGCTTGCGCTGGCCGGTGCCGGCGAAGATCACGTCCGCCATCTCGGCTCCGCGCAGCAGGGTGGCCCGCTGCTCCCCCAGGACCCAGGCCAAGGCATCCGAAATATTGGATTTGCCGCACCCGTTCGGCCCCACCACCGCCGTCATCCCCGCGGGGAAGGTCAGCTTCTGGGGATCCGCGAAGGACTTGAATCCATGAACTTCTATAGCAATTAGACGCAAACTGGCAACTCCCCCCGGATCGTCCTCCACCTATACTTCTACCGTGTATAAAAACTTCGCCATTTGGGATTAACGACCGTGGGCGATAGACTAGCCCCCTGCACCCTTCCTGGAGCCTCCGTGGCAAGCACTTATGGAATCATGTCATCCTCAACGTCCGGTGCCGGCAGGGGAACCTGCCGATGAGGATGCTGGGGCCCAGGAGCAAGCATGCTTCCATGGTATGGCTGGAGCCGCACCGCGTCCACGCCGGAGGCCAGTTCCACCCCTTTTCCGGCGCCCCCGAGGGCGATGGGCTGTCCCGGATCCTCGCAGCCCTGCCCCAGGCGCCCACCCACTGGGTGGTGGATGACCCCTGGATCCCCAGCCTGCTGCTGCGGGACATCGTGGAGGTGCCCGCGGGCACCGAGGCGCGGGAAGCGTTCTTCCGCTGGCGGTTCAGCCAGGACCTGCTCCTGGACGCGCCCCAGTTCGTGCAGGCGCTGGCCCTGGAGCAGAGCGCCTGGCTCCTGACCGGCCTGCCCCAGCAGCTGCGGGACGCGTGGATCCAGATGGCCGCGGCCGCGGGCCGGCCCATGCGCCGGCTGCAGCCGCGCTGGCTGTGGCTCTACAACCGGCTCGCCCCCACCCGGGAGATGCCCGGCATCCTGCTCTCCCTCTCCCTCCAGGATGAGGGGATGTACACCGGAACCCTGGCGTCCTGGGGCCACAACCTCACCCTGCTGCGCCAGTGGGTCGAACCGGCCACGGCCGACACTTGGAGCCAGGAACGGCTGCTGCCCACCATCGCCTACCTCCAGCGGGAAGCCCGCTCGCCCCAGGAGCTCCACGTCTGGGGCGCCGCCCACTGGCCCGACTGCGGGCTGCCGGTGCGGATCCTCCAGCCGGAGATCCCGGCCCAGGAGTCGCTCTGATGGCCGTCCCCGTCCTCAAGCTCAATCTCGCCCCGCCCAGCAATACCTGGCGCAACAACCACGCCCTGCTGAGCTGGGCGGCCCTGGCCCTGGGCGGCCTGGTCCTGGCCGGATCCCTGGCCTCCACCTGGATGGCCTACCAGGAAGCCTCCCGGGCCGGCAGGCTCGCGGCCAGCCTGGCCAACAAGAGCCGCGGCACCGCCGATGCCCACAGCCGGATCGTCGCCGATTTGCGCGCCGTGGACGTGGCCAAGGAGCTGCCCCGGTGGCGCCTGGCGGAACGGATCTACACCGAGCGCAGCCTGCCCTGGTCCCGGCTCACCTCGGAGCTGGAGCGCTGCATGGTGGCGGACATGCGCATCAAGTCGCTCCAGCGCAACCGCAGCGCCGACATGAAGGTCCAGCTCAAGCTCAAGGGCGAAGCCCGCTCCCGGGAAGCGGAGGCCGATTTCGTCGAAGCCCTGCAGAAGAACCCCTTCTTCGAGCAGGTCATCCTGGAGCGGGAAGGGGAGCGCCAGGGCGGAGGGGTGGATTTCGACTTCACCCTGGCCGTGGCCTCCAATCCGCCGCCCTACAAGCCGCTGCCCAAGTTCGCGCCCCCGGCGAGGCACCCGGCCGCCGCCCCCGTCGCCGCCAAGGCCACCCCGAAGGCCGCGGCGGTCCCGGCGGCGCCCCCGCGGGCCCCCGCCGCCCCGGTCCGTCCCTTCCCGGTCCAGCCCAGTGCGGTCCCTCCCGCGCGTCAGGCCCCGGCCTCCCAGGACTATCCGCCCGGCCGAACCCTCCACACGCCGTGGCGACCGAATCCCGGCAATCCCGGCCAGCAGCCGTTCCAGCGCGGTCCCGCCGGCCAGGGGCCCACCACCCAGGGGAGTGACCAGTGAGCACCACCCTGCGCGCGAGCAAGTTCCGCCTCATCGGCGGCGGCGTCCTGGCCCTGGCCGGCCTGGCCATCGCCGTGTTCCTGCTGCCCGACGCCTCCCAGCGGAAGGTCCGGACCGAGCAGGCGCTGAAGGACGCGTCCAAGTCCTATGACCGGCAGGTCCAGGACCTGCAGGCGGCCCAGGCCGAGGCCGACCGCATCAAGGCCGACCGGCAATCCCTGGACGAGCTCATGCAGAACATGTCGGCGGAAGGGGTCGGCAAGCTGCACTGGAAGCTCAGCCAGAAGCTCTTCGAGCTCACCAAGAAGCACGGCGTCCGGCTGGTGGCCGTGAAGTACGGCCCGGCCACCCGGGAGGGATCCAAGGGCAGCGTGCTGGAGTCCGTGGACGTGGAATTCAATGCCACCGGGGTCTACATGAACTTGAAATCCTTCATGCTCGACCTGGAAGGGAGCAAGCTGCCCTTCGCCGTGGTCGCCGCCAAGCTGGAGGAAACCCAGGAAGGGGCCCACCTGATCATCACCCTGCGGGCCTTCCGGCAATCCTCGGCCCCCGTCGCCCACGAAGGGGAGGAATCATGACCCCCGCCGTGAAGGGCGCCTCGCCCAAGGGCTGGCTGCAGGAACTCAAGACCAACCGGCGGGTGCAGGTGGCCCTGGCCTGCCTGCCGGTGCTGATCTGGCTGCTCTGGCCGGAGGCGCCCAAGGCCGGCCCCGCCCGCAACGCCAGCGCCGCCCGGGCCGCCACCGCAGCCCTGGACGACCGCCAGATGCGGGAGCTGGACAAGCTTCCCGACCTCTCCAAGCTGGACAAGGCGGGCGAACTGCCCCACGAGGACCGCATGTACCGGGACCTGTTCCTGTTCGAGGGCCCGCCCCCGCCCCCGCCGCCCCCGCCTCCGCCCCCGCCGCCCCCGCCGCCCCCCACCAAGGAGCAGATCGAAGCGGAGCAGCTGCGCCTGAGCCGGGCCCAGGAGAACAGCACCCGACCCCAGAACCTGCGCTACCTGGGCTACCTGGGCAGCGCCACCGCCGGCAAGCTGGGCGCCTTCATGAAAGGCGAGGAGCCGGTCACCATCAAGCAGGGCGACCTTGCCAACCCGCACTGGCGCCTGGTGAAGCTCACCGACATCGCGGCCGAGTTCCAGAACCTGAAATACACGGATCTGAAGCACAAGCTCGACGCTGTGGACATCACGGGCCAGGGCGGACGGACCAACCAGGCACCCTCCAATGAATTCTGAAAAATACACCAAGGGATGGATAAGATGCCCACCAAGATGTTGTCTCGAACCGTCATGACCCGGGCCGTGGCCCTGTCTCTGGGCCTGGTCCTGGTGTTGGGCTGCGGCAGCCTGCACAAGGCCACCAAGGCCTACGACGAGGGCCGCTACGACGAAGCCCTGGTGGAGTACCGCAAGGTCCTGAAGAAGGATCCCAACAACCTGGAAGCGAAGATCGGCTACCGGCGCACCGCGCCGCTGGCGGCGGAGCAGCACCTGATCAAGGCCCGGAACGCCCAGAAGCACGGGCAGCTCGATCTGGAGACCAAGGAGGTGGGCATGGCGGTGGTGCTGGATCCCGCCAACGCCGTGGCCGTGGACTGGCTGACCCGCCTGGGAGAGGCGGAGGAGCGCCGCCGGGCCCGCACCGAAGCCGAGGACAGCGTCGACGCCGAGCGCGCCAAGGGCGAGGCCTTCAACGCCCTGCCCATCAACCCCCGGTCCCTGGAGGGGATGGACCTCAACTTCACCCGCAAGACCAGCCTCAGGGAGATCTTCCAGCAGCTCAGCAAGAACTCCGGGGTGAACATCGTCCTGCACTCCTCCGCCTCCGCCCAGGACATCCAGGTGTCCGTGGACCTGCGGGGCCTGTCCTTCCAGCGGGTGCTGGACACCCTGATGCTGCAGAGCGACCTGTTCTACAAGGTCATGGACAGCAACTCCATCATGGTGTTCAAGAAGACCCCGCAGAACCTGCAGGAGTATGAGAACAAGCTCATCCGCACCTTCTATATGTCCAACGCCGAAGTGGAAAACGTGAGGCAGATCTTCAACGCGCTCATGCCCCAGCTGCGCGTGTTCATCGACAAGCGGCTCAACGCCATCACCGTCATGGCCAAGCCCACCGACCTGGCCATCGCCCAGCGCATCGTCAACCAGCTGGACAAGGCCAAGGCGGAAGTCATGATCTACCTGGAACTGCTGGAAGTGTCCGAAACCACCTCGGAGACCTTCGGCCTGCTGCCGGTCATCACCCCCACCGACACCAACGGCACCTACGCCATCGGCGCCACCACCAGCAGCGGCGCCGGCACCGCGCTCAACCAGCAGACCGGATCCCTCGCCATCAGCAAGAGCTCCATCAACTACCTCTTCCCCAGCCTGCGGCTGGACATGGCCAAGAGCGAAGGCGAGACCACCCTGCTGGCCAACCCCAACGTGCGGGTGATCTCCGGCGAGACCGGGGAAGTGAACATCGGCGACAAGATCAGCACCACCCAGTCCAGCATCGGCCTGCCCTCCACCACCGGCACCAGCACCGCCACCACCACCGCCGCCTCGGCCATCTCCAGCATCGCCGGGGTTGCCACTGCCCAGACCTCCTACAGCTACGAGGACGTGGGCGTGAAGATCAAGGTCAAGCCGAGGGTCCACTTCAACAACGACATCACCATCGACCTGGAGTCGGAGATCAAGACCCTGAAGGCGGGCGGCGACCCCGGCCGCCCGAACCTCAGCCAGCGGATCATCAAGACCTCCGCCCGGCTCAGGGACGGGGAAACGGCCATCTTCGGCGGCCTGCTGAAGGAGGACGAGCAGAAGAACCTGCAGGGCATCTGGGGCATCACCGACATCCCGGTCATCGGCGGTCTCCTGGCCAACCACGCCAACGAGAAGGACAAGACCGACGTGATCCTCTCCATCCGGGCCGTGGTGGTGCGCAAGCCCGACCTGGCCGAGGACGATTTCGAGGCCTTCGACCCCGACCAGGCCCCCGGCATCGGCAAGCCCTTCGAGCCCAAGGTCCCCAAGACCAAGCTCAACGTCCCCATGAACGCCTTCCAGGAGACCCAGCCGAAGCCCGCCACCGGTGCGCCAGTGACCGTCGCGCCGCCGTCCCCCGCGGCGGCTCCCGCCGCCGGCCAGACGCTTACTCCGGCGGCGCCCGCGCCTTCGGCCGCG
>PLUC01000164.1:0-5239 GCA_003165415.1 Holophagaceae bacterium
CCGATGGCCCACACCGGCTCGTAGGCCAGCGCCAGGGCGCCCGGTGACACCTGGGACAGGACCGCAAGCTGGCGCCGGAGCACGTCCAGGGTGGCGCCGCCGTCCCGCTGGGCCAGGGTTTCGCCGACGCAGAGCATGGGCAGCAGGCCCTGGGCCTGGGCGGCGCGCAGCTTGGGCACCAGGGTCTCCTCGGTCTCCCCGAAGTACTGGCGGCGCTCGCTGTGGCCCAGGAGCACGCCGGCGCAGCCGGCATCCTGGAGCTGGGCCATGGAGACCTCGCCGGTGTAGGCGCCCTTGGGCTCGGCGTGGGCGTTCTGCCCGTAGACCGGTGCCAGGCCGGCCAGCTCCCGGGCCACTTCGGCCAGCAGGGTGAAGGGCGGGGCGATGGCCGCCACCACGCCGGGCACCGGGCGGTACCCGGCCCGGAACGCCTGGCAGAAGGCCAGGGCGTCCCGCCGCAGGTGGTTCATTTTCCAGTTGGCGACGACCATCTTCATGGGGGGCTCCTATGTGGTTTGCAAAGCGGCGACTCCGGGGAGTTCCATGCCGCTGAGGAATTCCAGGCTGGCGCCGCCACCGGTGGAGATGTGGCCCAGGCGCTGGGTGACTCCGGCCTTGGCCGCGGCGGTGACGCTGTCGCCTCCGCCCACCAGCACGAAGGCGCCGTGGTCGGCGGCGTCGGCCATCTCTTCGGCCAGGGTGAGGGTGCCGCTGGCGAAGGGCTCCAGCTCGAACACGCCCATGGGCCCGTTCCAGAGGATGGTCTTCGCCTTGCGGATCTCCTCGGTGTAGGCGGCCACGGTCTCGGGGCCGATGTCCAGGCCCATCTTGCCGTCGGGCACGGCCTGGTCCTGGGTGATGTCGCACTCGGCGTCGGCGTCCACCGCCGCCGCCACCAGGTGGTCCAGGGGCAGCAGCAGGCGGGTGCCGGCCGCCGCGGCCTCGCCACGCAGCTCGTTGGCCAGCTCCAGCTTGTCCTCCTCGCAGCGGCTGTTGCCGATGGGCACGCCCATGGCCTTGAGGAAGGTGAAGGTCATGGCGCCGCCGATGAGGATGGCGTCGGCCTTGCCGAAGAAGTGGCGGATGATGCCGATCTTGTCCGAGACCTTGGAGCCGCCCATGATGGCCAGCAGCGGCCGAGCGGGGTGGTCCATGATCCGGCCCAGGGCGGTCAGCTCCTTCTCCATCAGGAAGCCCGCCACCGCGCGGCCCGGGGGGAAATCCGCCACCATGCCGCTCACCGAGGCGTGGGCGCGGTGGGCCGAGCCGAAGGCGTCGTCCACATAGGTGTCGGCCAGGCGGGCCAGGGCCTTGGCGAACGCCGGATCATTCTTGGTCTCCCCCTTGTCGAACCGGATGTTCTCCAGCAGCAGCACCTGGCCGGGCCTCAGGGCGGCGGCCTCGGCCTCCACGGCCGGACCCACGAGGCCGCTGGCCAGCTTCAGGTCCAGGCCCTGGGCCTTCAGCCACTCCGCCACCGGGGCCAGGCTGAACTCCGCCTCGAAGCCGGTCCCCTTGGGCCGCCCCAGGTGCGAGCAGAGCACCACCGAGGCGCCGCCGTCCAGCAGGTGGTGGAGGGTGGGGAGGGTCTCGCGGATGCGCGTGGTGTCGGTGATGGTCCCGGCCTGGATGGGAACGTTGAGGTCCGCGCGCAGGAACACCCGGTGCCCCTTGACATCGATATCACGAAGGGTCCTGAAGCTCATGAGTTCCTCCCTGTGGGCATGATCTCATCTTAACGCGTCAGGAACCCGATCCACCGCTCGGAACGCGCCTGGTCAAAGGGGGCGCCCTGGTAATCCCCGGCTTCCCGCCGGGTCTCCAGGCCGCATTCCCTGGCCAGGGCGCGCAGTTCCGCGGGCTCGTAGAGCCGCAGGGACTCCAGGGCCTCGCGGGTGCGGCCGGTGTCCCCCGAAGGACGCATGCGTCCTTCGGGGTCTAAGGACAGGTGGGTGAGGGTCATCCGCTTCACCAGCCGGTCGCCCTCCAGGGTCCTGCGGCTGTGGACCCGGATGGTCCCGTGCAGGGCCACGTCCTCGGGCACCAGGTGGGCGCGCACGTAGGGGGCGTTCAGGTAGTCCAGCAGCAGCACGCCCCCGGGGCGGAGCAGGTCCCTCAGCCGGCGCAGCAGGTCCCGGTTCTCCGGGTCGGGAAAATAGCCGAAGGGGGTGAACCACATGCAGATCCCCGCCAGCGACCCCGCCTTCAGCGGCAGCCGGCGCATGTCCCCACGCAGCAGCCAGGGCCGCAGGTCCCCGGGCGCCAGGGCCAGCAAGTCCCGGGACAGGTCCAGCCCGAAGGCGAGCGGATTGCGCGCGCGCAGCGCGGCCAGGTGGCGCCCGCTGCCGCAGCCCAGGTCCAGCACCGGCCCGGAGCCCAGCCCGGGGGCCAGGGTCAGGGCCATGGCCACGGCCGCCGCGGCCTCCGGCCCGTCCCGGTGCTGGTAGATGGTTGCGTAGTCCTTGTCGAACCAATCCTTGAACCACTCGTCCACGGCCTGATCCCCTTTTCCTCGGCCATCCTCTCACGAAGGCCCGGTTACACTGATCTGCTGACATAGGAATTGACTCATGCTGCGCCCCGAACAACTGGAAGATCAAGTCCACTTCATGCTGTCCACGCTCATCCAGCGGGAGCTGAGGGATCCCGAACTGGGCTTCCTCACCCTCACCGCCGTGCGCCTCACCGGAGACCGGAGCATCGCCCGGGTCTACTACACCGTCCTGGGCGACGAGCAACAGGTGGACCGCTCGCGCAAGGCCCTGGGCCGGGCCTCCGGCTTCCTGCGCAGCCACCTGGCCAAGCACCTGAAGATGCGCCGGGTGCCGGAACTGCAGTTCTTCCCAGACAGCACCCTGGAACAGGGCAACAAGATCGAGGCCATTTTCGCCAAGATCAAGGAGGAGGAAGCGGCCCGGCCGCCGGTGCCCGAGGACCTTCCTTGAACCACAGGCGGGCAGGGCACTCCCTCCGCAAAGCGGCCCGGGCCTGAACACCGCGCCAGAGCTTGGCGAATCCATGATCCGGGGCGACGCGCCAACGTCCCTCTATCAAAGGAGAAATGCATTCTCTGAGGCATGGCTTGGCCATCGAGCTGCTATAATGAACGACTTTTACCGAGCGAGGGGAATCCCATGAGCCATCCCGAGCGCATCCTTTGGGGTGAAGGCATGTTTCTTCTCCCCCAGCATTTCCAACAGACCGACTGTTATTGGGAAGACCGCCTCGCAGATGTCGCTGCGAGCGTGCATGCGCACCCCTGGGGAATCCGGGCGATCGCCTGGGACAAGGAATCCCTGGGCAGAGGCCTGCTCCAGGCGGACCAACTGGAACTGACCTTCCAGGACGGCACCGCCTTCCGGGCCCCCGCCAAGGCGCCTCTGCCCATCCCCAGGCAGTTGGCCGACATCCCGGGGCTGGAAGCGGAGAACCTGGTCTATGCCGTGCTCCCCGCCTGGAACGCCTTCGGCGGGAATATCGAAAGCGACACGGCCCGGGGCCGGCTGCCCAGATTCCGGCATGCTCCGCATCCCACCCCCGACCTTTTCACCACCGCCGTGGAGGGAGAGGTCGTCACCCTGACTCCCAACGTCTCGTTGATGGTCGCCGGGGAAAACCGGGATGGCTGCCTGAGCGTTCCAGTGGGCCGATTGCTCCGGACGCCCACGGGGACCTGGACCATGGGCGAGAATTTCATTCCGCCGCTCATTGAATTGCGCGGCTCCGATGCCGCCCAGAGGATGGTCCGCAGACTCGTGGAGATCATCCAGGTCAAGGCGCAGGCGCTGTCCGGTTCGCACCGGGAGCGGGTCAAGAGCGTGGCGGACTTCGGGGCTTCGGACGTGGCCTCCTACTGGCTCCTGCATTCCGTCAATCGCACCTTCCCGCTGCTGAACCATGCCCTGCGGTTTCCCAGCATGCATCCGGAGACACTGTACCTTGCCCTGGCCCAGTTCGCCAGCGAACTGCTGACCTTCAGTTCCTCCGCCACTCTGGGGGACCTGCCCGCCTACGACCACGAGAACCTGACCGGCTGTTTCGGCAAGCTTGACGAGATGATCAGGACCATGCTGGACACCGTCATTTCCGCCCGGTTCATGATCATCCCCCTCTCCGTCACGCGACCGTCCTTCAAGGTGGGGCGGCTGGACAGCGACCGGCTGCTGGAAGGGGTCGAATTCTTCCTGTCCGTCAGCGGCGACCAGCCTGCCACCTTCTTCGAGGAGGAAGTGCCCCCGAAGCTCAAGATCGGGAGTCCGGACGATGTTGAGAAAATCCTTCACTCGGGGTTGCCCGGCGTCCGGCTCAAGTCCAGGATCCAGCCCCCCAGCGCCCTGCCGGTGCGGGTGGGGAACTACTACCTGGCCCTGGAGGCCAGCGGCCAGATCTTCGAGCGGATGCTCAAGGCCCGGAGCATATGCATATATGCCCCGCAAACTCTGCCGGATTTCAAAATTGAGTTGTATGCTGTCTTCACTTGAGGCCTGACCTCCATGGACAACCACCAAGGAACTTCCCATCAGGACACGGGAACTGTTCTTCAGCAGGAGGGGAATGCCGTTCCCATGCTGCTGGAGCTTCTTGAACCCGGGATGACGCTGGCCAGTCTTGTGCGCGCGCGGGTTCTGCCCAAGGACTTCGCCAACTTCCGGGGCAAGGTCGCCGAGTTCCTGGCCCATTTCGAACGCCAGGCTTCCTACTTCGGCAAGCCTCCGGGGGCCGTGGCGGAGGCGAAGTACGCCTTCTGCGCCCTGTTCGACGAGACCGTGCTCTCCATGGGGGGGGACGAACTGGCCGAGCCCTGGTCCGGAGCTCCCCTGCAGCTCCAGTATTTCGGGGAGCATCTGGCCGGGGAGGGGTTCTTCCAGCACCTGGACCGGCTCAGGACCGACCCCCAGCAGAACCTCGAGATCCTGGACGTCTACTACAGCTGCCTGCTCCTGGGCTTCAAGGGCAGGTACCTGATCGAAGGGACTGAACTTCTGGACCTGCTGACGAACCGGCTCAGGCAGGAGATCCTCCTGGTGAAGGGCGGGGAAGCCCCCTTCGCCCCCCACGCCAGGCCCTCCAAGCGCACCACTGAATTCATCGAGAAGAGCCTGCCCCTGTGGGCCTACTTTGGCGCCTTCGCCCTGCTGGCCGTCCTGTTGTGGGTCACCGAGAAGGTCTGGCTGATCCGCCATGTGGGCCAGGCCAGCAAGATCATCGGTTGAGCCATGGCCCAGCCGATCTCCAAGGA
>PLUC01000164.1:5249-56548 GCA_003165415.1 Holophagaceae bacterium
TGGAGGGCTTCCCCCGCTGCGCGGATTCCCTGCTCGCCTTCGGGGTCAGCGACCTCACCAAGTTCAACGTCAAGGACCCGCGCAGCCTGAGGATCCTGCTGGAACACCTGCGCAAGACCATCGAGCGCTTCGAGCCGCGCCTGGGCAACGTCCGGGTCAGCCTCGAACAGGGCCGGGAAGCCGGCAAGGCCCTGCGCTTCCGCGTGGATGCCCTGCTCCGGCAACAGCCCGGCAAGCCCCCCGTCGCCTATGACGGCACGGTGCTGCTGGGAACCCAGTCCTGCCTGATCCAGCAACGCTGATGCTCGACGAACTGCTTCCCTACTATGAACGGGAACTGGGGTTCCTCAGGGACCTGTCCGGGGAGTTCGCCTCCCGCTATCCCAAGATCGCCCGCAGGCTCCTCCTGGAAGGTGAGCAGAGCGAGGACCCGCATGTGGAGCGACTCCTGGAGGGCTTCGCCTTCCTGGCCGCCCGGATCCACCGCAAGCTGGATGACGAATTCCCCGAGATCACCCAGGCCTTCATGGATGTCTTGTTCCCGCAGTATCTGCGTCCGTCTCCCTCGGCCAGCATCCTGCAGCTTGAACTGGATCCGACCCGCCCGGAGGTCCAGGGGGCGTATATCGTTCCGCGTCACTGCCAAGTGCTGTCCGGCGAAGTCCAGGGGGTCCGCTGCCGCTTCCAGACCTCCCTGGAGACCAGCCTCTGGCCGGTCTCGGTCCAGAGCGCGAAGGTGGAGTTCGGCTCCAACTCCGAGGCGCTCCGGTGGGCGGGGGCGCCGGCGGCCATCACCGTCGAACTGCGCACCCACGGGCAGATCCCCTGGGGGTCGCTCAAGCTGGACCGGCTCCGCTTCTTCCTTGACGGGGATGCGCCGATCACCGCCCTGCTGTACGAACTGCTCTGCCACCGCCTGAAGGGAATCCGGGTTTCCGACGGCAGAGGCGACCCCCACACCACGGTCATGCTGCCCGCCAGCGTCCTGCGCCCCGTCGGGTTCGAGGCTTCCGAGGCCCTCCTGGGCGGGGATTCCCGGGTCTTCGACGGATTCCGGCTTTTGCATGAATATTTCCTTTACCCGGACAAGTTCATGTTCGTTGAACTCGGCGGGCTGGACGCCGCCCCCCTCCAGCATGGCCGGGACGGTCTGGTCGTGCAGTTCCTGCTGGAACGCTTCGGCGAGGGCGAAGTGCACAGCCGGATGGTGGATCGCCTGGGGCCCGATAATCTGCGCCTGGGCTGCGTTCCCATCGTGAACCTGTTCCCCCATGCCGCCGAGCCCATCCGGATCACCCACCAGGAGGAACGCTACCCCATCCTGCCGGACACCCGGAGGCCCCAGGCCTTCGAGGTCTACAGCGTAGACCGGGTGGCGCGCGTGGAGAAGCGCGAAGGGCCGGAAGAGATCCGCGAGGTGCCTGAGTTCTATTCCGCCGGCCGCAGGGAGGCGGGCGACCAGCGGTTCTTCTGGGTTTCGCACCGGCAGCAGTCCACCCGGGCCAACGACAAGGGAACGGACATGTTCCTGAGCCTGGTGGATCTGGCCTTCGAACCCGTGGCTCCGGAGCAGGAAGTCCTGAGCATCGACCTCACCTGCACCAACCGGGATCTTCCCGAATTCCTCCCGTTCGGCGGCAACGCCTCCCAGCAGGGCGACTTCCTGGTCCCGCAACTGGCGTCCGTGAAGCGGGCGAGCCTGCTGCGCAAGCCTTCCCGCTCCCATCGCTCGCCCCTGCGCAAGGGGCTTCAATGGAGGCTGATATCCCACCTCACGCTCAACCATCTCTCCCTGCTCGCCCGCGACATGAAGGCGCTCAAGGAGGCGCTCAATCTCTACAACTTCACTGATTCCCAGGCGCTCCGGCGCCAGGTCAACGGCGTCCAGTCCCTGACGACGAAAGTCATCACCGCCCGGCTGAAGGACGGCAGCGGCCTGCCGGTGTTCGTGCGTGGCCTGGAAGCCACGGTCACCCTGGACGAGACCGCCTTCGTGGGCGCCAACCTGCTCCTGTTCGCCGGCATCCTGAACCGTTTCCTCGCCAGCTTCGCCCCCCCCAATGGCTTCCTGGCCTTCAAGATGAAGACCCTGCAGCATCCGGACGAGGTGGAAGCCTGGCCTCCCCAGGCAGGCGACCGGCCATGGATCTGAAGGCGGCCCTGCGCAAGCGCCCGGGCGTGTTCGGCTTCTTCCAGGCCGTGAGGATGCTCTCGCTCTGGGATGGGACCGGGCCGCTGCCGCGGAACCTGCGCTTCCGCACGCCCGCCTCCCTCGCCTTTCCCCGCACCGAGGTCCTGCAGGTCCGCGAGGCGCCGGCGCCAGGCTCCGAGGAACACCCGGGCCTGGAGATGGAGGTGGGGTTCATGGGGCTGACGGGCCCCTCCGGAGTGCTCCCGTCCCTCTATACCGAACTCGTCGAAAGCCGGCGCTACCACCATCAGGACGGCGCCCTGCATGCCTTCCTGGACTTGTTCAGCCACCGGGCAATCTCCCTGTTCTACCTGGCGTGGCTCAAGTACCGGTTCTACCGCGGCGCCGAACTGGGCCTCCAGGACGGGTTCAGCCGGGACCTCATGGCCCTCATGGGCCTGGGACTGGAGGCCAAGACCACCCAGCAAGGGCTCGGC
Source organism: Holophagaceae bacterium (assembly GCA_003165415.1). GTDB lineage: Bacteria > Acidobacteriota > Holophagae > Holophagales > Holophagaceae > Mesoterricola. The sequence goes on from PLUC01000164.1 coordinate 7,878, forward strand.
GGGCTGAACGGCACCTGCCTCCATTTCGGCGGCATCCTGGGGCGCCGGCCCATTCCCTCCGGTTCGCTGCGGGCCGTGGTGGAAGGCCACCTGGGTGTGCCGGTGGCCCTGGAGCAGTTCGTCTTCCACTGGGTGCAGGTCGCCGAAGCCGACCAGAGCCGGCTGGGCGCTTGCGCGCGGGACGGCCTGGGCAGCGGCACCTTCCTGGGGGTGCGCCAGCGCGACGCGCAGACCAGCATCCGCCTCCTGCTGGGGCCGCTGGACGCCCGGCAGTTCCGGGACTTCCTGCCGGACGGCAAAGGCGGGTCGGATCTCGGCGCCCTCATGTTCGACCTGCTCGGGCCGACCATGCGGGTGGAGGTCCGCCTCATCCTGCGCTGGTCGGAAGTGCCCCCGCCCCGCATGGGACAGCCCGGAGGCCTTTCCCTCGGCCGAAATCTCTGGATGTTCTCCACGCCGCCAGGAAGCGACCAGAGCGATGCAGTTTATGAGCTAAACATTGATTCCGCAGGACCATCCCGCGGCCCGGAAAAACAAGGCATTCTCCCTAGTTGACCTCGGGTTGGTATGGCCCAATGATATGAAACCATCCAATCATTGAACATCAGCCAAACTTGGCCATGTCCCAATAGCACCCGCGGCCACCTGACGCTCCCAGAGGCCCCCATGAACGCTCAAGCAGCACTGTCCTTCCTGGAACCCATTTCTGACGCGAGTCCGGCGGGAGAGGACCTGAGTTTCGACCCCGTGCTGGATGAGATCAAGGAGGCGCGCCGGAGCGATGACCCGACCCTGGCCCAGGGCGACTGGGTGCGCGACCTGAAGACCGCCAACTGGAACGCCGTCATCAGTATCTGCGAGAACCTGCTGCAAAAGCGCACCAAGGACCTCCAGATCATCGCCTTCTACGCCGAAGCCTCGGCCAGGAAGAACGGGTTCAGCGGGCTCGCCACGGGCCTCCAGGTTCTGGAAGGCAGCCTGGACCGGTTCTGGGAATCCCTCTTCCCCACCCTGGAAGATGGGCCTGAGGAGCGGATCAGCCGGCTGGAATGGCTGGATGCCACCGTGGGGGATGCGGTGCGCGACCTGCCCATGCTGCCGGCCTCCGCCGGCGGCCATTCCTGGTCCAAATGGCAGGAATCCAGGGAGGTGGAGAACCTGGGCCTCAAGAACCCCGAACTGAAGGCGGAGGCGATCCAGGCAGGCAAGCTGTCCGGGGAGGCCTTCGACAAGGCGGTGAAGCAGGCCGGCAGCTCATGGTTCAAGCAGATCCACCCGGAGATCCTGGCCGCGCAGCAGGCCTGCACGGCCATCATCGCCCGCCTGGACCAGTGTCTGGGCGCGGATGCCCCGTCCATGGAGCGCCTGAAGGCCGCCATCGAGGGCTGTGATGCCCTGGCCCGGAACCTTCGGGGCAAGTTCGAGGCCCTGCCCCCCCAGGGGGCGGACCCCGCCCCGGCCGCGCCGGCGCCCCGTGCGAAGGAGGCGGCAGCCGCCACCGCCGCGCCTCAGCCCTTCCCGCAGCAGGGTCCGCCCGCATCGCCTTACCCGGACCCGGAAGCGGCCCTGAGGGCCCGCGTCCAGGCCATCGACCAGCTGCGGCAGGTTGCGACCTACTTCCGCACCTACGAACCGCACAGTCCGGTGGCGCCGCTGGTGGAGCGCGCGGCGCGCTGGGGGGAAATGAACCTGGAATCCTGGCTCACCGAGGTCGTGCCCGATGAGACCGTCCTCACCACCTTGAAGACCCTCCTGGATTTCCGGGAGGAGACCCGATAGTCCCCGCCCAGGCGGGAACCATCATTTTCCACGGGGTGCCTTGATCGGGGGGTGCATTGAAAACGAACCTGAAATCCCTTATCGGCAAGCTGGATCCCTTGTGCCGGAGAGTGCTGGACTCCTCGGCCAATGTGGCCCTGTCCCGGACCCACTACGAGGTGGACCTGGAGCATGTCCTGACCGAGCTCATCGCCCGGCCCGAATCGGAGGCGGTGGCCTTCCTGCGCCTGAACGGCGTGGACATCCCCAGCCTGGAGAAGGCGCTCCGGGCCGGGCTGGCATCCCTCAAGACCGGCAACAACCGGAACCCGGTCCTGTCGACCATGATCGTCCGCTGGATCGAGGCCGCCTGGATGCTGGCCACCGTGGACTATGGCGCCAGCCAGCTGCGGAGCGCCTTCCTGATGCTCGCCCTGGTGCTGGAGGATGAACTCCTCGCCCATCTGGGCAAAGCCGGGGAGATCCTCGGAGCCATCCCCAAGGAGCAGGCGAAGGCGGGCCTGCTGGAACTCCTGCGCCGAAGCCCCGAGGGCCGCGAGGGCGCCAAGGGCGCCCCCGGGGAGACGCCTTCGCCCGCCGAGATTCCCGGCGCCGCGCCGGAAGGCGCCTTGGCGAGATTCACCTCCGACCTCACGGCCCTGGCGCGGGCCGGCAAGCTGGACCCGGTCCTGGGGCGGGACCTCGAGATCCGCCAGATGATGGACATCCTGCTGCGGCGCCGGCAGAACAACCCGATCCTCACCGGCGAGCCGGGTGTGGGCAAGACCGCGGTGGTGGAGGGGCTGGCCCTCAGAATAGTGGAAGGGGACGTGCCCGAGCCGCTCAAGCCCATCGAGCTCAGGGTGCTGGATCTCGGGCTCCTCCAGGCCGGGGCCAGCGTCAAGGGAGAGTTCGAGGCGAGGCTGCGAGGGGTCATCGACGAAGTGAAGGCGTCCCTGAAGCCCATCATCCTTTTCATCGACGAGGCCCACACCCTGATCGGCGCGGGCGGCGCGGCCGGCCAGGGCGACGCCGCCAACCTGCTCAAACCGGCCCTGGCGCGGGGTGAACTGCGCACCATCGCCGCCACCACCTGGTCCGAATACAAGAAGTATTTCGAAAAGGACGCCGCGCTCGCCCGGAGATTCCAGGTGGTCAAGGTGGAGGAACCCACCGAGGACCTGGCGGTCCAGATGCTGCGGGGGGTTGTGCCGCACCTGGAGCGCCACCACAAAGTGCGCATCCAGGCCGCCGGCGTCAAGGCGGCCGTGCACCTCTCAAGCCGGTACATCGCCGGCCGGCAACTCCCCGACAAGGCCGTGAGCCTGATGGACACGGCCTGCGCCCGGGTGGCCCTGAGCCGGGCCGCCATCCCGGAATCCGTGGAAGCGATCCGCCGGGACCTGGAAGATGTGGTCCGGGAAAAGCAGGCCCTGGGCCGCGAGGAGGACCCGCGGCCGCATGTCGGCCGGCTGGCGGAGCTCACCGAACGGGAGCGCCAGCTCGAGGGGGAACTGAAGGAGATGGAGGAATGCGCCCGGGCTCAGCATGCCCTCATCGACACGGTGGAAGCGGCGGCCAGGGAACTCGCCCAGGCCAGGCTCCAGGGCGGCGACCCGGATCGCGCCAAGGCGCTGGAAGAAGCCTGGACGCAGGCCTACGACGCCTATCGCGGGCACTTCTCCGCGCATCCCATGGTGCACCTGGACGTCGACGACAAGGTCATCGCTGAAGTGGTGGCCAGCTGGACCGGGATCCCGCTGGGGCGCATGGCCCAGGATGAAATCGCCACCGTGCAGCAGCTCGGGACCGCCCTGCAGCAACGCGTGGTGGGCCAGGACCACGCCATGGACCGCATCGCCAGGCAGCTCCAGATCGCCTGGGCCGGCATGGAGGATCCCACCAGGCCTCGGGGCGTGTTCCTGCTCACCGGCCCATCCGGCGTGGGCAAGACCGAGACGGCCCTCGCCCTGGCCGACCTCCTCTACGGCGGAGAGCGCAACCTCGTCACCATCAACATGAGCGAATACCAGGAAGCCCACAGCGTCTCGGGCCTCAAAGGCTCTCCGCCGGGCTACGTGGGCTACGGGGAAGGAGGCGTCCTTACCGAAGGAGTGCGCCGGAAACCCTATTGCGTCGTCCTGCTCGACGAGGTGGAGAAAGCGCATCCGGATGTGCTCGAACTGTTCTACCAGGTGTTCGACAAAGGCATGCTGGAGGATTCCGAAGGCCGGGCGGTGGATTTCCGCAACACGGTCATCCTGCTCACCTCCAACGTCGGCTCGGAACTCATCCAGAGGGCCATGGAACTCGGCGTCACCGTCGACGGGGAATCGCGCAAACCCACCGCCGAGGACTTGGCCGAACTGCTGCGCCCGGACCTGGTCAAGGTCTTCAAGCCCGCCTTCCTGGGGCGCTGCCAGGTGGTCCCCTTCTTCGCCCTGGAGGACGCCGCCCTCAAGCGGGTCATCGGCCTGAAACTGCGGAAGATCCAGCAGCGCTACCGGGCCAATTTCGGGGCCGAGCTCAGCTATGACGAGGACCTGCTCGAACTGATCCGGGCGCGCTGCACCGAGGCCGAGAGCGGCGCCCGGAACGCCGAGAGCATTCTCGGCCAGGCCATCCTCGCCCCGCTGTCGGCGGAGGTGCTCGCCCGCATGGCCGAAGGGAAGGCCATCGGGCGCGTGCATATCGCCTTGCGGGATGGGGAAGTGGATCTCCAGATCACCTGAGCTAGGAGCCTTCATGCCCAAGAGTGGTGGGATCGATTGGGTTCTTCTGTTGATCGTGGCGGGCATCCTGGTTTTCATCGGGATCTCCATATGGGCGCTGCTGCGGTTCCGCAAATCCAGGAAGGAGACGCCCTCCGCAACCTTTCATGGGACCGTCATGTGGCCCCGGGGGCGCGCCGGCGGGATGGCCGCCCCGAAGCCCGGCACGCCCCCGCAGGCGCCCGAGCAGCATGAAGGGACCGTGATGTGGCCCAAAGGCCAGGCGGCGCGGGCCGCGTCCAGGCCTCCGGCCCCGCTCGCCCCGCCGCCACCGGCGCCCGAGCAGCCCGAAGGCACCGTGATGTGGCCCAAGGGCCAGGCGGCGCGGGCCGCGTCCAGGCCTCCGGCCCCGTTCACCCCGTCCGCCCCGTCCGCCCCGCCCGCCTCGCAGCCACCGGCGCCCGAGGAGGCCGAAGGCACCGTGATGTGGCCCAAAGGCCGGGCGGCGCGCGCCGCGTCCGGGCCTCCGGCCGCGCCCGTTCCGCCGGCTCCGCTGGCGGAGCCCGAGCGGCAGGGATCCTTTTTCGGCGCCCTCATCCGGAAATGCCTCCCCGCCAAGAAGCCCGCCCCGCAGACCTTCTCCGAAACGGTGATGTACCCGCGGGAGCGGGGGGGCCGCACCGCTCCCGAGTCCCGGGCACCTTCCTTCCAGCCCCCCGCCACCCCGCCCCGGGTGGACCCGGGCGGTCCCGGGACGTTCTCGGCTCCCGCGCCGAAGGAGGATCCCGGCTGGGCCATGCGCCTCCCTCCCGCCCCGCCGAGGGCGGCCGAGGCGAGCGAGGCCGCGCCCCAGGCGCCGGGCATGACCATCCAGGAGGAGGTCGAGTTCCTGCGCAGGCAGCTGCGGGAAATGCAGGCCCGGCAGGACGGCTCGACTTCCCAGCCGGCGCCGCCCCAGACTCCCCCCGAGGATCCTCGACGCTTCCCGTGACGCCGCCCACGCCAGGTCCGCCCCGGAGCGGAATGAGCGCGGCATGGAGGAGACCCGGGCGGCCATTGGGAAAGACCTTGTATGGCCATGGAATCAGCCTAAAATGCGAATCCAAAGACCCATTCTGTTCAATATATCGGTACCTCTGATCGGGCAGCAGGCCAACTTCAAGGACTGAACCATGTCAAAGCCTTGGTACAAGAGTTCCCTGATCTACTTCATCCTGGTCTGGATCATCGCCCTGGCCGTGATCTGGCTCCTGGGGCCGTGGCTGGGAATGACGGGCCTGTTCGCGAGGATCGCCTGGACCGCCATGCTGACGGTGGTCCTCGGGCTGATCATCTTCATCTTCCGGATGATGGCCGCCCGGAACGCCACGGGCTTCGAGGAAAGCATCCGCAAGGACGCAGACAAGGCCATGGTGTCGGCGTCCCCCGACCTGCGGGCCGAGGTGGCCATCCTGCGCCAAGGGTTCCTGACCGCCCTCGACACCCTCAAGCAGTCCAGGGTCGGGAAGGCCAGCGGCCGGGAGGCTCTGTATGAACTCCCGTGGTACCTGGTGATCGGGGCTCCTTCGGCCGGGAAGACGACCGCCATCCTGCGTTCGGGCCTGTCCTTTCCCCTCGCCGCCAGGGGCAAGCCCATGGTCCAGGGGGTGGGCGGGACCAAGAACTGCGACTGGTTCTTCACCACCGAAGGGGTGCTGCTGGACACGGCCGGACGCTACGCCACGGAAACCGACGACCTGCCGGAGTGGCGGGAATTCATCAAGCTGCTGTACAAGTTCCGGCCCCAGGCCCCGCTCAACGGCCTGATCGTCACCGTCAGTGTCACCGAACTGCTGAATTACAATACCCCCGCCTTCGAAACCTACGCCAGGCAGATCCGTCAGCGGCTGAACCAGCTCGAGGCGGAGTTCAAGGTGAAGGTGCCGGTCTTCCTGATGGTCACCAAGATGGACCTGGTGCCCGGATTCTCGGACTTCTTCGAGCCCATGACGGATGAAGAGCGCAACCAGACCTGGGGCGCCATCATGAACCACCGGCAGTTCGCCGAAGGGTTCCAGCTTCCGGAAGTGCTCGGACAACACCTGGACCTCCTCTGGGAAGGCCTGGTGCAGATTGGCCAGGACCGGATGCTGACCCATCCCAACCGGAGCGACCGTGCCGCCTTCCAGCTGTTCCCCGCCGAATTCCGGGCCCTGAAGACCGCCATCTGCGCCTTCGTCGAAGTGCTGGTGGAGAAGGATCCCTATCATTACCGCCCCCTCATCCGCGGGCTGCACTTCAGCAGCGCCCTGCGGGAAGGCGGCCCGGCCTGGATGCTGGGGCAGGAGGTCGCGACGGCGTTCGCGCTGAACGGCAAGGGGGTGCCGCCGCAGGCCCCTCCGGGCCAGCGCAGCCATTTCATCCAGGGCTTCTTCCGCTCCAGCCTGTTCCCGGACCAGTCCCTGATCGTCCGGCAGGTCTCGGGAACCCACAGCCCCGCCCGCACGCTCCAGTTGGCCGCCGGCCTGGCGGTCGTGCTGGTCTTCATGTCCCTCTTCACATACTCCTGCGCCCGCAACCGGGGCCTGATCAACGGGGCCCTGGACGGCAGCGCCACGGCCGCGTCCTTCGCCCAGCGCGAGGGGCTGGAGAACCAGCTCCGCTCGGCGCTTGCGCTCCAGCTGAGCCTGGCGCCGCTCACGGCCAACCGGCTCGGCCACCCGCCGCTTTCCCACCGCTGGGGGCTGTACGTGGGCAACGACCTGGAAGCCGCCCTTCGCGCCGCCTATTACCGGAAGATGAGCACCCTGCTGCTCGCCCCGGTCAAGGCCAGCCTTGAGAGCACCCTGCGGGCCGGCTTGAATACGGCCGCGGCGGCCCCTCCCGCGCCGTCACCCGCACCGGCGCGTCTCCCCCAGGCCAAGAAGCGGGGCGCGAAGCAGGTGGTCACGGCCGCCCCGCCGCCACCGCCTCCCTCCGCGCCGCCGCCGGGCCTGTACAATGCCCTGAAGCTCTACAAAATGCTGGCGGACCGGAGCCACATGGACGCCGACGAGCTCGCGCACCAGCTCCCGGTCTATTGGAAGCCGTCGCTGGCCACCGACTCCAATGCCATCCCGCCGGCGATCCAGCAATTGTCCGGCGAGCTGGTGGCCGGGTTCGCGGAACGCTGCAAGGATCCCGACTACCCGACCATCACCATCGATGAAACGCTCGCCCAGTCCGTCTGCGTCAAGCTGGCGGGAGAAAGGCAGGCCCTGGACCCCCTCCAGCGGGCCTATGCCGACCTCAAGGCGGCCGCGTCCGCGAAGTCCCCCGATCTGACCGCGAAGAGCATCCTGGCCGACGATCCGTCCGACCTGGTGAAGGGCGCCAGCCAGCTGCCCGGCTGCTTCACGCTGGAGGGCTGGAGCACCTTCCAGGAGAACCTGGAGAAAGCGCTGGACGGCACCCTGGTGAGCCAGGACTGGGTGCTCTCCTGCGGTTCGGGGAGCACGGCCACCATGGAAGGCGGCCGCGACGCCAACCGGGAGCGCCTGACCACGCTCTACAAGGCCGAATTCGACCAGCAGTGGCAGAAATTCCTGGGCGGGATGCAGATCGCCGAATCCCGGGACGTCAAGGGCGCGGCCGATGCCCTGGGGCGCCTTTCCGACACCCGGCATTCCCCCATCCGGCTGATCCTGCTGCGGGCCGTGAAGGAGACCTACATCGACAAGCCGAGCCTGGTGAAATCCTGGCTGAACAAGGGGATCGACAAGGGCAAGAAGCTCGTGAACGCCAACAGTGAGGCCGAGGACAAGAACGAGGATCCGAACCGTCCCGGCCACCGGTTCCCGGGATTGGCCAAGCTCATGGCTTCGTCGGGGGGTGCCCCCTCGCTCCTGGACGGCTACTTCAGCGCGCTCAAGAAGGCCAAGGAACGGCTTGATGCCAGCCAGGGGGACAGCCAGCAGAAATCCCTGGTCCAGAGCACCATGTCCGGTTCCGGCTCCCCGCTCGCCGAGGCCAGGGAGTATGTGGACGGGACGCTGCTGCCCCAGCTCGAGGAGCCGTCCCGGAGCATGGTGCGGCCCATGCTGGTCGGCCCGCTGGAAAAGAGCATGGCCACTGCCCTGCAGGGCGCCGCCCGGGACCTGAATTCGCTCTGGGGCAGCAAGGTCATGCCGCCCTGGAAGGACCTCGCGAGCAAATACCCGTTCTCGGATAGCACCAATGACGCGACCTTCGCGGACATCCAGCGGTTCCTGAGGCCGGACGGCCCCCTGGCCGATTTCATGGACAAGGATCTGGCCGGCCTGGTAGAGAAACAGAACGGCCACTACGCGCCCCTCCCGGGAGCGCAGAACGTGCACTTCAGCGGCCGGTTCCTGGCCACCGTCAACCAGCTGATGGTGGCCGCCGAGGCGGCCTTGCGCGGAGGCGAGGGCTCCATCTTCGAACTGCGGCCGAACCCGATCCCCGGGATCTCGGAAACCGACTTCGTCCTGGATGGGCAGAAGCTCGTCTACCGGAACCAGCAGGAGGAATGGAAACAGTTCACCTGGCCGGGCCCGGGGAGTCCGGAGGCCACGGTGCAGGTGGTTTCCAACAGCGGGGTCGCGCCCCAGATCCTCAAGTTCCCGGGACGGATGGGCCTGCTCCGGATGCTGGAGAAGCGCGAAGAGAAGCCGTCGTCCTTCGGGACCGAACTCGCCTGGAAGTTCTCCGTGCCCCGGAATTTCAAGGGAGCCCCCCTGAAGGAGACCGGAGACCTCACGGAATATCCCTTTCCTTTCCGCCTCAACTTCCGGAGCGTATCGGGCAGCGACCCGAGACTGCTGCTTAAGCTGAGGAGGCTGCAGCTTCCGGACCGCATCACCCAGTAGGCGAGCCATGCTGTTCTCCCGCTCCGCAGGCAAGTCCAAGCGAGCTTTCACCATCTTCGGGAAGGTGCCGAGCATGACGGATTTCTTGGCCGTCCAGGCATCCCACCCGACGGTGAAGGACCTGGACCGCCTGATCCAGGGCGTGATGACGGTCATGGCCGGAAACCATGAATGGAAGCAACATTTTGATGCCATCCCAGCCATCGATCTCCTGTGGCAGTCTCCCACCGGCCCGGAAGTCTTCGTCGGCGTGCTCCTGCCCAGCCATGACGCCGCGGGCCGGCGCTACCCCCTCCTGGGCGGCCTGGTGCTGCCGGGGGGCGAGGCCGCCCGGTATGGCCCCCTCCTGCTGCTGGGGGCCGAACTGCTCTGCTCCCGTCTGCGGAACCTGCTCCTCCGGGCCCGGGAGGATCCGGCAGGACTGCCCGAACTGCGGGACTACCTGGCGGACCAGGCGTCGGACAAGGGAATGGACCTGCTCGAACCGGATCTGCTGGGAGAGATTTACAATAAATTTATAAATGAAGAAGCAGTGCTCGAACTGGGTCGGGCCGTCAGCGAGACCTCTCCCGCCACCGCCTTGAGGAGGACGGTCCTGCACCTGCTCTTTTCCCGCGGGCAGGGCCCGGAGGGAAGGGAGGAGGAGAAGAAATTCCTCGTCCTCCCCCTCAGCCTGGAGCCGGGCAGATCCATGCTCCATGCCAGTGTTTGGATGGACCTCCTGGCCCTCCTGGTGGACTCCTCCTCCCAGTGCCCCTGGGGGCAGAATGCCCTGCTCCACCCGATGGATGGCGCCCCCTGCCTGTTCATGCACCCGGGCCGTCCCTCCGCCCTGGCCGGCGCCGCCATGCTGGGCGGCAAACGGCTGCAATGGAATAACTTAAATCTGCAGTCGGGGACCGGCGCGCTGCACCTCCACCCCCTTTATCCCGAGATTTCCATCCAGCTCGATAGATTTCTCACCAGTCCAACGTATAAGATGGTGGACTTGAAGCGATATGTTGGTGAAACTGTCCGTCAGCTGCTCCTCTCTAGTTCCTGAGCGTCCGTCCGCCCATCCCAGGAGGTCGTATGGTGAGAGAAAGTACTCAACAGAAACTGTCACGGAACCGTCCTCCACGCGTTCAGATCACCTATGACGTGGAAGTGGGCGGGGCCATCGAGACCAAGGAGCTCCCCTTCGTGATGGGGGTGCTCGGCGATTTCAGCGGCCAGCCGAAGGATCCGCTCCCCAAGGTGAAGGAACGCAAGTTCATCAACATCGACCGGGACAACTTCAACGAAGTCCTCAAGGGGATGAGCCCCCGGGTGCAGATGCAGGTGGACAACCGGCTCAAGGACGACGGCACCCAGCTGGGCGTGGAGTTGCAGTTCAAGAAGCTGGAGGATTTCGAGCCCGAAAACGTCGTCGAGCAGGTCGCCCCGCTGAAGACCCTGCTGGACGCGCGCAAGCGCCTGTCCGATCTGCGCAACAAGCTGGCCGGCAACGACAAGCTGGAGGCGCTGCTGGACGACGTGGTCAGGGATACGGAAAAGCTCCGGAGCATCGCCCAGGGCCGTAAAGCCCAAGATGAAGGAGGCAAGTGATGGCCGAACTCAATCCATCCGCCCTGCCTGCCGCCGCGGCCGCATCGGCCGCCGCCGAGGGGACCAGCCTGCTGGATTCCATCATCGACGCGAGCAAGGTCGCCACTTCTGACCAGGAGCGCGCCGGCGCCCGCGATCTCATCCGGGAGCTGGTGGACCAGATCCTGGACGGGACCGTCACCATCTCCAAGGACCTGGCGGCCAGCCTGGATGCGCGCATCGCCCAGCTGGACGCGCTGATGTCCGCCCAGCTCAGCTCCATCCTGCATGCCCCCGAGTTCCAGCAGCTCGAGGCCAGCTGGAGGGGGCTCAAGTACCTGACCGACCAGTCCGAGACCTCGCCCTCCCTCAAGATCAAGGTTTTCAATGCCAGCAAGAAGGACCTGGTGAAGGACTTCCGGACGTCCTCCGACTTCGACCAGAGCGCCCTGTTCAAGCAGATCTACGAGGAGGAGTACGGGACCTTCGGCGGCTCCCCCTTCGCGGGGATGGTGGGCGACTTCGAGTTCACCCGGCATCCCGAGGACATGTACCTGCTGGACCAGGTGAGCCACGTGGCCGCGGCCGCCCACGCCCCCTTCATCAGCGCGGCCGGCGCCGGCATGTTCGGGCTGGAGAGCTTCACCGACATCGGCAAGCCGAGGAACCTGGCCAAGATCTTCGATACGGTGGAATACGCGAAATGGAAGTCCTTCCGGGATTCCGAGGACTCCCGCTACGTGGGCCTCTGCCTGCCGCATGTGCTCGGGCGGCTGCCCTACGGTCCGGATTCCCAGCCCATCGAGGTGTTCAACTTCCAGGAGGAAGTGGACGGCACGGACCACGGCAAGTATTTGTGGACCAACGCCGCCTATGCTTTCGCCGCCCGCCTCACCGACGCCTTCGCCAACTACGGGTGGCTGGCCGCCATCCGCGGCGTGGAGGGCGGCGGGCTGGTGGAGAACCTGCCCACCCACACCTTCACCACGGACGACGGGGAGGTCGCCCTGAAGTGCCCCACCGAGGTGGCCGTCACCGACCGCAACGAAAAGCTCCTGGCGGACCTGGGCTTCATCCCCTTGGTTCACTGCAAGAACACGGACTATGCGGCCTTCTTCAGCGCCCAGGCGGTGCAGAAGCCCAAGTCCTACGCCAATGACGCCGCCAACGCCAACGCCCGGCTCTCCTCGCAGCTGCCCTACATCTTCGCCGTTTCCCGCATCGCCCACTACCTCAAGAGCATCATGCGGGACAAGGTCGGCAGCTTCGCCTCCCGGGGCACCATCGAGGAATTCCTCAATACCTGGGTGGCCCAGTACGTGGTCCTGGACGACACCGCCGACCAGCAGACCAAGGCCCGCTATCCCCTGCGGGAGGCCACCATCGAGGTTCAGGAGGTCCCAGGCAAGCCCGGCGTCTACCGCTCCATCGCCTTCCTCCGGCCCCACTTCCAGCTGGACGAGCTGACCGTCTCGCTCCGCCTGGTGGCCGAACTGCCCAAGGGCGCACGCTGACCTTCGCAACCGTTCCCCAGTTTCCTCGCATAGGAGGGTTCCATGGCTTTTGAAGGCTATCTGAAAGTGGACGGCATTCCCGGCGAATGCACGGACGACAAGCACAAGGATTGGATCGAGATCCTTTCCTACCAGATGGGGCTGGGCCAGGCCAGTTCGGCCTCGCACAGCACCGCGGGCGGCTCCGCCGCCGGCAAGGTGAGCTTCCAGGACATAACCGTCACCCACCTCATCGACAAGGCCACGGCAAAGCTCTTCGAGGCCTGCGCCAAAGGCACCCACATCAAGGACGCCACCCTCGAACTGTGCCGGGCCGGCGGGGACAAGTTCAAGTACCTGGAGATCAAGCTGGAGAATGTCCTGATCTCAAATTTGAGTTCGGGCGCCGACCCCAATGCCGGCAACGAATTCCCAACCGAGACCATCGTCCTCAACTTCGGCAAGTTGAAGACGACCTACTTCAAGCAGGGAGATAAGGGCGGCGGCTCCGGCCAGGTCTCCTTCGGCTGGGACCAGACGGCCAACAAGAGCATGTAGGCCGGCATCCCCCGGATCCCGCCCGCATGAGGCAGCATGGCCCAGCTTCGCACCATCCATAGCCAGGAAAACCGCCTCTTCCAGGTCGACACCCCCCTGGGCAAGGACATCCTGTTCGTGGACACCTTCACCGGCCAGGAGTCCCTCTCCGCGCCCTTCTGCTTCGACCTGCGCCTCTTCTCTCCCAAGGCCGACCTGGAGCTCAAGTCACTCATGGGCCAGCCGGTCACTGTGACCCTCAAGGCCCAGGGCGGCGACCGCTACTTCCACGGCCACGTCACCTCCTTCGCCCATACCGGGGTGGTGGAGGGCGTCGCCTACTACCAGATGCGGCTAGGCCCGTGGACGGAATTCCTGCGCAGACGGCTCAACTGCCGGGTGTTCCAGGAGAAGAAGGTGGAGGACATCCTCAGGATGGTCTTCGACGACTACAAGCACCTGGCCAACTATGAACTGCAGGCCAGCAGCAGGAAGGCCCTCACCCTCTGCATGCAGTACCACGAGTCGGACTTCGCCTTCGTCAGCCGGCTCATGGAAGAGATCGGCTGGCTCTACCACTTCGCCTTCCATCAAGACCGCCACGTCCTGGTGGTGAGCGAGGATTCCCGCAACCTCCACCCGGACCCCCTCCAGCCCGACGTCGAGTTCAACGACAGCCCCGGCTCCGAGGCCGAGGACGCCATCCACCGCATGGAGGCCGTGCGGACCCTGGTGGCGAACAAGGTGAGGTTGAAGACCTTCGATTTCAAGAACCCCACGCTCCCCCTAGAGGCGTACGTCAATACCCAGCGGCAGATGGGCTCCCTGCCGGAAATGGAGGTTTATGAATACCCGGGGGCCTATGCCTTCCCGGACCACTCCGCCGGCGATGACCAGGCCCAGGTTCAGATGGAAGCCCTGGATGCAGAGTCCATGAATTTCCAGGGGAACGGAACCGTGCGCAGCCTCGCCTGCGGCCAGTCCTTCACGCTGGAGAACCACTATGCCTACCAGGGCGACAACGCCCATTTCATCGCCACTTGGATCCAGCACAAGGGCGCCAACAACTATTTCGACGAGCAGGCCAGGGAGATCTACGGCAACGAATTCACCTGCATGCGCAAGTCGGTCCGGTTCCGGCCGCCGCGCTCGACCCCCCGGCCCATCATGCCCGGTCCGCAGACCGCCATCGTGGTGGGCCCGCAGGGGGAGGAGATCTACTGCGACAAATATGGCCGTGTCCGGGCCAAATTCCACTGGGACCGGTCGGCCGGGGCGAGCGACCAGAGCATGTGCTGGCTCCGCGTGGCCATGCCCTGGGCCGGCAGCAACTTCGGCTTCATCACCCTGCCTCGGGTCGGCCAGGAAGTCCTGGTGGAATTCCTGGAAGGGGATCCCGACCGCCCCATCATCACCGGCTCGGTCTACAACGAACACCAGATGCCCCCCTGGGAACTGCCCAACCAGAAGACCCAGAGCGGCATCCTCACCCGCTCCAGCCCCCAGGGCACCCACGCCAACGCCAACGCCCTGCGCTTCGAGGACCGGAAGGGGGCCGAGGAAGTCTGGCTGCATGCCGAGAAGGACCAGCGCCTCGAGGTGGAGCAGGACGAGAGCCATTCGGTGGGCCACGACCGCAGGAAGAAGGTGGGGAATGACGAGACCAGCGCCATCGGCCATGACCGGACGGAATCGGTCGGCCAGAACGAGACCATCAGTATCGGCAAGGACCGTACGGAAACCGTCGGCCAGGACCAGGCCGAGACCGTCGGGCGCGACCTCAAGGAGACCGTCCAGCACAACCTGAGCCTCTCGGTGGGCATGGACCAGACCTTGCAGGTGGGCGGGAAAAGCCAGGTCACCGTGGGCGGCGACAGCAGCGAGAGCGTGTCGGGCGGCCGCACCGAGTCCACCGGCAAGGACGTCACCCTGGCCATCTCGGGCTCTTCCTCCCTCAGGGTCGGCAGCAACGTCACCGAGAGCATCGGGAGCGACCAGTCCGTGCAGGTCAGCAAGACCTACACCATCTCGGCCGGGGACGAACTTTCCATCACCGTCGGGGCGGCCAGCTTCGTGATGAAGAGTGACGGCACCATCACCCTGAACGGGAACGATCTCACGCTCAAGGCCAGTGGCCAGATCGGAATCCAGGCCGCTTCCGCCGTCGCGGTCAAGGGCGGCACCATCAACCTCAACTGAGGCCGCATCCGGTGGACGTCATCAACCGCACCGCCTTTCCCGCCCTGGCCTTCGAAGGGCTCGACACCCAGGATCAGCCCTTCCATGTGCTGGTGATGCGCATCACCTACGTCCTGCGTCCGGGAGCAGGCGCCGGACAATGCACCCACCACCTCGACTTCGCCGACGACCAGGCGCCCCTTGCCGCCACCGACAGTTTCCTGGGCGACCCGGCCTTGACCAGTCCCCGTGGCGAAAGCGACTACGCACCCTTCAAGCCCAGATGCGACGTGCTCGTCCTGGGCCATGCCCATGCTCCCCGCGGCAGGCCCTGCCGGCGCTTCACCGCCTCCCTGAAGCTCCTGCGTCCAGGCCCGGCCGGGCAGGCGCTGCTGGATGCCAGCCTGGGCATCGTCGGGCCTCGCTGGTTCCGGAAGAAACGCTGGCCCCTGCGCTGGATCTACGGCCTGCTCCGGTTCGGGAGCCTCGGCCTGGTCCGCGTCAACCCCTGGACCCTGACCGCGCCCGCCGCCATCGGCTCCGTGCCGCTGACCTACGAATTCGCTTTTGGGGGCACGCTGACCATTCCCGTGGAGGCGATGTCGAGGGTGCCCAAGAAGTTCCGGCTCCCGCCCGAGCGGCAGCAGGACCTGGGGCAACCCGCAGCCGCCTATGCCCGCAACGAAGCCAACCCCATCGGCATGGGCCACGCCACCCTGTGGGCCCTCCAGGCCGGCCGGGTCAAGCGCCTGCCCGCGCCCCAGATCGAAGCTCCCGGCCGGCCCGTCACTTCCGCCTATTTCTGGCAGAACGCCCGCGGCAAGATCAAGCCCGGCAAGGAACTCACGCCGGCGGGCTGCGGCCCCCTCGGCCGGGGATGGTCTCCGCGCCGGCTGCTGGCGGGCACTCCGGACGCCGCCTGGGTGCGGGAGCGCCATCCCCTCCTGCCCAGGGACTTCGACTTCGGCTACTGGAACTGCGCCCATCCCCAGTGGCAGACGGAGCACCTGCGGGGCGACGAGGTGCTGACCCTCACCAACCTGCTGCCCGCCGATGCGCGTTCGGCCGTCCAGGATGCCCAGGGGAACACCCTGGCCCGGTTCGCCCTGCCCGGGCACCAGCCTTTCGCCCTGGTCCGCTACCCGGATGGACGCACGGCCTCCGTGGCCTTGATGACGGACACGCTGATCCTGGATCTCGAATCCGGATCCGTGACCCAGGTGGCGCGGGCGCGCCTCCCTAAGGCGGAGCCCATCCAGGGACTGGAGTTCCGCATGGAAGTGAACCCGTCCGCCCTGGCCGCCGCCCGGGAGGCCGGCCGCCCATGAGCCCCAACTTCGTCAACGTCATGGGTGTGGACGGCATGCAGGCCGTGTCCACCGTTCCCAGTTTCAACAAGACCCCGGGTCCCGGCACCCCGCCGCTGCCCTATCCCGTGACCAACAGCCTGGAAAGCCGCCAGGGGACGGTCGCCACCGTCGTCTTCTCCGGTGCCCAGGCTTTCGTATTGGGCCAGAGCAACGTGCCCACCTGCATGGGCGACATGGCGGGCGCCCTGGGGGGCGTGGTGTCGGGCACGGTGGGCGGCAAGATCGAAGCCATTCAAGGCAGTCCCAACGTGCTCGCCGGGGGGAACCCCATGGTGCGTTCCGGGGACCCCTGCACCCTCCAGGGCGGCAACACCATCGGCATCTTCGTTCCCATACCCGGGACGCCCGTCATCATCCAGGGCGGGGTGCCGAGCGGCTCGATGAATCCCTGACATGACTGGGGGGAGGCCACGCATGCGTGGCCTCCCCCCAGCCCGGACCTGGAGTCAAGCTCAGCTACTTTCCGGGGTCGGGCTGGCCGGGAAGCAGCTGCAAGGTCGCGCCCGTCACCGTCAGCTTGTTCGCGGTGACGTGGACCACCACTGCATTGCCCTTGCTCTTGCGCAGGCTGTCCGCGGGCAGGACGACGCGCCAGAACTGGGCGTCCGGCTTGCGATAAAGGGCGAGGACGGCCAGGAACTTGGTATCGGGCTGCAGAACCACCGTGCGCGGCGCAGTGGCGCCCGGGACAGCCGTGAATTCCGAGAAGGACACCAGGGCCGGGCCGATCAGCTCCGACGGCGTCTTCTCGCTGTTGGCCGCCTCCAGCGTCAGCTTGCTGAACTCGGTGAGGTCCTTCAACTCGAAGAGCCGGATGCCCACGGACAGGGAATTGCCCATGGAATCCGGATTGATGCGCGCATCCGCGCTCACCTGGAACTGCGCGCTCACGGGAGCGGTCACCGGCTTGGAACAACCTAGGCCTATGAGACCCGCAACCACAGCCGTCGTAAGGGATCTCCATCCGCTTGCCATACTGTCACTCCTAGAAGATCTGAAAATTGTGGGCCTTATCCGGATGTCAGTTCGAACGGAATGGGCCTTCACCTGGGCCACCCGGTGCCTATTTTTGCACAGGTTTTAACCTCCATCATCACAATCTTCACGAAATCGATTGCCCTCGCGGGACCCGTCCGGCTCCCGGCAGAACAGGCGTGGTTTCGGGGTCGGCCGAGAACGCCTCTCAAAAACTCCGGTCCCCTCCATTCAGTGCGCCGGCCGACCATGATCCCGCCTTTCCACTCTCCGGTCGGCGATACTTGAGACAGGTTCCTGCCAGCATCCAGCTCCATCCGCCTGGTCATGCTATCCAGGTTTGCGCTCCGTCTGGTCCGTGGCAGGTCACCCTCTCTTGCTCAAACGTACTCAGATGCACCAGATAATATTCAGTAAAGCGTGGTGATTCCTCACGACAATGATGTTTGATTTTATTGGAGTTATTCATGACGTCAGATATCACCTGGGCCCTGGAACCCGGAATCCACCTCGTCCACAAGGAGGTGGGCGGCAGCAGCTTCGACGTGGTGCGCGGCTTCAAGCACGAAGCCTGGGAGGCCGGGCAGAAGAAGCTGGCCCTGGGCCACGGCGGCACCCTCGACCCGTTCGCCGACGGGCTGCTGCTGGTGCTGGTGGGCCAGGCCACCCGGCTGATGGACCTCATGCACCCGCTGCCCAAGACCTACCTGGCCCGGCTGGCCTGGGGCACCGAGACCGACACCTGCGACCACGGGGGCTTGGTGGTGGCCGAAGGCCCGGCGCCCTCCGCCCAGGCCCTGGAGGGCGCTCTGGCGGCCTTCCTGGGCTGGCGCGACCAGGTGCCGCCCGACACTTGCGCCAAGAAGATCGACGGCGAGGCCGCATACAAGAAGGCCCACCGGGGCGAGGTGGTGGACCTGCCGCCGTCCCGGGTCTTCCTGCACGAGGCCGGGTGGGTCAGCCACGATCTGCCCCGGGCATCCGTCCTGCGCCTCACCTGCCGGGGCGGCTACTATGTGCGCGCCCTGGCCCGGGACCTGGGCCGCGCCCTGGGCTGTCCCACCCACCTCTCGGCCCTGACCCGCACCGCCATCGGCCCCTGGAGCGATCCCGGCCCCGGGGCGCGCACCCTGGTCCAGGGCGAGGACCTGGTGCCCT
The DNA here is from genome assembly GCA_003165415.1 of Holophagaceae bacterium. Classification (GTDB taxonomy): domain Bacteria; phylum Acidobacteriota; class Holophagae; order Holophagales; family Holophagaceae; genus Mesoterricola. The sequence goes on from PLUC01000164.1 coordinate 26,471, forward strand.
GGTGCCCCTCCCGGGTCCTGGACGACACCGAGGCGGACCACCTGCTCCACGGCCGGCCAGTGCCCCTGGGGGCGATCCGGGGCCCGTCCTGGGCCCTGCCCGAAGGCTTCCCCGATCCGGACCCGCCGGTGCGTGGCCTGCACCAGGGCCGGCTGGTGGCGCTGCTGCGGGAGAAGGAAGGGGCGCTGTGGACCTGCGCCAACCTGCGGGGCGGGCTATAGTTTACAGCGATGAAACGGCATTGTAGCTGGGACATCACAGGCGCTGCGCAGAGTGGGGGAAGCAACCACCCCTAGCCCAAGGAGCGCCCCGTGAATGTACGCCGACTGATCGTTTCGTTCGCCACCAAGCTGGCCCTGGTCACCGCAGGTGCCACCTGCTTCGCCCAGACCCCCATCACCGTCTACACCGCCCTGGAAGCCGACCAGATCCAGGCCTACGAGACGTCCTTCAACAAGGCCTACCCCGACGTGAAGGTCAAGTGGGTGCGCGATTCCACCGGCATCATCACCGCCAAGCTGCTGGCCGAGAAGGCCGCGCCCCAGGCGGACGTGGTGATGGGCCTGGCGGCCTCCTCGCTGCTCCTGCTGGAGAAGGAGAATATGCTGCTGCCCTACGCGCCCAAGGGCGTGGACCAGCTCAGCAAGAAGTACGTCAGCTCCACCAAGCCCCCCATGTGGGTGGGCATGGACGTGTGGGGCGCCACCATCTGCTTCAACACGGTGGAAGCGGCCAAGCAGGGCCTCACGAAGCCCGTGTCCTGGCAGGACCTGCTCAAGCCCGAGTACAAGGGCAAGATCGTCATGCCCAACCCCGCCTCCAGCGGCACCGGCTATTTCGACGTGAGCGCCTGGCTGACCATGTTCGGCGAGAAGAAGGGCTGGGAGTACATGGACAAGCTGCACCAGAACATTGGCCTCTACGTCCACTCCGGCTCCAAGCCCGGCAAGATGGCCGCCTCGGGCGAGTTCCCCATCGGCATCACCTTCGAATACCGGGCCAACAAGCTCAAGGCCGAAGGCGCCCCCATCGACCTGGTGTTCCCCAAGGAGGGCCTGGGCTGGGACCTGGAAGCCACCGGCATCATGAAGGGCACCAAGCATCTGGACGCCGCCAAGAAGCTTTGCGACTGGTGCGCCTCCAAGGACGCCAACGAACTCTACAAGGATAATTTCGCCGTCGTCGCCTATCCCGGCGTGGCCAAGCCCCTGGCCTTCCTGCCTGCCACCTTCGAAAGCATGCTGGTCAAGCAGGACCTCAAGTGGTCCGCCAGCAACCGCGACCGCATCCTGGCCGAGTGGACCAGGCGCTACGACGGCAAGTCCGAGAAGAAATAGGTTCACATGGGCGGGGGTGAGCGAATGTCCGGATTCCTGTCGGTCCAAGGTATCGTCAAGCGTTTCGGATCCTTCACCGCCCTCGCCGACATCAACCTGCAGGTGGCCAGAGGCGAGTTCCTCTGCCTGCTGGGGCCTTCGGGCTGCGGCAAGACCACCCTGCTGCGGATCATCGCCGGCCTGGAGACCCAGGACGCGGGCCAGGTGCGGGTGGAGGGCAGGGACATCAGCCACCTGCCCCCCGCCCAGCGCGACTACGGGATCGTGTTCCAGAACTACGCCCTGTTCCCGAACCTCAACGTCGCCGAGAACATCGGCTACGGCCTGCGCTCCAATCGCGCGGCGCGCCGCGTCCGGGTCGAAGAACTCCTGGCCCTGATGGGCCTGGGCGGCGCCGAACGCAAATACCCGAGCCAGCTCTCCGGCGGCCAGCAGCAGCGGGTAGCGCTGGCCCGGGCCCTGGCCACCTGCCCCAGCATGCTGCTGCTGGACGAGCCCCTGTCGGCCCTGGACGCCCGGGTGCGGGTCCACCTGCGCCAGGAGCTGAAGCAGCTCCACCAGAAGCTGGGCATCACCACCATCATGGTGACCCACGACCAGGAGGAGGCCCTGAGCCTGGCGGACACCGTGGCGGTGATGGACCACGGCACCCTGGAGCAGGTGGGCACCCCCGAGCAGATCTACCACCACCCGGCTTCGCGGTTCGTGGCGGACTTCGTGGGCCATTCCAACTTCCCGCCGGTGCGGGTCCGGCCGGACGGCAAGGTGGAGCTGGCGGGGCAGGAGATCTCGGTCCTGGGCGACTATCCGGCCGGGCCCGCGCGGCTGTTCTGCCGCCCCGAAGACATCCAGATCGGAGCCCCGGGCGGCGGCCTGCTCATGGCCCAGGTGGAGAGCCTGGAGTTCTTGGGGCCGGTGCGCCGGGCCACGCTGCGCCTGGAGCAGGCCCGGGAGATCGTGCTGCGGGTGGACCTCTCCGCCAAGGATCCCGGGATCGCCGCGGGCCAGACCGTGCCGCTGGGCTTCCCCCCGGAACGCATGCGGCTGTTCGTGGACGAGGCTTCATGAGGCTCGGGCGGGGACCCATCTTATCTGCCGACGAGCGCCTGGCCCAGGTCATGGCCTGCGCCATGGCCGGCCTGCTGCTGCTGTTCCTGGCCTGGCCCCTGGGGGAGATCCTGGTGAAGGCCCTGCAGGGGCCCGAAGGCCAGTTCCTCGGCCTGCGCAACCTGCGCGAGCTGCTCACCGAGCCCAGGCTCCTCGCCGCAGCCTGGAACAGCTTCTACCTGGCAGTGATCGCCACCGCGCTGGTGGTGCCCCTGGCGCTGGTGTTCGCCTTCGCCCTGGCCCAGTCGCGGATCCCCGCCAGGCCGGTGTTCAAGGTCATCGCCCTCAGCCCGCTGCTGACCCCGTCGCTGATGCCCGCCATCTCCCTGGTGTACCTGTTCGGCAACCAGGGCCTGCTCAAGGCCTGGATGCACGGGGTGCCCATCTACGGGCCGGTGGGCATCGTCCTGGGGGAATGCTTCTACACCTTCCCCTACGCCCTGCTGGTGCTGCTGACCGCGCTGAGCATCTCCGACGGGAGGTTGTACGAGGCCGCCGAGGTGCTGGGCGCCAACCGCTTCCGGCGCTTCATGACGGTGACGGTGCCCACCATCCGCTACGGCCTGACCTCGGCCTGCCTCATCGTCTTCACCCTGGTGGTGACCGATTTCGGGGTGCCCATCGTGGTGGGCGGGCAGACCAACGTCCTGGCCATGGAAGCCTACAAGCAGGTGCTGGGCCAGCAGAATTTCCAGAAGGGCGCCGCGGTGGGCCTGGTGCTGCTGCTGCCGGCCGTCTTCAGCTTCGCGGCGGAGCGCTGGCTGGCCCGGGGCCGGGGCGGCACCTTCAGCGGCAGCTCCGTGGCCTATGCCGCCAAGCCCGGCGTGCTGCGGGACGGCATGCTCTGGTGCCTGTGCGCGGCGGTGTCGGTGTTCCTGCTGGCCCTGATCGGCACCGCCGTGGCGGCCTCCTTCATCAAGCTCTGGCCCTACCACATGGACCTGACGCTGAGCCATTACGATTTCGCCAACGTGGACGGCGGCGGCTGGCTGGCCTTCCGCAACAGCCTCAAGCTGGGGGCGCTCACCGCGGTGGTGGGCTGCGCCGTGATCTTCGCCGGCGCCTACCTGGCGGAGAAGACCCCGGCGCCCCGGCCGGTGGCGGCCCTGATCCAGTCCCTGGCCCTGATGCCCATGGCGGTGCCGGGGCTGGTGCTGGGCCTGGGCTACGTGTTCTGCTTCAACCGGCCCGGCAACCCGCTGCACAAGCTCTACGGGACCATGGCGATCCTGGTCATCTCCACGGTGGTGCACTTCTACACCACCGGCCACATGGCCATCATGACCTCCCTGCGCCAGATCGACGGGGAGGTGGAGGCCGTGGCCCGCAGCCTCCAGCGCCCCTGGTGGACCACCTGCCGGCGGGTCACCCTCCCCATCACCCTGCCGGCCCTGTTGGACGTGGTCAGGTTCCTGTTCGTTTCGGCGACGACCACCGTGAGCTGCGTGATCTTCCTCTACACCCCCGACACCGTGCTGGCCTCGGTGGCCGTGCTCAACATGGACGACGCCGGCGACACCGCTTCGGCCGCGGCCATGGCCACCCTCATCGTGGCCACCTCCCTGGCCGTGACCCTGGCGCTCAACGGCCTGGGCTGGCTGCTGAACCTCAGGGCCCAGGCCTGGCGCCGGCCGGCCGCGGCCTGAATCCTTTCCCCCGGAGCTTCCCATGCGCGACCCGATCCTGCTCACCCCCGGTCCCCTGACCACCTCCCTGGCCACCAAGGTGGCCATGCTCAACGACTGGGGTTCCTGGGACGCGGAGTTCAACGCCCTGACCGCGGCCGTGTGCCGTCGGCTGGTGGCCATCGTGGACGGAGGCGAAGCCTTCGTCTGCGTGCCCATGCAGGGCTCCGGCACCTACGCGGTGGAGGCGGCCGTGGGCACCCTGGTGCCCCGGGACGGCAAGCTCCTGGTGCTGGTGAACGGCGCCTACGGGGCGCGCATGGCCAAGCTCACCGGGACCATGGGCCGGGAGCTCGCGGTGCTGGATTTCGGCGAGACCCGCCCGGTGGACCCGGCCCGGGTGGCGGCGGCCCTGGCCCTGGATCCGGCCATCACCCACGTGGGGATCATCCACTGCGAAACCAGCACCGGCATGCTCAATCCCCTGGAGGAGGTGGCCCGGGTGGTGCAAGGGGCCGGGCGGCGCCTGATCGTGGACGCCATGAGCTCCTTCGCGGTGCTGCCGCTGTCCGCCAGGTCGATCGCCTTCGACGCGGTCATCGCCTCCAGCAACAAGGCGCTGGAGGGGGTGCCCGGCATGGGCTTCGTGCTGGCCCGCAAGGAGGCCCTGCTGGCGGCCAAGGGCCGGTCCCATTCCCTTTCCCTGGACCTGCACGACCAGTTCGCCTACCTGCAGAGCACCGGCCGCTGGCGCTACACCCCGCCCACCCACGTGGTGGCCGCCCTGGCGGCGGCCCTGGACCAGTACGACGCCGAAGGCGGCCGCGAGGGCAGGCTGGCCCGGTACCAGGACAACTGCGAGCGCCTGCTGGCGGGCCTGGCGGAACTCGGGCTGGAGCCCTTCCTGCCCCGGGAGCTGCAGGCCCCCATCATCGTCACGGTGCGCGCCCCCGGCCACCCCAACTACGCCTTCCAGGAACTCTACGACCGGGCCAAGGCTTCCGGCTTCATCCTCTATCCCGGCAAGCTCACCGAGCTGGAGACCTTCCGGGTGGGCTGCATCGGCGCCATCGGCAGAGCCGAGATCGACGCCGCCCTGGCCGCCATCGGCCAGGCCCTGCGCGCCATGGCCATTGAAACCACCCACGCATAGGGGAAAACCAGGTCGGCGCCTACCTGTCCGACCAGTGCAGCTTCTCCTGGAGCAGCCGGAAGAACGAGAAGTTCGCGTCCTGGAGCAGGGTGATGGTCTGCTCTGATTTGCGCAGCTCCACCCGGTCCCCGGACAGCAGGCCGTGGTCCACCTGGCCGTCCAGGGTCAGGTGGGCGTCCTCGGCGTGCACCAGGGTGATGGCCACCGGCAGGTGGCCGGGCACCACGATCGGGCGCAGGGTGAGGGAGTGGGGGCAGATGGCCGAGATCACCAGGGCGTCCAGGGCGGGGTGCAGGATCGGCCCGCCGGCGGACAGGGAGTAGGCGGTGGAGCCGGTGGGGGTGGCCACGATCAGGCCGTCGGCCCTCAGGTGGGCCGCGTCGCCGCCGTCGATCTGCACCCGGAACTCCATCATCCGCGCCGCCAGGCCCTTGACCAGCACGGCGTCGTTGAGCACCGGCCGCCCGGGCAGGACCTCGCCGCCCCGCACCACCTGGGCGCTGATCATGGTGCGGGTCTCGGCGCTGAAGCTGCCCTTGAAGTAGGCCGCGATCACCTCGGCGGCCTGCTCGGAGGGGTGGGAGGTGAGGAAGCCCAGGGAGCCCAGGTTGATGCCCAGGAGCGGCGTGCCCCTGACCCCGGCGTGGCGGGCCGCCGTGAGCAGGGTCCCGTCCCCGCCCAGGGCCAGGCAGAGTTCCGGCACCGCCCCTTCGTCCCCGTAGCGGGGATCCCCGTTGAACGCCTCCGGGGGCAGACCCGCGCCCAGCCATGCATTGCGGATCTTGGGGTGGGCCACCACCCGCCAGCCCCGGTCCAGGAACGGAGGCACCGTTTCCCGAAGCGCGTTCGAGAGCCAGGTCGATCTTGATTTCGCCACAATTAGGAGGGTGGGTCGGGCCATGTCCTTAGGTTAACCTGGGAGCATGGCAATCCAGGCGCAGAACCCGAGGAAATCCGTCCACCCCCGCAAGACTTCTCTCAGCCGGGTGCTCTGGACCTTCCTGGGCCTGGTGGGCGCGGGGATCCTGGCCCTGGGCGTGGCCTGGTCGGTGATGTCCCGGGACGTGGACAGCTTCCTCACCTATTTCGCCCTGCGCGTGCCCAAGACCATCACCAAGGTGCTGGACCGCAACGGCGACGTCATCGGGGCGTTCGCCGAAGAGAACCGGGTGGTCATCCCGTTCGGGGACATCCCGCGGGCCTTCGTGGGCGCGGTGATCGCCACCGAGGACTCGGACTTCATGAACCACGGCGGCATTTCCGCCCGGGGCATCCTGCGCGCGGGCTTCAACTTCGTCACCAGCTTCGGCCAGCGCCGGGAGGGCGCCTCCACCCTCACCATGCAGCTGGTGCGCACGGTCACCGCCAAGCGCCAGCGGCGCCTGGACCGCAAGCTCAAGGAGATCATCCTGGCCCGAAAGCTGGAGCAGGCCTACACCAAGAAGCAGATCTTCGAGCAGTATGCCAACGAGGTCTATTTCGGCGGCGGCCGCTACGGCATCGAGGCGGCCGCCGAGTACTACTTCGGCAAGACCGCCCCCCAGCTGGCGGTGGAGGAATGCGCCCTGCTCGCGGGCCTGGTCCAGAACCCGAACTGGTACAACCCCTACAATCCCGATCCCAAGGCGCGCGTGGCCGCCAAGCTGCGGCGCAACCACGTGCTGCGGCGCATGGTCGCCGAGGGCTACCTGAAGGACAGCGACGCCCAGAGCCTGCTGGACCGCCCCATCCGCCTGGCCCGGGAGAACGCCCAGGAGGAGGCGGTCGCCCCCTATGCGGTGGAGGAAGTCCGCAAGTACCTCTACGAAAAGTACGGCCGGGACCGGGTGCTGGAAGGCGGCCTGGAAGTGACCACCACCATCGACTCGGTATGGCAGGCCGCCGCCGATGAGGCGGTGCGCGCGGGGCTGCGCGCCGTGGACCGGCGCCGGGGCTTCCGCAAGGAAGCCGTCCAGGTCATCCCCAGTCCCGACACCGCCGCGCTGCCCGGCTGGAACCGGTACTTCGAGGAGGGGGATTCGGTGCGCGGCATCATCCAGGGCTGGAAGCCCGGGGCGGCCGAGGTGCGCATCGGGAAGACGGTGCTGGCCGTGCCCGACAACGCCTTTTCCTGGGCCGGCAAGAACATCCGTTCGATCCTGCCGCGCGGGGCCGCGCCGCTGTTCCTGGTGAAGGCCGCCGGCGAGGACGGCGTCCCCACCCGGCTGGAACTGGACCAGGAGCCGGAAGTGGAAGGGGCCCTGATGGCGGTGGAGCCCCAGACCGGGGAGATCCGGGCCATGGTCGGCGGCTATGACTTCAAGCGCTCCAAGTTCAACCGCTCGTTCCAGGCCGAGCGCCAGGTGGGCTCCACCATGAAGGCGTTCGTATACGGCGCCGCCTTCACCGAAGGCAAGACGCCCGCCACCATGGTCAGCGACGTGCCCACCCGGTTCCACATGGACAACACCGTCTACGAGCCCAAGAACTACGAGAAGGACTTCTGGGGCCCCATCCCCATATGGGAGGCCATCCGCGATTCCCGCAACGTTCCGGCCGTGCGCACCCTGGAGGCCACCGGCATCGACAACGTCATCGCCTTCGCCCGCAACGCCGGGGTGGGCGGCAAGATGAACCCCTATCCCAGCCTCGCCCTGGGCAGTGCCGACCTCACCCTCAAGGACATGGTGCGGGGCTACGCCACCTTCGCCAACGGCGGCAAGCAGGCACCGCCCCCCTTCCTCATCCTCAAGATCGTCGATCGTTCCGGCAAGGTGCTGGAGACCCACGACGGCACCCCGGGAGAGCAGGTGGTGGATCCCATGAGCAACTACCAGCTCATCCAGTGCCTGCAGGGGGTGGCCCAGCGCGGCACCGGCGCCCGGGCCAACGAGCTCAACTGGCCCGTGGCCGGCAAGACCGGCACCACCGACGACCACACCGACGCCTGGTTCGTGGGCTTCTCCACCCACATCACCTGCGGCGTATGGGTCGGCCTGGACGCCAAGAAGACCATCTTCAAGGGCGCCGACGGGGCCAAGGTGGCCCTGCCCATATGGGTGGACTTCATGAAGGCCGCCCTGCCCGGCACCCCCAAGGAGGAGTTCCCGGTGCCCGATGGCATGGAGTGGGCCGAGGTGGACCGCTACACCGGCCTGGTCGCCACCAGCGCCACCCAGCCCACCGACATGCTCCGCCTGGCCTTCAAGCCCGGCACCGGGCCCAAGGCCCCCAGCAGCCAGGAAGCCATCGACACCGTGCGCGAGGCCCGGGAGAAGGCCCGCGCCCAGCCGGTGGAAGTGCGCGTCTGGGGCACCAATCTGCCCGCCCCGCCACCGCCCCCGGCGGCGGTCCCGGGGCAGCCGGAAGGAGACCCCCTGCAGGTGAAGGATCCAAAGCAGCCATAGATGGGCAACCGGTCACAGCACAACACGGGACACATGGGCATGAACGCCTTGCGCAAGCGGGGCGGCCTGCACGCTTCCGAGCACCTGGCGCGGCGGCTGCCCCCGGACCGGACCCGGCACGCGGTGGTGACCGCGGATTGTCTGGACCTCCTGGGCCGGCTCCCCGACCAGTCCGTGCAACTGGTCATCTGCGATCCGCCCTACAACCTCCAGCTGGCCTGCTGGGACCATTATCCGGACTACCTGTCCTGGGCCTCGGGCTGGCTGCGGGAGGCGGAGCGCGTGCTGGCCCCCACCGGCAACCTGGTCCTGTTCGGCGGGCTGCAGTACCAGGCCGAAGCGGGGTCGGGGGACCTGCTGACCCTGGTCTGCGCCATGCGCCAAAGCAGCGCCATGCGCCTGGCCAACCTCATCGTCTGGAACTATCCCAACGGACTGGGCGCCCAGCGCTTTTTCGCCAACCGCCACGAGGAGATCGCCTGGTTCGGCAAGACGGCGAACTACTATTTCGATCTGGACGCGGTACGGGAACCCTACGATGACGCCACCCGGGACGCCTACCTGAAGGACCGGCGGCTCAGGCCCGAAAGCGTGGCCAAGGGCCGCAACCCGACCAACGTCTGGCGCCTGCCGCGCCTGAACGGCAACGCCAGGGAAAGGGTGGGGCACCCCACCCAGAAGCCCCGGGAACTGATCCGCAGGCTGGTGCGGGCCCTGTCCTTCCCAGGCTCCGTGGTCCTGGACTTCTTCGCCGGCAGCGGCGTCACCGCCCGGGTGGCCATCGAGGAGGGCCGGCACAGCGTCTCGGGCGACGCCGACCCGGCGCTCCACGCCTACCTGGAGCAGCAGCTCCAGGACCTGCCCCCGGCCATTCCCGCCTACGGTCTGTCCGAGGCGCTGGGCAAGGATCATCCGGTGTTCGGCCCATCCGGAGGTTGACATGGCCATTCCAAGCCCAGCCGTGGGTGAGGGACCTGAGGGAGATCGTCCAGTCCAGGGAGTTCGCCGCCGCCATCGACGACCCGAAGTCGCCCTTCAGGTCCTTCCAGAAGCCCCAGTGGCTGCTGGATAAGCTCAAGGCTGGCAAGTGATCGAGCTGCAGGACATCTCGGTAGCCTTCAAGGCCGACAACAGGTTGGGGACAAACATCCTGGCCGTGCGGGACGCCACGCTGACGGTGGACCGGGGCGAAGTGTTCGGCATCGTCGGCGGCGGCGGGGTCGGCGATCTGGCGATCCGGTTCGGCTACTACCGCTACCAGACCGGCGTCATGGTCGTCACCGTGATCACCCTGGTGATCCTGGTCCAGGCCATCCAGATGCTGGGCGACTACCTGGCGAGGCGGGCCGACATTCAGAGCCTATCGAGATAGACTCTAAGGCCAAGTGAGGCCGCTCGCCTTCTCCCGGAGGGAAAGCAGCCGCTCCCCGGCGTCCCGCAGGGTCTCCAGGCGCTTGGCGAAATGGAACCGGATCAGGTGGTTCACCGGCTCCCGGAAGAAGCTGGAGCCGGGCACCCCGGCCACGCCCACGGTCCGGGCCAGCCATTCGGCAAAGGCGACGTCGTCGGCGCAGTGGAACTCGGACATGTCCACCATCACATAGTAGGCGCCGTCGGGGCGGGTGTAGCTGAGGCCCGCGGCGTCCAGGAAGCCCAGGAAGGCGTCGCGTTTTTCCGCGTAGACAGCCTGCAGCTCCCCGTAGTAGCAGTCGGGCAGTTCCAGGGCGGTGACGGCCGCCTCCTGCAGCGGGGCGGCGGCGCCCACGGTGAGGAAGTCGTGGACCTTGCGGGCAGCAAGGATGACCTCGGGGGCCGCGATCAGGTGGCCCAGGCGCCAGCCGGTGATGGAGTAGGTCTTGGACAGGGAACTGCAGGTGAGGGTCCGCTGGAACATCCCCGGCAGCGCCGCGAAGTGCACATGCTCGCCCGGCGCGTAGAGGATGTGCTCGTAGACCTCGTCGGTGATGACGAAGGCATCAGAAGCCTCGGCCAGTTCCGCGATGCACAGCAGCTCCTCGCGGGTGAAGACCTTGCCGGACGGATTGGAGGGGTTGCACAGGATCAGGGCCTTGGCCCCCTGGGCGAAGGCCCGCTTCAGCTCGGCGGGATCGAAGGCGAAATCCGGGGGGCGCAGGGCGACGTAGATAGGCTCCGCCCCGGACAGGATCGCGTCGGCCACGTAGTTCTCGTAGAACGGCGAGAACACGATGACCTTGTCGCCCGGGTCGCAGACCGTCATCATCGCCACCATCATCGCCTCCGTGCTGCCGCAGGTGACGACGATGTGCTCGTCGGGGTCGATGGGCAGCCCGCTGAAGCGGCTCTGCTTCCTGGCCAGGGCGGCCCTGAAGTTGGCGGCCCCCCAGGTGACGGCGTACTGGTGCGGGCCCTGGCGGGCCGCCTTCTCCGCGGCCTGGAGCAGGGCTTCCGGGGGATCGAAATCGGGGAAGCCCTGGGACAGGTTCACCGCCCCGTGGGCATTGGCCACCCGGGTCATCCGGCGGATGACGGATTCAGTGAAATGGTTGAGGCGTAGACTGGTGCGAGGCATCGGTGTCCATTTATGACTAAAACAGGTTGAAAAGTAAGAATCATTCTAGCCCCGGGTTCAGGGCGGATCAAGGCCTGTTTCCCGGGACCTGGAACCACGTTAATTGTCGAAACCCAGGCGCCATTAGTCTTTTTTGTCGAATTTACCGTAAATATTGAAAATATGTTTTGTTGGCATTGGGTTTAGGACCTGGATTGAGTTGTTATCGTCATTATTGTCGAAATTATCAACGGGCCGGGCGGGCCCGGGACCGGCCCCCGGCTTGCTTTGGAGAATGTGGCACAACCCATGCAAGTCCTGTTGGCCGACGACCTATGGAGTTGAACATGGAAATATGCACATCCCTCTCGATCGATCCTGGTGAAGTCTACGACATGCTGTCCAAGCAGGGCGTGGGTTCGGTGATCCTCCATTTCGCCATCGTGAAACCTCTGGAAAGCCCCGATGGGACCACCGGCTACATTGACTATGCGGCCAACGAGGAAACCAAGTTCGAGCTGCGCACCATCGCCGCGGCCCTGTCCAATGAATACAACCTGGAGGATGTGATCCTCATCCGGCGCACCGGCAGGGTCGAGCCGGGTGAAATCATTTCACTTGTCGCAGCAAGTTCGCCCAACAGCCAGGACGCGTTCGCAGCCTGCAAGCAAGGCCTGGCGCGCCTGAAAAAAATGCGGACCATCGTCAAGGATGAAGTGTTCGCCTACATGTGAAGTTTCACCAGCTCCCGGCAGTGGGTCACCAGGTCCTCCGAGCTGAACGGCTTGCGCAGGGCCGGGACGCCCAGGTCGCGCAGTTCCCGGTCCTGGGCCTGGCTGCCGCTGTCGCCGGTGATCACCAGCACCCTGGGCAGCAGCGCCGGACGGAAGTCCCGGATCCAGCCAAGCAAGGCGAATCCGTCCAGGCCCGGCATGCGCAGGTCGGTGATCACCAGGTCGAAGTGGGCGCTTTCCAGGCGCTGGATGGCCTCCCGGCCGTCATGGACCTGCTCCACCCGCCAGCCCAGCCGGTTCCGGAGCAGTTCGTGCACCAGGCTGGTGACGCAGGCTTCGTCATCGATCACCAGCACCTCCAGGCGTGGACGGCTCCGTAACATTTCTGTAACGTTTTCCGCCTGGCCCGGAAAGCGAGGACAGGACTGGGCCGCGGCGCCCGCGCTGGTTCAGGGCCGGCGGCCTGGCCACTGCCGGCCGGGGTATAATCAGCGTGCAGCAAGCCGGAGGGCACCATGGCACAGTATGGCAGCGCAACGTGCGACTTCGACGTGGGCGAAACCCAGGATGGCAAGCACCGGCTGATCTCGATCAGGCCGAAGACGGAACTCGCGCTCCAGCCCCACGGGAAGGTCACTCTGGAACTCAATCAAGGTTTCGAACTGGACGACGCCAAGGCCCTGGCGAAGATGCTCCACGACTGGATCACCCAGATCCACTTCGAGCCGGTGGAATAGTCAGGCCGAGGCGCCGGCCCGCTCCGCCAGTCCCAGGTCCATTATTTTGCAATCAATGCAAAAAATAGTTGCAAAACAGACATGATCCAGTTGCAATGCTTGCCATGGTGCGCGGAGGATACCCATGGTGAAGGCCCTGAAAAACCCCAAACCGAAACCGACCAAGCTGCATGTGGAGATTCCCCGGGCGAACTGGGAGCGGATCGAGGCCTACCTCAAGGCCTACAACGAAGACGAGGGCCGGATGACGCCGAAGATCAAGTTGGCCCATGTGGTCAACATGGCGCTGGTGCAGTACCTGACCGGAAGGGAGCTGTGATGGCCACCAAACACAAAGCCGGCAGCAAGAAGACCAAGCGGGTGGTCACGGAGATCGCCCCGGCGGTGCGGGTGATGCTGGACGCTTACATGAAGGCCTACAACGAGGGACCCGAGCGGGTCTCCTCCCCCTTGAAGTACACCGACGTCATCAACCAGGCCCTGGACGCGTTCCTTCCGAGCAAAGCCCAGCCCAGCGAGGAGGCGGCCCATGTCGAAGGAGACTAAGGTCAAGGCGGAAAAGGTGAAGAAGGCGCCCGGGGAGAAAAAGCACAAGCACGCCAAGTCGGCTCCGTTGCCCGGGATCACCGCGGTCGAGCTGATGACCGGTTTCCCAGACGAGCCCGCGTCCTGCGCCTTCGAAGCCTCCATTGGGCGGCTCACCTTGCGGATCCCGCCGCCGCTGGACGGCATGACCGGGCCGCAGGGCCCCAGGGGAGAAGCGGGGAAGGGGATCGACTACGCCAAAGCACCGGCCGGTGATGGTGATTTCTTCCTCTTCGTGGATGAGATCGGCCGCCTGTGCTATTCCGCCCGGGGCACAGTGTCCCTGGTCAGCCTGGCCCCCGGACACAAGGAAGCCTTTGGGGACGATGAGGTGGACTGAACCGATGGAGGTCAAGTTCTGTCCCCGGTGCGGCACCCCGGTGCAGTCGCTGCTCCGCTTCGGCACCCTGCGCCCCGCCTGCCCCGCCTGCGGTTTCATCCATTTCGCCAACCCCCGGGTGGCCGTGGTGCTGTTCGTGGCGGACGGTGAGCGGGTGCTCCTGGTGAAGCGGAAGGTCGCCCCGGAAAAGGGGGGATGGGCCCTGGCCGCTGGTTTCGTGGAGTACGGCGAAGCCCCCGAAGCCGCCGCCGTCCGGGAGATGAAGGAAGAGACCGGGCTGGACGTGGTCGTCGAGCGGATGCTGGGCCTCAGCTTCAACGAGGCCGACAAGGTCATCGTCCTCCTCTACCAGGCCCGGGCCACGGGCGGGGTGCTGGGGGCCAACGACGATGTGGAGGAGGCCTGCTGGTTCACGGGGGCTGAACTCCCGGAACTCGCCTTCGACAGCACCCGGCGCACCGTGAAGGCCTGGCTGGAGGGAGAACTCTGAGGTGGGTGACGGCGGGAGGTTATTAGTCGTTCTAGCCTTGCTTGCCCAATACTTCAACCGAGAGGCGCTCAAGGTTCTGATCATTGGCTGGCACGACGATGTGTTCAATGCGACTGGCAACTTCTGAACTCTCGAATTCCTGGGACCAGGATACGTGGGTTCCAGTGGGTGACGATGCCAAGGTAATGGTTAAACAATACTTTGGCTCCGAGTCGTGCCGAACTACGACCTTCCTCGGTGATTCGATCTCTGCGAAAATATTCTCGTTTGGATAATTGCTGCCATCTGGTCCATGCATGATCAAAGACCAGCGACCGCCATTCCTGAACTCGCAAACGCTGAAAGTATTGGTGAACCCGGCAGGCCCCACCACCGGGACAATCGCAACGGATCGCTTATCGCTGCAAAAACTTGATCTATTGTGGCCGGGATGTCGCGGGATGTAGTGAATGTCTTCATGGGGTCCTCCATTTCAGGTTATCAGCAGGGCTTCCTGCTCCAGCGGGCCATGGATGGCGATCAGCTCCAGCACCCGGTCCATGGCCGGGCTCAGACCCCGCGGCAGTCCGGCCAGCACGGCCCGGTTGTTGCCAGCCTCCATCAGGGCGCGGTTGGAGAAACGCCGGAAGCATTCATCGAGGCCGGGGGGGAGATGCAGGGTGACCCGGCCAGGCAGCCTGGCCAGGAGCCGGGTGTACTCCTGCAGCCCCACGGGGTCGTAATCGCCGAAGTGGATCACCTGGATGCCCTCCTGCCCGGCGAGCCAATGGATGAACGCCTCGCGCATCCGCCCCCCGGTGCCGGCCAGCAGGAACAGGTCCGCTTCGGCCCGAAGCCGTTCGGAGTGGTAGAAGGTCTCGGGATTCTCGATGGTCATCACCCGGATCCCGGGGGGCAGGGCGGGGCCGCCAACGCGGCTTTCCAGGGGGTCGGTCTCCAGGAGCAGGGCGGCCGCGCCCCAGCGGGCGGAGGTGGCGGCGATGTCCGCCAGGTCCGGGTGGGCCTGGGGAGCGTGGCCCCGGGCCAGAACGGGGAAATGGTCCAGGCCCTGCCGGCCCCGCTTGGAATCGCGGTTGAGGGCGATGTTGCCGGCCCTCGGGCTGGCGGCGGCCGCGGCGCCGAAAATGCCGGGGAAGCGGGACACCACCCAGTCCCGGAATCCGTCCGGGCTGGTGACGGCGAACACCTCGCCGGCGCCCTGGCGGCGCTTTTCCAGGAGGCCGGCGGCGAGGGGGGTATGCAGGTCCAGGCGGGCGTTGGCGGAGAACCGGCTGGCCGGGAGGCGGCCCGCGGCCAGGAGCTCAATCAGCAGCTTGGACTGAATCGGCATCTTCCTCCTCCAGCACCGGCTCGTCCCGGAACACCACCTCCAGGGACTCCTCGGGATAGATGTAGGTGACCTTGCCTTCGGGCCGCAGGAAATAGAGCCGCCTGGCGTTGGCCGGGTTGGGCGAGGCCATGATGAGGGTGAAGCCCAGCTCCTGGGCGCATTCGCGGATGGTCTCCTGGTTCTGGTCGTCCAGGGTGTCCACTTCGTCCACGAAGATCAGCAGCCGCACCTCAGTGCGGCTGCGGTAGAGGTCGCGCAGCAGGTGGGCCAGGAACACCACCTTCAGGGTGATGGCGGTGCCGGTGCTCTCGGCGTCCAGGGAGGCGTACACTTCCTTTTCGCCGTCCTTGTTCACTTCCAGCTCCACCCGGAACAGGTCGAACAGGCGGAACACCTCGCCCTGGCGGATCCAGTCGCCCACCTGGCTCTTGGCCTTTTCGGCCAGGAACCGGTCGGCGAACAGGCCCTCCTCCTGGGTGAACTGCTTGAGCACGGTGGTGCGGGAGGTGTTTTCCACCAGCCGCAGCTGGATGCCGGAGAGGTTGGAGACCGAGAACTTGGCCATGGCCCGGTTGAGCCGGGCCACCCGGGCGCAGAGGGTGTCGTAGTCGCGCAGCAGGTTGGAGAAGGAGGTCTTGGCGGTGACGGCGATGTGCTGCCAGGCGGCGTCCAGCTGGGCCTTCTGGTCGGGCAGGGCCTCGATGAGGTCCCGGATCTGCTGGATACGGGTGTCCCGGTCGCCGGCGATCATGCCGTCCAGCTGCAGGTCCAGTTCCTCCATGCGCCGGGCCACGGACTGGTCCAGGCGCACGGATTCGGTCCATTCCTCGGCGAGCTGGCCAAGGGCGGCGTTGAAGGCCGCATCGGTCATGGCCGGGGCGCCCAGGTCCAGATCCACCGGGGAGAGGTCCAGGCCCAGGGGCAGGGCCCGCTGTTCCAGGTCGGCCAGGGTGGTCTCGCGCAGCTGCTGGGCTTCTTTGGATAGCGCGGCGGCGCGGCCGGCTTCGATCCGGGCCCGGGTGCGGTTGCGCTCATGCTGGTCCAGGGCCTCTTCCCGGGCCTCGTCCAGGCGGGCCGATGCCGCTTCCAACTCGGCCAGCCTTTCCGCCAGGGCGGGGATCTTCTCAACCTCCTCCTCCCAGGTGGCGATCTTGGAAAGGACCAGGCTGAGGGCGCGCTCCTGGGCCTCCAGGCCGGCCAGGGCCTCCACCAGCTTTTCCCGGCCGCGGCTGTTCTCCGCCAGCTCCTCCAGGCGCTTGATCTCCCGTTCCAGGTGCCCGGCCTGGGTCTCGTAGTTCTCCACCTCCCGGGCCCGCACCAGGGGGTCCTCCAGGGACAGCCCCGGTGCGGGCAGGGCCTCCAGGTTCACCCGGACCCCGGAACCCTTGAACACCCCGTCCGCGGAGGCGGCGGCCACCACCGAGAGCAGCCGGCCGAAGCTCCTGGCATCGGTCAGCTCCAGGCCGTCCGGCCCCTCGGGCAGCATGAGGATGGCCGGGTTCACCAGCCGCAGCAGCGGGCCGCGCTCCTCGTCGGGGTACTCTTCCAGCAGCTCCATCCAGGAGGGGCGCGCGCCGGGCTGGTCCAGGGCGCGCAGGCGGTCGATGGTGATCAGGCAGTTCTGCCGGTCGTGGCGGTGCCTGGAGATCCGGGCGCGCAGGGCCGCGCTGCCGTCCCCGGCGCCCTGGAAGGCCGACAGGTCCATGCGGGTCTGGGCGGCTTCCTGGCGCAGGTCCTGCAGGCGGGCCTCCTGCAGCTCCTTGGGCTCGGCGTTCAGGCGCTCCTCCACGGCGCGGGCGTCTTCCAGGCGGCCTTTGGTGCGGCCCAGTTCCTGGACCTGGGCCTTGAGTTCCTGGTCCAGGTCGCGCCGGGTCTGGTTCCACTGGCTCTCGGCCGCCGAAGCCTCATCGGCGGCCTCCTGGGCCGCCGCGGCCCGGGCGGTGCGGTCGGCCAGCCTGGCCGCGGTCTCCCGGTAGATCCGCCGGAGGGTCTCGGGCAGCAGGGCCTGCAGCGCCCGCAGGCGGTCGTAGTCGCCGAACAGGTTCAGGCAGATCTTTTCGGCGGCGCGGATCTTCTCGTAGCGCAGGTTGCCGGCGTGGGCCTTGGCGTAGTCCTCGCCCACCACCGAGCTGAGGGCGACCGTGCCGCGGCTGCGTTCGTCGCCGGAGACCAGTTCCAGTTCCACCACGGAGATGAGCAGGTTCTTCAGGTCGTCGGGCTTGCTCTTGCGCAGGGTGAGCAGCTGCCGGAACACCTCGATGAAGGTGTCGTAGCTGCCGCCGCCGGGCACCAACTCCAGCCGGAAGCCGCCGCGGTCGCCGCCGGAGCCCCGGAGCGCCGCCCTCAGCTGGGCCTGGCTCAGTTCCACGTAGTTCCGGGTGGCCAGCCGGGCCCGCGCCTCGTCCCAGGGCCGGGGCTGGCCGGTGCCCGGGTCGATGAAGTCGTCCTTGCGGTACGGGCCGTCGAAGCCGAAGCGCTGCCAGTCGCAGCCGGAAATGGCGCCCAGGCCGTGGAAGCCGACGCAGCGGATGCCCCACTTGGTGTCGGCCTCCACCAGGATGGTGCTCAGGCCGCCGGGCTTGAAGTAGAACGGCTTGGTCTTGCCCTGGAAATTGCTGGTGGGGAAGTGCATCAGCTTGATGTCGTCGATGTAGAGGAACTGCAGGGCGTTCAGCAGGCTGGACTTGCCGGCGTTGTTGCGGCCGGAGAGGTGGACGCTCTCCTCCAGATCGATCTCGGCGTACGGGTAGACGCCGGAGTCGATGAGCACGAGCTTGCGCGGACCGGGGATCGATGCCATCACTTGGTCTCCATGGGCACGCTCAGTTCCTCGTCAGGCTTCAGCGACCTCCCGGCCATGTTGAGGATGTCCAGCAGCCGGTAGGCGGAGGTGCGGAAGCGCCAGCTCCCGTCCTTCACCGGCTCGGCCAGGCCGTAGCGCTTCATGGCGTCCAGCACCTTCAGCAGCGCCTCCTCGCTGGTCACATCCACTTCGGCCATGACCCGGGAGTACTTCTCGTGCTGCAGGTGGGGCAACTGGGCCGGGAGGATGGGAATCCGGGTGAGGTCCAGGTCCAGGTTCACCCCCTGGTCGTCCAGGGCCTCCACCAGGATGGCCGTGAACAGGATCATCCGCTGGGCGGTGCGGGGCGCGGACTCGTCGTCCAGGTAGAAGAAGCCGCGGCCGTGGCAGATCAGGTTCAGGCCCAGGGCGGCGAACAGGGTCTGGTAGCGCTCCGGGTCGGCGGCCAGGGCCTCGTAGACCGGACCGTCCTCCAGGCAGATGTGCCGCCCCTTGCGCAGATCCGTGAAGATCGTCTGCAGCATCGGAAGTTCATGATATTCCACGGGCGCTCCCTTGGATTTCATTGGAGGTGATGTCGGCCTCGGGATGCCAGAGGGTCCGCCGGGGCCCGCCGCGGTCCACCTCGGTGTGCTTGAGCAGGCAATGATAGGCCCGGAGCAGTTCCCGCAGGCTGGCCTCGGGGAACTCGGTCCTGAGCCAGCGGAGCAGGTCCGGGGCTGAGCCGCCCCGGGCCAGGAAATGGTGACCGACCACCTTGTCCGAAAGGGGGATGCGGAAAGCCCGGGGAGGCGGCACCAGCACCAGCTCCTGGACATTGGGCCGGCGGTAGTAGGCCTGGGCCAGCCAGGAGGCGATGTTGGTGCCGAACGGCTTTCGCACTCGGCCTTCGTCCCAGGGGTCCATGAGCCCGAACCAGCGGTCCCAGAGGCTTTCCTCCGGCACCCGGCCCTGCTTGAGGGCCTGCCTATGGTAGGCGGAGATCAGGCTGCTCGCGGCCAGGGCCACCTGGGCGTTGCGCTTGGCTTGTTCGTAGAGGGGCTGCACCTCGTGGGCGGCCTCCTGGTACGCCCGGAAGGCATAGCTGCCGAGCCGGCGCAGACGAAAGCGGGCCATCTGGAAGTCCTCGATCACCCTTTGGGGCGCGCTTTCCTCGGCCCGGTCCAGGGCCTGGCGCAACTGCATGGAGGCCTCGTCGAAGGGCCCGTCCGGAACGAAGATGTCCTGCATGGGCAGGACGTAGTTCTCCCACAGTTCCCGGATCCGGCCCCAGCGCAGCTTGGAACTGAGGGGCGGGCTCTTCCGGTAGTCCTCGGTGGCCCGGTGGATGGCTTCCAGGTTGCCTTCGATGGAGCTTCGCAGTTCGTCCACCCGCTCCTGGATGTTGAGGGTCAGGTCCGTGACCCGGGTGAAGGACCGGGCCCTCAGGCTGGTTTCCAGGCCCTCCCTCAGGCTGACCAGGTCCTGGACCGCCCCTTCGATCAGCTTGGCGTCCACCAGGTGCCGCCGCTGCAGGAGCCGGTCCACGAAAGCCTTGAGGAAGCCGACGACGGCATAGCGGCCATGCGCTTCGTCCAGGTCGAGCAGCCCCGCCTGGACCAGGTCGAGCGGGGTCAATCCCTTGTCCCTGGCGAATTGGGCGAGCAGTTCTTCCACGTCGCCCTGGCTGTGGGTGGTGAAGCGGCACAAGCCCTCCACCAGATCGAAGTTCTCGGTCAGGAACCGGAGGAAGGTTTTGGGACTGGGGGAGGCCAAGGGGGGTTCCCGGTTGAGGATGTTGGAAAGACGCGGCGATACTAGGTTCCAGGATACCCGAACCGGCCCTGGTCACCCTCCTCCGCAGGCACCGGCCTCCGCGCATTGAACTGACCCGCGGGGTCTGTCTCAACCACTGTCTTCGCGTGCATTTTGGGATTGGATCAGGCGGTCCTCCATCCTCCTGGTCCCTGAGTCCTGGGCCCGGCCTCGGCCCGCCGCCCAGCCCAACCCACCGGTGATGACCATCAGCAGGACCTTCTCGAAGGCTCCGGCGGCATCCGGTTGTTTCCACTTCCAGAACAAGAACATGCTTTGTGTCGTTGGAGGTTTCCCTGGTTATTTTTTCGAGGACCTGGAGCCGGAAGTGTACATCGTCCTCCCACGCACCCGGTACCTGGGGACCATCAGTCTGGGTGGGATGGGCAGTCCAGTCGAGGTCGCCAGGGAAAGCTCCTGGTGCATCACGCTCTGGGCCCGTGCCTTGATCCGCAGTTCCACTTCCCGTTTCGAGCGCTCCATGTCCTGAATCGCTTCGGCCAGACTCATGAACATCACGGCGGGAGCAAGCTTGGCCGGACAAAAAACCCTGGAACCAAGACCCGGTATTGAACATTGCAATACGAGGAGGTCGAATGCCATGTCCACGCGAAGTCAAGGCAGCCGGTCCAGGTTCCGCTCCACAGTTAAATGTTTGGGTCTTCTTTCCCTCCTTGCCGCCGGAACGGCGGCGCGGGCGGTCTATGGGGAGATCCGGACCATCGGCCCCGATGATCCCATTCCAGGCACCTGGGTGGTCCTCGGCCTCACCGGTCTGTTCCAGCCCCTGGGGCCGGTGGAGGAGAACCGCATGAAGGTCGTCATGGACACTTGTGGAGCGCCCTTTGGCACCCAGCTCCAGGTCCACTGGCTTTCCCCCGTTCCCGACGGGTGGGTGGTCCTGCGCCGGGTGAAGGCCCGTGTGCCGGATGGCTACATGATGGTGATCAAGAACTTCAACGACGTTCCGCCCGAGGGGCGGGATCTGGAAGATCCCATCATCTGATGCCACGCCCCGCTATGCGCGGAACACCCGCTCGACTTCGTGCAGGGCGCGCCCGACGCAGTCTTCGATGGAGAGCCCGGACAGGTAGTTGCCCGCCAGCATCAGGTCGCCGCCGGCGAGGCTCCGGTCCAGGGCCTGCAGCCAGGCTTCATGGCCCAGGGTGATGGCCGGCATGGTGTGGTCCCGGCGGAAGCTGGCCGCCACCGCGGCCGGGGCCGCGCCCAGCACCCGGCAGGCGTGGTCGAGCATCTGCCCGGCATCCCCGGCCCGCCCGTCGAAGTGGAAGGTCCAGGCGCGCATGCCGGGGACCGGGAAGGTGTCGGCGGACACGGCGGAGTAGCAGGGGCCCCCGGGCAGGATCAGGCCGGTGAGCCGGGGCAGGTGGGGCAGGGGGTCGCGGAACACCAGGCCCAGGGATTTCACGGTGCGGGTCTCGATCCGTCCCAGCAGCCCGGCGGTTTCCGGGAAGGCCTGGGCCAGCAGGGCGGCGGCGGCGTCGGCGGGCACCGCCACCGCCACCCGGCGCGCCTGGACCGTCTCGCCGCGGCTGGTGCGCACCTGGAAGCCTTCGGGGGTCCTGAGCAGCTCCACCGCCGCCCGCTCCAGGGCGCAATGGATGCCCGGGAGGCGGCCCAGGGCCTGGACCGCGGGGCCGAGCCCGCCGCGCACGGCGAAGCTCCTGGCCACGTCCTTGCGCCGACCGGGCCTGGCCTGGAACAGGGCATCCGCCGGGAACGCCTGGGTCTCCTGGGAGGCCACGGCGTTGAGGGCGGGATGCAGCACCCGGGCCCAGTTCTTCGGGCCCAGGATCCGGGAGTAGTAGGCGGCGGCAGTGGACCCGGCTCGGGCGGCCCGGAACATCCGGGGCAGGTGCAGGGCGGCTTCCCAGAAATCCAGGCAGGACGGGATGGAACGCAGGGCGCCCTGCTCGACCATCCGGAAGCCCATGCTCTTGCGGGGCGTGGCCCGGGCCAGGAAATCGGTGCCGGCCATGACGTCCAGGAACCGGCGGTAGGAGTTGTAGCAGGTGTGGGCGCCCAGCTCCAGCCAGCCCGAGGGCTCCGGGGCGCCCACCGGGGCGGAGCACAGGCAGCCTCCGGCCTCAACGCGCTGCTCCAGGACCAGAGTGCGCTGCCCCCGGGAGGCGGCCATCTGCGCCAGGGAGAGGCCGCTGATGCCCGCGCCGATGACGCAGAGGTCGTAGCTGAGGCTGGGAAGATCGTTCATCTGAATACCTTATCATATTGAATAAATCACCCTTGCGGCCGGCGGGAAAACCAAGTATATTCTGAAGCCAAGTGGAGTATCCGTGTCGCGCATGATCAACACGTTGGCCTGGTTCTGGTGCTATTGGCCCCAGCGGTCGGGCAATTGCGTGCGGAGCGTCCACACCTAGGCGAATCTCCCAAGGCAAGTTTCCCGGCCCACCTCCCTGGTGGGCCTTCTTGTTTCTACCCCTCCCCGAGGCCGGCATGACATCCAAGCAACCCAACCCCATCCGGGAAGCACCCCCAGCGGCGGCGCCCCTGGTCCTCTCCTTCCCGGCGGATCTCACCACCCCGGTGCGGGCCTTCCTGGCCCTCACCGAGCCGGGGCAGGACGCCTACCTGCTGGAATCGGTCACCGGCGGCGAATCCCAGGCCCGGTTCTCCTTCATCGGCCTGGACGTCACCGAGACCTTCGAGGTGGGCACCCGGGCCGCCATCCACCGGGCCGACGGGGTCGAGCAGCTGCCCGGGGATCCGCTGCAGGCCCTGGCCGCCTGGGCCGCGGAGCTCACGGCGGTCAGCGCCGGGGTTCCGGTGCCCTTCCTGGGCGGCGCGGTGGGCTGGGCCGACTTCAGCGCCTTCGCCCTGTCCGAGCCGGTGCTGGCGGGCTGCTTTCCCGCCGCCCGCGCGCCCCGGCTGCGCTTCGGCCGGTTCGCCACCGGCCTGGTGCTGGACCACCTCAAACAGCTCGGCTACCTGTACCATTTCCCGGCCCCCGGGGAACCGGAGACGGCCGGGGCCGAACGCCTGGGCCGGCTGCGCCAGCGGCTGGAAGGCGCCCTGCCGCGGCGGGACAAGGCCTCCCTGTTCCTGCTGACCCGGGGCCCGGACCGGACCGCCTTCCGCCGCAACTTCGCGGCGGTGCAGGAGGCCATCCTGGCCGGGGAGGCCTACCAGATCGTCATCTCGGAGCCGTTCGAAGGCACCATGGAGGGCGACCCGTTCGAGGTCTACCGTCGGCTGCGGCGCCTGAACCCATCGCCCTACCACTTCTTCGTGTCCCTGGGCGGGCGGCAGCTGGTGGGCGCCTCGCCGGAGATGCTGGTGCGGGTGGAGGGACCGGAGGTGGTCACCGTGCCCATCGCCGGCACCCGCCCCCGGGGCGGCTCCCAGGCGGAGGACGCGCGGCTGGCGGCGGAGCTCCAGGCCGATCCCAAGGAACTGGCCGAGCACGCCATGCTGGTGGACCTGGCCCGCAACGACCTGGGCCGGGTCTGCGAGCACGGCTCGGTGACGGTGCCGGTGCGGGGCCAGGTGGAGATGTTCTCCCACGTGATGCACATGACCTCCGAGGTGCACGGCCGGCTGCAGGACGGGCTGCGCCCCCTGGACGCCCTCTGGAGCACGTTCCCGGCCGGCACCCTCTCCGGCGCCCCCAAGATCCGCGCCACCCAGATCCTGTCGGCCCTGGAGGGCGAGGACCGGGGCGCCTACGGCGGCGGGGTCGGCATCCTGGACCGCTCGGGCAACCTGGAGCTGGCCATCACCATCCGCACCATGGAATTCGAGAGCGGACGGGTGCGGTTCCGGGCCGGCTGCGGGCTGGTGTCCGACTCGGTGGAGGCCTCGGAATGGGCCGAGATCCACGCCAAGGCCGGCGTGCTGCTGGCCGCCCTGGAAGGCCGGGAACCGCTCTGCAGCGAGGTGGAATGATGCTCCTGTTCGTGGACAACTACGACTCCTTCACCTACAACCTGGTGTCCATGATGGGCGTGCTGGAGCCCAGCCTGCGGGTGGCGCGCAACGACGCCATCACCGTGGCCGAGGCCCTGGCCATGGACCTGGACGGCCTGGTGCTCTCCCCGGGACCCGGGCATCCCCGGGACGCGGGCGTCTGCCCCGCGCTGGTGGCGGCCCTGGCCCCGTCCGTGCCGATCCTGGGGGTCTGCCTGGGGCACCAGGTGATCGTGGAGGCCTTCGGCGGCCGGGTGGACCGGGCCCTGCGGCCCATGCACGGCAAGACCTCGGCCATGGCCCACGACGGCACCGGCCTGCTGGCGGGGCTGCCCAGCCCGTTCCCGGTGGGCCGCTACCACTCCCTCACCGCCGTGGCCGAGTCCGTTCCGGACTGCCTGGCGGTGCAGGGCACCACCCCCGACGGCGAGATCATGGCGGTCCGCCACCGGCAGCACGACTGTCACGGGGTGCAGTTCCACCCCGAGTCCATCCTCACCCCCGGGGGCATGGACCTGCTGCGCAACTTCGTGGACCTGTGCCGCTCCCGGCGCGGGGAAGCGGTCGGAAAGCGAGGATGAGACCATGATCGTCAAACTGTCCCGGAACGACGCGGAAACCCGGCAGGCGGTCTCCGCCGCGCTGGAAGCCATGGGCGCCGAAGTGCGCTGTCTGGAGTTCCCCTTCGGCTGCTTCCTGGCGGGCCTGGGCCTGGAGAACCCGCCGCTCAAGAAGATCCAGGCCATGGCCGGGGTGGCCTGGGCCAGGGCCGCGGGCTCCAAGCCGATCCTCGCCGCCCGGGAGCAGAATCCCCACGGCAGCCTGGTGCAGCTCGGCCGGATGGAGATCGGCGGCGAGGCCCTGGCCCTGGTGGCGGGGCCCTGCTCGGTGGAGGACCGGGAGCAGATCTTCTCCACGGCGCGGTTCGTGGCGGCCTACGGGGCCACCGCCCTGCGCGGCGGGGCCTACAAGCCGCGCACCTCGCCATACGCCTTCCAGGGTCTGGGCCAGGAAGGGGTGGAACTGCTCAAGGAGGCCGGCCTCGAGGCCGGGCTGCCGGTGGTGACCGAGGTGATGGACCCCGCCGACGTGGCCACCATGGCGCCCTTCGTGGACTGCTTCCAGATCGGTGCCCGCAACATGTCCAACGGGCCCCTGCTCAAGGCGGTGGGCCGGGCCGGCAAGCCGGTGCTGCTCAAGCGCGGCCCCTCGGCCACCCTGGCCGAGTTCGTCCTGGCCGCCGAGTACATCCTGCTGGAGGGCAACGCCCAGGTCATCCTGTGCGAGCGGGGCATCCGCACCTTCGAGACCGCCACCCGCAACACCCTGGACCTCAACGCCGTGCCCGTGCTCAAGAGCATGACCCACCTGCCGGTGGTGGTGGACCCCTCCCACGGCACCGGCCGCCGGGACGCGGTGTCACCCATGGCCCGGGCCGCGGTGGCCGCCGGGGCCGACGGGATCGTGGTGGAAGTGCACCCGGACCCGGCCCGGGCCCGGTCCGACGGCGAGCAGTCCCTGCACCTGCCGGAATTCCGCCGCCTGGCCGAGGAACTGCGCCCGGTGGCGGAGGCGGTGGGCCGCCGCCTGGACCTGCCCGAAACCCTTCCGTTCGCCCCCAACCAGGTCCCGCTGCTGCGCCGGGCCCCGGGCTGGGGCGGGTCGCGATAGGAGATCACCATGACTTCCCCCTTCGATCTTTCCCCGTCGCTCTCCCTGGCCGAGGCCCGCGCCTTCATGGAGGCCTGCCTGGATCCGGCCTCGAATCCCCAGGCGGTGGGCCAGGCCCTGCTGGCCTTCAACCTGCGTCCGCTCCAGGGCACGGAACTGACCGCCTTCGCCCAGGTGCTGGGCGAGCGAGCGCGCCCGTTCCACCCCGGGGTCCACCCCACCCTGGACACCTGCGGCACCGGCGGGGATGCCCGCCAGGGCGTGCACACCGCCAACCTCTCCACCCTGTCGGCCCTGGCCCTGGCGCAGATGGGGGTGGACATCGTCAAGCACGGCAGCCGCGCGGCCTCCTCCCTGTGCGGCTCCGCCGACCTGCTGGAGGCCATGGGCATGGACCTGGACCGGCCCCAGGAGCTGGTGGAGGCGGACCTGGCCCGCACCCACTTCGCCTTCCTGTTCGCCCAGCGCTTCCACCCGGTGCTGGGCCGCTTGGCGCCCATCCGCCGGGGCCTGGGGGTGCCCACCGTGTTCAACATGCTCGGGCCCCTGCTGAACCCGGCCCGGCCGGAGTTCCAGGTGCTGGGCGTGGCTCGGGAAGAGTGGATCCAGCCGGTGGCCGAAGCCCTCGCCGCCGGGGGCCTGGAAGGGGCCCTGGTGGTGCACGGCCTCACCCGGGACGGCCTGGGCATGGACGAAGCGTCCCTGGAAGGTCCCACCTGCGTCCAGCCGGTGCGGGCGGGACGGCTGCTGCCCCGGGTGCGTATCCTGCCCCGGGAGGCCGGGCTGAACCCGACCCTGCCGGCCCGGGCCGCCAGTTCCAAGGCGGAATGCGTGGCCCTGGCCGAAGGGCTGGCCGGGGGCCGGGAACACCCTGACTTCAGTCCCCGGGTGGCGGAGGAGGTGGCGCTCCAGGCGGCCTTCGGCCTGCTGCTGGTGCGGGATCTGCCGTTCGCCGCCCTGCCCGCGCTGGTGGCGGAAGCGCGCGCCACCCTGCTCGGGGGCCTGCACCTGCCGTCCCTGCTGGCGCTGGCGGCCTGATCCGATGGCGTTCCCGCCGACCCCCGAAATCCTGCTCCGGAGCGCCAGCTCCCTGGGCATCCTCAGGGACCTGCTGGCCTCGGAGCTGGAGCGAGCCCGCTCCCTTCCGCGCCGGGCCCCGTTCCAGCCCCGGGCCCAGGACGGGCCGGGACCGTTCGAGGCGGCCCTGCGCCGCGGGCCGCTGCCGGTCATCGCCGAGTTCAAGCGGGGCTCGCCTTCGCTGGGGCCGTTCGCCGCCGGGGCCGACCTCCGCGAACGGCTGGCCGCCTATGCCCGGGGCGGGGCCGCGGCCTGCTCCATCCTGGCGGAGCCGGCCCGGTTCCTGGGCCGCCCCGGGGATTTCGGCGAGGCCAAGGCCTGCGGCCTGCCCCTGCTCTACAAGGGCTTTGTCTGCACCGAGGCGCACCTGGACGAGGCCGCCGCCCTGGGCGCCCAGGCGGTGCTGCTCATCACCCGGCTGCTGGGGGATTTCCTGCCGGGCTTCGCCGCCGCGGCCCGGGCCCGGGGGCTGGAGCCGCTGGTGGAGGTGCACGAGCCCGGCGAGCTCCCCGCGGCCCAGGCTGCCGGGGCGCGCCTGGTGGGGTGGAACGCCCGGGACCTGGCCGACTTCTCGGTGCGCGCGGCCCCGGCGGCCCTGCTGCGGACCGCCTTTCCCGAAGCCCTGCTGATCCGCGAGTCGGGCATCCGCACGGCCGCGGACGCCGAAGCGGCCCTGGGCGAGGGCTTCGATGCCCTGCTCATCGGCGAGGCGCTCATGCGCGACCCCGACCCGGCCGGCTTCCTGGCCCGGATCCCCAGGCCGGGGGCAAAGCCATGATGGCCAAGGTCTGCGGGCTCACCTCCGCCGCCGACGTGGCCGCGGCCCTGGACGCGGGCGCGGACCTGCTGGGCTTTCTCCAGCACCCCGCCAGCCCGCGGCACTGCCTGGACCTCGGCCTGGTCCGGCTGGCCGGGGACCGGGCCGTGCTGGTGCTCGTGGCGGACGCGGCCGAGCCGGTGCTGGCCCTGGCCCGGCGCGCCGGGGCCGCCTGGGTCCAGCCGTACCTGCCGGCTTCCGAACGGGCCCGGGCCGTGGCTCTGCTGCGCGCCGAGGGCCGGCGGGTGCTGCTGCCATGGCCCGACGAGCCGGACCAGGCGGCAACCGGGGCCGACCTCTACCTTTGGGAGACTAGCCCCCGGGCCACCGGGCTGCTGGGGGGCTCGGGACAGGGCCACCCCATGGCCTTCGCCCCGCCCGGGCCCTTCCTGCTGGGCGGCGGCCTGGACGGCGCCGTCCTGGGGGCGCGCCTGGCGCAGATGCCGCCGGGACCGCGCGGCCGCTGCCGGGGGTTCGACGCGGCCAGCCGCCTGGAGAGCGCCCCCGGCCGCAAGGACCCCGCGCTGGTAACCACCTTTGTCCGCCACGCCCACGACCTGGAGTAGACCTTGAACCCACCCGACCGCCATGCCTTGAACCCGCCCGCCAGCCATGCCTTGAACCCGCCCGCTCCCCCGGCATTCCGCCTGCCCAGCCGCTACGGGGCCATGGGCCTGGGCGGCTGCTACGCCCCGGAAACCCTCATGCAGCCCCTGCTGGAGCTGGAAGCCGCCTTCATCGACGCCCTGGCCGACCCGGCCTTCATGGCCGAGCTCAGGCAGGAGCTGCGGCTTTTCGTGGGCCGGCCCACGCCGCTCACCCCGGCCCCGCGCCTGGCCCGGGAGGTGGGGCTCAAGTCCCTCTGGCTGAAGCGGGAGGATCTGGCCCACACCGGCGCGCACAAGATCAACAACGCCCTGGCCCAGGCCCTGCTGGCCCGACGCATGGGCAAGCGCGAGATCATCGCCGAGACCGGGGCGGGCCAGCACGGCGTCGCCACCGCCGCGGCCTGCGCCCGGCTCGGCCTGGACTGCACGGTGTATATGGGCAGCGTGGACATGGCGCGCCAGGCCCCGAACGTGGCGCGGATGCGCCTGTTCGGGACCAAGGTGGTACCGGTGGAGGCCGGCCAGCGGACCCTGAAGGAAGCGGTGAACGAGGCCCTGCGGGCCTGGGCCGCCCGCTGCGACCGGGCCCACTACATCCTCGGCTCCGCCCTGGGGCCCCATCCGTTCCCGCTCATGGTGCGCACCTTCCAGTTGGTCATCGGCGAGGAGGCCAGGGCCCAGATGCTCGAACAGAGCGGAGCGCTGCCCGAGGTGGTGTTGGCCTGCGCCGGCGGCGGCAGCAACGGGCTGGGCCTCATGGTGCCGTTCCAGCACGACCCGGTGCGGCTGGTGGCGGTGGAGGCCGGCGGCCACGGCGCGGCCCTGGGCGAGCACGCCGCCCGCACCTTCGGCGCCGGGATCGGCGTGCTGCACGGCTGCCGCAGCCTGCTGCTGCAGGACGAGCACGGCTGGACCGCCGAGACCGCCAGCATCAGCGCCGGGCTGGACTATCCGTCCCTGGGGCCGGAACTGGCCGCCCTGGTCCTGGCCGGCCGGGTGGAAGGCCGGCGCGCCTCGGACCAGGAAGCCCTGGCGGCAGCCCAGCGCCTGGCCCGCACCGAGGGCATCCTGGCGGCGCTGGAATCCAGCCACGCCCTGGCCCACCTGCAGACCCTCGCCGCCGGCGGCGCCGCCACCGTCCTGCTCGGGCTTTCGGGCCGGGGCGACAAGGATCTCGCCACCTTCCAGTCCACCTTGGAGCTATGACATGGAACCGATCCTGCCCTTCATCACCGCCGGTGATCCGGACCTGGCGGCGCTTCCGGCGCTGTTGGCGGCCTTCACCGCCCTGGGCGTGCGCACCCTGGAACTGGGCCTGCCCCATTCCGACCCGGTGGCGGACGGCCCGGTGCTGCAGGCGGCCGCCCAGCGGGCCCTGGCCGGCGGCGCCTCCCCCCGGCGGGTGCTGCTGGTGCTGGCCCAGGGCGGCCCCAGCCCCGACCTGGTGCTGTTCACCTATTTCAATCCGCTGCTGCAGCTGGGCGGGGAGCTGATCCCTCTGCTGCGCCCCACCCCGGTGAAGGCGCTGCTGGTGGTGGACCTGCCCCCCGGCGAGGAACCGGAGTGGGAGGCCGGCCTGCGCGCCGCCGGCTACCCCATCGTCCCGCTCCTGAGCCCCACCACGCCGCCGGAACGGGCGCGTCAGCTCATGGCGGCGCGCCCCGATCCGGGGCCCGGCCATCCCTTCGCCCAGCGCTTCGCCTACGTGGTGGCCCGCATGGGCGTCACCGGCGACGGCCAGGCCACCGACCTGGGCCCGGTCCAGGCCCGCATCCAGGCCCTGCGGACCCTGTCGGACCGGCCCCTGGCGGTGGGCTTCGGGCTGGACCATCCGGACCTGCTGGCGCGGGTGCGGGCCATGGGCGCCACCCCGGTGGTCGGTTCGGCCCTGGTGCAGGCGCTGCACCAGGGCCAGTCCCTGGAAGCGTTCCTGGGGCCGAGGCTGATATGACTGAGGGGATGCAACGCATGCGTTGCATCCCCTGCAGTTTGGACTTTTCGTCCGG
>PLUC01000237.1 GCA_003165415.1 Holophagaceae bacterium
TCCGGCAAGACCCTGGCCTTCGGCCTGCCGCTCATGCACCGCCTCAGCGAGGACAAGCGGCCCCAGGCCATCGTCCTGACCCCCACCCGCGAGCTGGCCCAGCAGGTGGGCGAGGAGCTCATGAGCGTGATGCCGCGCCTGGAGATCGCCCTGCTGGTGGGCGGGCTGGGCTACGCGCCCCAGCTCAAGTCCCTCAAGTACGGCGCCCGGGTGGTGGTGGGCACCCCCGGACGGGTCCAGGACCACCTGGACCGCGGCACCCTGGACCTCTCGGGGGTCACCATGGTGGTCCTGGACGAGTGCGACGAGATGCTCAACATGGGCTTCCTGGAGGACGTGGAGAAGATCCTGTCGGGCGTGCCCCCTGGACCCCAGACCTTCCTGTTCTCCGCCACCCTGCCCGCCCCCATCGCCAGCCTGGCCAAGCGCTTCCTCAAGAACCCCCACCGCATCAACCACAGCCTGGCCGAGGGCACCTCCCAGCATGCCGACATCGAGCACACCCCCTGCCTGGTGGCCGATCACCTGCACACCAAGGCGCTGGTGAACTTCCTGCTGGCGGACGACCCCTCCTCGGCCCTCATCTTCACCAAGATGAAGGTCACCACCGAGACCGTGGCCCAGTCCCTGCGGGACGCCGGCCTGGCCGCGGACTGCCTGCACGGCGACCTGAGCCAGCAGAGCCGCAACCGGATCATGTCCATGTTCAAGGAAGGCAAGCTGCGCTTCCTGGTGGCCACCGACGTGGCGGCCCGGGGCATCGACGTGGAGGCCATGCCGCTGGTGGTGCACATGGGCATCCCCACACAGATGGAGAGCTACATCCACCGCTCCGGCCGCACCGGCCGGGCCGGCGCCAAGGGCGCCTCCCTGGCCCTGGTGAACTTCAAGGAGTCCCGCATCCTGCTGGCCTGGAGCCGGCGCGGCGGGCTGAAGCTGGATTGGCGCGCGCTGCCCACCCAGGCGGAGATCCGCGAAACCCGGGCGCGCAAGCTGGCCGAGCGCATCGCCGCGGTGGATTCGCCCCGGCACCTGGAGCTGGCCCAGCGCATGCTCGAGCAGCGGGAGGCCCCGGCCCTGGTGGCGGCCCTGCTGTCCTTGGTGGAGGGGACGGCCCCGGACGGGTTCGACATCCCCGATTCCCCCAAGCAGGAATACTCCACCGAGAAGCGCCCCTATAAGCCCAGGCCCGGCGAGAAGGCCGGCTGGACCCCCGGGCAGAAGCCGCCCTTCCGCAGGGACGACAAGCCAAAGGCTCCCTGGACCGAGAAGAAGCCCTACGTCGCCAAGAAGAAGTGGGACTCCCCGGCCCCCGCCTTCCCCAAGAAACGAACCTGACCCCTTGGCAAGACCGGCCTTTTGACCGAGACTTGAACTTCACCAGATCCTTGTCAGTTCCATAGCGCGAAATCCAGAAAGGTGGAGGGACGGGCCCTGTGAAACCTTGGCAACCTGCTGAAGAGGCGTGGTGCCAATTCCTGCCCGCGGTGCGAACCGCGGGAAAGATGCCGGGCTGTCATGGGCTGACAAGAATGGAGCTTCCGGAGCGCAGGAACGACCGAGGTCAGCGCCAGCTTCAAGGAGCCCCCACATGCCCGTCAAGATCCCCGATACCCTGCCCGCCACAGGCATCCTGGAGAGTGAAAACATCTTCGTCATGGGCGAGAAGCGGGCCCTGCGCCAGGACATCCGTCCGCTCCGGATCGCCATCCTCAACCTGATGCCCACCAAGATCAGCACCGAGACCCAGCTCCTGCGCCTGCTGGGCAACACCCCGCTGCAGGTGGAGATCGAGCTCCTGCACCTGGATTCCCACGAATCCAGGAACACCCCGGCCGAGCATCTCCTGGAGCACTACTCCACCTTCTCCGAGGTCCGGCACCAGAATTTCGACGGCCTGATCATCACCGGCGCCCCGGTGGAGACCCTGCCGTTCGAGCAGGTGGACTACTGGGAGGAGCTGAAGGAGGTGATGGACTGGGCCCGCAGCAACGTCACCTCCACCTTCTACATCTGCTGGGGGGCCCAGGCCGGGCTCTACCACTACTATGGGATTCCCAAGTACCCCCTGGCGGAAAAGCTGTCCGGCATCTACCCCCACCACCTGGACGTACGCAACGAGCGGCTGGCCCGGGGCTTCGACGACGTGTTCTGCGCGCCCCACTCCCGCTACACCGAGGTCCGGCGCGAGGACATCCTGGCGGTCCCCGAGCTGGTGCTCCTGTCGGAATCCGATGAAGCCGGGGTCTACATCGTCGTTTCGGCGGACCGCCGGCACATCTTCGTGACCGGGCACTCGGAGTACGATCCCCGGACCCTGGGCGACGAGTATACCCGGGACCTGGCCAAGGAACTGCCCATCGCCATCCCCAGGAACTACTTCCCGGACGACGACCCCACCCGGGAGCCCCTGGTGCGCTGGCGCGGCCACGCCAACCTGCTCTACTCCAACTGGTTGAACTACTACGTCTACCAGGAGACCCCTTACGACCTGGAGCAGATCCCCACCGCCCACCGAGCGGCGCCGCCTTCAGCGAATTAACTCGTTCTTCCAGCCGCGCTGGACATAGGCCAGGATGGCGGCCGCGATCTCCGCGACTCCGTGCCGCTCGTTGTTGAACACGGCGTCATAGAGGGAATGGTCGGCGCTGTCCGCGTTCAGGTTTTCCCGGATGAAGTGCTCCCGGGCCCGGGAACGGGTCCGCTCCAGCTCCCCGGCCTCGTCCAGGGAGATCCCCATGCGCCGGGCCAGGGACCGCACCCGCCAGTCCCGGCCGGCCTCCAGCCGGAAATGGAAGCAGTTCTCCAGCTTCCGGCACAGGAGGGCGCCCCCGCGGCCGACGATGACGGCATTGCCTTCGCGGGCCACATGCAGGAGCGTGGCCACCATCTTGGCGAACGCCTCGCTGGTGGTGACGGCGCCCCGGGGATGGAAGCCGAAGCCCTCCAGGAACCTGGACGGATCGTCCAGGTGCTCCAGCACCTGGATGGAGATCCTGGCATCCTGGGCCACCAGCTCGATCAATTCCTTGTCGAAAATCGTCCAAAGCTCCCCCGTGGCCTGGTTGAGCAGGGCATGGAGCTGCAGGGCCAGGGGAAAGCCTTCGCATCCGAACTGCCTGGAGATGGTCACGGTGGGCCTAGTCCTGGCCTTGGCGGGAGCCTCGGCGTGGCGCCCCTCCTGGATCCGTGCCCACCCCGCCAGACGTTCCTCCACGCGGTAGGGCAGGGTCAAATTCGGTCTCATGGTCACACCTCCCAGAAGAGAGCGGACCCGGAAAAGCCTACCAGCCTGGAACCTGGCGGCGTCCCGTCCACCCCATCAGTTCTTCCAGGCCATCCTCCGTCTGCCTCCGGAGCGCCTTGGCCTGCTCCGTGTTCCACCCGTCCAGGAGACTCAGGATCCGCTCGAAGTCGCGGATCCGCTGGTCCCGGGGTCCGTTCTTGGCGAAGCGGACCGATTCGGCCGTGAGCCCCACGGGCAGCGTCCGTTCGGCCTCCGGGCCGAAGGCCGCCACCTGGCGCATGATTTTTTCTTCCATGGACATGGCATCGAACCCCTCCCGGGTGATGTCCGGATGGGGGTCCGCGTACTCGATCCAGAGATCGTAGTCGGCCGCGATTTCGGGGTAGGACCGGATCTTTCCCATGGCTGCTCCATATTGGTGAAATGCCTGATACCCCAAGTATCGGCCGATTCCTCCGGACGGGCTGGTCTTTGAGAAATTTCTTCAGCTCTTTTGGAGGTCACCCTCCGGATCGATCATGCCGATGAATAGCTGGCGGAGGCAGGATGCCTCCAAGCGAGCATCACGGAGGATGCCATGGGAATGGCCCAGGTAGAACCGGAGGACTATTACAGCACTCGGCCGGACGCCACAGGCGGTTGCGACCCCTACGCCGAGGATCCCTATGACCCGGATCCATATGCATAATACATACATGCTTTAGGCCACCCAGAAACCCGAAAAGCTAGTGCCGTAGCAGCCGTAACGGCTAGGCAATGGACATCACTTCCTTCACGGCCGCCACCAGTTGCTCGCCGCCGATGGGCTTATGGAGGATGCGGCGCACGCCGGTGGTCTTCAGCAGGCTTTCCAATGGGGCCGGTCAATATCCCACCGAGGCGACTTTGACCGAACACGTCCCATCCTGAACGTCTTCGGAGAAATTGATCATCCCGCCCGCTTCGACATTGTGGCACTGGAATTCAGAGGACCCCAATGGCTTGCCGTCGCCATCGAAACATTTCAAGGAAACGGTGGCGTTGGCGACCATCTGGTCGCCGCGATTGCGGATCACCCCCTGAACCTTCCTGTAGGTATAAATATTATTGATCATATCCATAGCAGGACGAACAATAAGGGTCAGCACCTCCAGGGGACCCCCGTCCTGGAATAAGGCTGGAGCCGGAGCAGCTTTGGCTTTTATTGTCGTGTAAGTGTTGATTGATTGCAGGTATTCCTGCGCCGAGGGCAGGAAGGCTTCAGCCTCTTTGTTCCCAGCCTTTGCGGCAGCTTCGATCTGGAGGGTCTGCTGGAACACCTCCGTGGGGTCGGCATTGTTGCCAAATATTTTTTTATTGTATAAAATCTTCCATTTGTGCAAAACGAACTGGGAATAGTCCGTATTGCCCTTCTCCAGTTTTTTCAGATCTTCCAGCGGGATCTTGTCCACCTGCCCTGCGTCCAGCCTGCCATTTATCTCCTTGAAAAATCCATTGGCACCACAGGAGCAGAGGATTAGCGCCATGAGCCCCAGCCCGATCCCCCTGGAAAGCCAGGATGGGAATCCCGCGCCACGGAAGTTCCGAGACAAAATGTCCATTTCATCGCTCCTGCAAATGTCAACCTGGAACTGCCCCATTATCGGCTTGTCTGCGCTGCGACTTTAATTATTTTTTGCCGCCGACGGGGAATCCGGAGGGACCCCCATCCAGATGGTTCCCTGGAGCCGGTGGTGGAAGTCAAAAAGTGCTTCTGAGTGAGCCCGTCATTGCAGGCGGCTGATCGCCTTATCGATCTGGTCGGAGACGAGACGGATATCGTTGTTGACTTTGCCGATGTCCTCGGTGAGTTTCCGGACATTATCAACGGATTTGGTCATGTGTTCGGCCACCACGGCGAAACCCCGGCCGTGCACCCCCACTTTGGATGCCTCGATGCTCGCATTGAGGGCAAGCATCTGCATGGAGGACATGACGTGGTTGATGCGTCCCACCAGGTCCTGGCTGCCTTCCAGACTGCTGGTGAGCTGGCTCTTGATATCCATGATCTCTTTGGTGACCGCGCTGGAAGCCTGCAGTTTCGCCGTCTCCAGATCCTGAATCAGCATCCAGGTGCTGGCGGGCATCAATTCGATACTGGTGGACTGGATCAACTGCTTGACTTTGTCCTTTACGGCGGGCACTCCGGTCATTTCGAAGATCAATTGGCATGGCGCCTTCACGAGAGCCTCATCCATGTCCGTGAAGACCTGGATGCCAGCCTCCGCGGCCAGTTTGAGACCTCGTGCCTCGGCGTTCCGATCAACCATGAAGACCACTTTGATCTTTTGGCTGGTGAGAAGAAAAGAGAGCAGCCCGGACCCTCCCACCCCGCCGCCGATGATGCCGGCAGTCTTGATCCCCACGTCATCCATAGCGACCATGGCAACAACCTCAGGCTAGGAGCTTCAACCTGATTGCAGAATACCAATGAGAGGCAATGCCGGCAAAGGGAAATACCGATGCAAAACGATTAAGGATTCAACGTAAGGGTCTCCACCCAGGAATGCGTGCCCTGGGCATCGTCGGTGCGACCAATTTCGGTCCCGTTACAGACCCAATCGTAGGAGGCCGATTTTATGTCGCCAACCCAGGGGTCCATGTAGTACATTTCCGGCTGGCCATTGCGCAGGTCCCACCCGAAACCCACCAGCTGGTGGTGGGATCCGTCGTCGACCCAGAGCCACCGGAAGATGAAAGGGCGGTTCGCCCCGATCTCCGTCTGGACCGCGGAAAAAGGGAGCGCTGCACTTTGGCCCGTGGCTGGCACGCCGAAGCGAGCCAGCGCGTCGCAGGTGCTGGGCAGTTTCACGAAGAGGTCTTCGGTCGGGGTGTTCGCATAGTTGCTCCAGGAAAAGGGCGCGCTCTGGCAGGCGTCACTGATTTGCAACTCGCTGTTGACGATATTGCATTGGGTTTGGGGGTTCCCCAGGAAATCCAGGATGCTGGAACAATCTGCCGCCCAGCACCATTCATCGTGCTGCTGGGTCTGGCCCTGGATAGCCAGGATTTGATACAAGACAGTACCGGCGGGTTCGACGGTTATCTGGACGGTGGTGGAGACCGCCCCGGCCCCGTTCCCGGCCACCACGGTATAGATGGTTGCCGCTGAAACCGAGGCAGGGGTTCCGGAGATCGTCCCGGAGGCGGGATCCAGGGTGAGGCCCCCGGGCAAATCCGGGGTGACCGTATAGGGTGGCCCGGCGGTTCCTGTCACTGAAGGCTGATGGGGGAGGATTTCCTGGTCAGCGGCAGCGACGATGGTGGCCTGGGGATAGGAGAACGAGCTTCTGGCCGCCCCGCCCCCGCAGTGGACGCCCAGGGCCATCAGGAGCACTCCGAATACGATGTACGCCAAGGATTCCCCACCGCAGGGGAAGGACCGCATGGTGCTCTCCTTGTGAAATCTGATCAAATTCACAATACTACGAAAGCGCCTCTTACGCTGACCCGCCCTGCTGCATCAGGACCACCTTCGAAGTCCTCCGGGCTGCAGGTGCCGGGGGCCATGATGACGAAGGCTCCGCTAGTGGGCGGTGCGGTTGGTCCAGATGAGCCGCTGGCCGGTGGGTACCTGAGTCTGGCTGTCAGTCTCCGCTGTCACGAACAGCTCGAAGTCGTTCAGGGGGGTCACCGTCTTGAGGGTTCCCTTGCGGTGATCGTTCACCTTGAGGGCGCCGATGTTATGAGGGCAGGCTGAGGCCTTGTCCGCCAGAGGAGTCCGGAACTACTTATATACCCCAGCACCAATGATTAGACCATCCACAAGTTCCACATAGGAAGTCTTCTGTTCTACCTTGTTGTTGATGGGATCTGGATATTTATAATCAACCCAACCACTCCCCTTGGATACCGCAATCTTAATCATTTCACGAAGAAAGAACTTTCCATCCGGGTCTTTCAATCCGATGCGGTTGACACCAACGAGGGGGAGGGTGTTGTAACCGATCGCTTTGCATATCCCAGCCTGGTCGTATATGAAAATATAGAGCTGCCCGCCCGAGCCAACATGGAATCGCCCATCACCTTGATTGGTCTGCTCAATGAGCTTCTCCATGCCATTCTGCTTGGCGTAGGCCACAGCCCGCTTCACAAGGTTTTCGGCCTGGGCTGGACTTGGGGATTGAGCCATGGCTGCTAGACATGTGAGGGCAACCATTGGGAAATACTTGAGACATTTCATTTGAAGTCTCCTTGGAGGCGATATCCATCATGGGTTAATTTCGAGCAAACACAATGGAAATTCCAAGTAATTTTGCAATTCACCGGCTCGCCGGCACGGGCAGCCCTTCCAGGCAGGTGAGCCCCTGGGCCAAGGCCTCCCGGGAGAGCTCATGGTCTACCAGCTTGCCCTCCATGAAATCGCTGTAGCCGTTCAGGTCCATGAGGCCGTGGCCGCTGAGGTTGAAGAGGATCACCCGCTCCTTGCCCTCCTCCTTGGCCTGCCTGGCTTCGCGGATGGCCTGGGCGATGGCGTGGCTGGATTCCGGGGCCGGGATGATGCCCTCGGTGCGGGCGAACAGCAGGGCCGATTCGAAGCATTCCAGCTGCTGCAGGGACACGGCCCGGGTCAGGCCTTCCATCACCGTCTGGCTCACCAGGGGCGCCATGCCGTGGTAACGCAGGCCGCCGGCGTGGATGCCGTCCGGCATGAAGG
Source organism: Holophagaceae bacterium (assembly GCA_003165415.1). Lineage (GTDB taxonomy): Bacteria > Acidobacteriota > Holophagae > Holophagales > Holophagaceae > Mesoterricola. Next base: position 7,923 of record PLUC01000237.1, read on the forward strand.
TATGGCCCAGGCTGTGCATGGCCAGGAGGGGGGTCAACCCTGCCACATCGCCGTGGTCGTAGACGTAGGGACCGCGGGTGAGGGTGGGACAGGAGGCGGGTTCCACCGCGATGATGTCGATTTGAGAGCCGTTGATCTTGTCCTGGATGAAGGGGAAGGCGATGCCGGCGAAATTGCTGCCGCCCCCCACGCAGGCGATCACCTGGTTCACCTTCCGCTCCCCAAGGGCGGCCAACTGCTTCTTGGCTTCCAGGCCGATGATGGTCTGGTGCAGCAGGACATGGTTCAGCACGCTGCCCAGGGTGTAGCGGGTCCGGCCCGAAGGATCGCTGACAGCCGCCTCCACGGCCTCGCTGATGGCGATGCCCAGCGAGCCGCCGCTCCCGGGATCCGCCGCGAGGATGGCCCGGCCCGCGTTCGTCTCGCTGCTGGGACTGGGCACGCATTCCGCGCCGAAGGTGTTCATCATGACCTTGCGGAAGGGTTTCTGCTGGAAGCTGACCTTCACCATGTAGACCTTGCACTCGAGGCCGAACTGGCTGCAGGCGAATGCGATGGAACTGCCCCACTGGCCCGCCCCGGTTTCCGAGGTGACGCGCTTGACCCCGGCCGCCTTGTTGTAGAAGGCCTGGGCCACGGCGGTGTTGACCTTGTGGCTGCCGGTGGGGCTCACGCTCTCGTTCTTGAAGTAGATCCTGGCCGGGGTGCCCAGGGCCGATTCCAGGGCCCGAGCCCGGTGCAGAGGGGTGGGACGGTAGCGCAGCATGATCTCCAGTACCTCGTCCGGGATGCTGATCCAACGCTCCTGGCTCATCTCCTGCTCGATCAGGTTCATGGGGAACACCGCCGCCAGGGCTTGGGGGTTTACGGGGTTGCCGTCGGGCCCCAGGGGCGGCAGGGGGGCGTGCGGCAGGTCCGCGGCAAGGTTGTACCACTGACGGGGAATGTCATGATCGGCCAGGATGGTTCGGTTGGACATGGTTGCTCCTTTGTGGGTTCCTGCAGGGAACAAGGACGCTCAGCCCCGGAGTTTGGCCTGGTGGACCAGAACCGCGCGGAGGGCCGAGTCGGGGTTTTTCAGGATCCGGGATCCCCGGGTGATCTTGCACAGGCTGAGCCCAAGTTCCGCCGCGATGGCGCGCTGGCTTTGGCCACCCTCCAGGCGCTTGACCAGTTCCCAGCGGAAGCTGATGCCTTCGATCTCGGACGGAGTGAGGATCTCCCGCAGGAAACCCTCCACCAGAGCCGCATCCGGCGCCTGGTGGATCAGCGAGGCCAGCTCGGGTAGGTGATCCAGGTTGTTTCTATGCATAGAAACATTGGAGCAGGAGCCGGGTCAAGATGTCAACAGAAGGGTTTGACCGTCAAGATCGGGAGCATCACAAGGCTCGGTGACAAGGCGGTTCGCCCCGGCGAAACAGGTCGAAGTTCGCAATGAGGGCATCGGCGATTTCACCATAGGAACGATCGGTGACGCCAGCGATGTGGGGGGTGGCGATGACGGTCGGCAAGGCCAGGATGGGATCGTCCACTGGGATTGGCTCCTGCCAGTAGACATCCAGCCCTGCCCCGGCGAGATGGCCACTTGCCAGCGCGGCGTACAGGGCGTGGTACTCCACCAACCCGCCGCGGGCAATGTTCACCAGACAAGCCCCGGCCGGCAGGCAAGCCAGCTCGTGCGCGCCGATCAGATTGCGGGTCTCGTAGGAAAGACGGACGCACAGGACCAGGATGTCAGTTTGGGCCAGACAGGGTTCACGCTGGTCGTAGGAATAGCAGCGGTCCAATCCCAGACTCGCCACCTTGGGCAGGCTCGGATCCCGGGTCAAGCCCAGCAACCTCACCCCGAATGGACGGAGCAACCCCGCCAAGGCCAGCGCGATCGACCCGAGTCCGCAGAGGCACACAGTCCTTCCCCTGAGCATGCGGCCAAGCGGGGCCCCCAGCTCCCCCGAGCGAACATTCGCCTGGGCTTCCGGCAATTTCCGCAAAAGCGAAAGCATGAGCAGGACCGCATGTTCGGCGACCGATTCCGAATTGCCGCCAGCGCTAGGCACGTTGGCGACCCAGATGCCGCGGGCTCGGGCTGCTTCCAGGTCGACTCCTTCCAGTCCGGACCCCCATTGCTGGATCAAGCGGAAATGACCGGCATCCATCACCCCGGCATCGATCCGGTGCATGGCCGGAATGACAATGTCGACCCCATCCAGATGCTCGACCAGTTCACCATCGGACCAAATTCTCAGTTCATCACCAGCCTCAGCCGGGAGGCGTTGCCTCAGGAATTCGGCAGCTGCGGGGAAATACGAGCCACAAAAGAGAATCCGCATGGCATGACCTCGGGAGGTGTAGGAAGGGATGGAACCAAGTCGAAAATTCCCTGGACGGCTTGAATCCCAGAGCATAGATATTTATCAGATTTATCATGACTTGCAGACGGCAGTACTCCAGGATGTAATCCAAGCATTCCTGGCCCGGAGGACCTATGAATTGGCATGTCTTTTTACCATCCTCAGCCTTGGTTGTCCTTGGCCTATACGGCCTCGTCTTTTCCCCGGGTTGTCACAGGCCGATCGAAATCCAGAAGGGGGACTATCTGCTGCATGCTACGCCCGAACCTGCGCCCCCGGCCAAGACTGATTCTAAATCGCGGCCCATAGCCCCACCCGACCCTGACTACCACCCGGAATGAATTGGTGGAACAAGTTTGGGTAGAATTTCCTGTCATGGCCCCTCGTTTCCTCCTCCTGCTGGTCCTTGCCGCTGGATTCCTCCGGGCCGACGAACTCGCCGATCTCCGGGCACGCCTCAGCCGGCTCCAGGGAAAGGATCCGCTGCGGGCGACCGTGGACTACAGCTTCTGGAGCCGGCAGGGGGATGAGAACAAGGGCAAGGTGATCCAGGGCAAGGCCAGCGTCCGCCTCGAAGAGGATGCCCAGGGCCTGAAGCTGGTCTGCTCCCAGGCCACCCTGGAGCAGATGCGCCAGGAGGACCGGGCCAATGCCAGGGATCCGGAATCGGGGGCCCCGACCCGCCAGGCCCTGCGCAATGTGAATCCTGCGACCTCATCCGAGTTCCTGGACGCTGCCGACCGGCTGCTCCGGGACCTGGAGGGCGCGGTGCTGCTGGAGGTTCGCCCGGAAAGGTTCGAGGGCGTCCAGGCCCAGTGCCTGGCGCTGAAGCTGAATCCGAAACTGCCCGCCCAGAGCCGGAAATACGTGAAGGATCTCCAGTCCAGTTGCAAGGTCTGGCTCGGGCCGGACGGTCTGCCCATCGGCCTCACCCAGGAGGTGAAGGCCAAGGGCCGGGTCTTCCTGGTGGTCAGCTTCGAGCACAGCGAAACCGCCGAGCGCCGCTTCGCCCGCCTGGGCAACCGGCCTTGGACGCTTCCCAGAAACGC
>PLUC01000228.1 GCA_003165415.1 Holophagaceae bacterium
GCTCCGCGAAAATCGCTGTTCAGGGAGTTTCGGGCCCCGGACAGCATGATCCGGCCGTTGAAGACCTTCCAGGTGCGCATCGGCGGACTGGACGTGCCCATCGCACCCGCGGCGTTCGCGGACCTGCACGACACCGACCTCGTGAAGGTGTGGAAGGAGGGGGAAGCGGTCTACTGCATGTTCCAGGGCAGGGACGGGGTGGTGGGTTACCAGGCCACTTTCGCCTTCATGCCCGGCCCGGCGGGATGGGCCCAGGCGCTGAAAACCTTCAGGCGGAAGGGAAGCGTCAAGGTGGAGACCCGCAAGGTTGTGGTGCAGGACCAGTTCGAGACGGAAGGGGTGGATTGACGGTACCGCCCCACTCCGGTTTGGCCCGGGCGCAGTGGGGGTTTCTGCGATAACATGAGGATTCGACCTTGAGGTAGCCATGCCCATTTCCGTCCACCTTCCTGATGATTCCGTCCGTGAACTGCCGGATGGGGCTACGGGCGCGGACCTGGCCCTGAGCATCGGCCCCCGCCTGCTGGAGGCGGCCCTGGCGGTCCGGGTGGACGGGGTGGTGCGCGACCTGAAGGCGCCTCTGCCGGACCAGGCCAAGGTGGCCGTGGTGACCGGCAAGGACCCGGCGGCCCTGGAGATTGTCCGCCATTCCACCGCCCACCTGCTGGCCCAGGCCGTGCAGCGCCTGTTCCCGGGGGTGCGGGTGGGCATCGGGCCGGTGATCGAGGACGGCTTCTACTATGACTTCCAGGTGGAGAAGTTCTTCACCCCGGAGGACCTGGCGGCCATCGAAGGGGAGATGCACAAGATCAGCGGCGAGGCCATCCCGGTGACCCGGGAGGAACTGGACCGCGATGACGCTCTGGCCCGTTTCCAGGCCATGGGCGAGAACATGAAGGTGGAACTGGTCTCCGGCATCCCCGCGGGGCAGACCATCTCCGGCTACCGCCAGGGCGACTTCTACGACCTGTGCCGCGGCCCGCACGTGCCGGACACCGGGAAGCTCAAGGCGTTCAAGCTGCTCAGCACGGCCGCCGCTTACTGGAAGGGCGACGAGAACAACGCCCAGCTGTGCCGGATCTACGGCACCGCCTTCCTGAGCGTCAAGGAGTTGGAGGAGCACCTGCAGCGCCTGGAAGAGGCCAAGCTGCGGGACCACCGGAAGCTGGGCCGGGAGCTGGACCTGTTCTCCTTCCAGCCGGAAGCTCCGGCTTCGCCGTTCTTCCACCCCAAGGGCACCATCATCTACAACGAGCTGGTCAACTATATGCGCGGCCGGTACTTCCGCCAGGGCTACTCGGAGGTCATCACCCCCCAGGCCCTGGATGTGGCCCTGTGGAAGACCAGCGGCCACTATGACCACTATGTGGACAACATGTACTTCACCACCGTGGACGAGCGGGAATACGCCCTCAAGCCCATGAACTGCCCCAGCCACTGCCTGATCTACCGCAACGGCCGGCACAGCTACCGGGACCTGCCCATCCGCTATGCGGACTTCGGCCGGTTGCACCGCTATGAGCGGTCAGGGGTCACCCACGGCCTGACCCGGGTGCGCACCTTCTGCCAGGACGATGCCCACATCTATTGCACGCCCGAGCAGATGCAGTCGGAGATGGCCGCCTTCCTGGTGTTCATCAAGGACGTCTACCATACCTTCGGCTTCGACGAGATGAAGGTGGAGCTCTCCACCCGGCCGGAATCGCGGCTGGGCAGCGACGAGATCTGGGACCACGCCGAGGGGGCCCTTTCGGAGGCCCTGCGGGAAGCGGGCATGCCCTACCAGATCAACGAAGGCGAAGGCGCGTTCTACGGCCCCAAGATCGATTTTTCGGTGCTGGACGCCCTCAAGCGGCCCTGGCAGCTGGGCACCCTGCAGGTGGACTACTCCATGCCGGCCCGGTTCGGGCTCATCTACGTGAAGCCGGATGGCAGCGAGGGGATGCCGGTGATGCTGCACCGCGCCCTGCTGGGCAGCCTCGAGCGTTTCATGGGCATCCTCATCGAGCACTGCGCGGGGGCCTTCCCGGCCTGGCTGGCGCCGGTCCAGCTGACCGTGCTGCCCATCACCGAACGGGCCCACGAGTACGCCCTGGGCATCCGGGACAAGGCGCTGGACCTGGGCTTCCGGGTGGAAGTGGACCTGCGCAACGAGAAGGTGAACGCCAAAATCCGTGACGCCCAGCTGCAGAAGATCCCGTACATGCTGGTCCTGGGCGACCGGGAGGCGGCCGCGGGCACGGTGTCCGTGCGCCACCGGCAGAAGGGTGATCTGGGGGGCCAGTCCCTGGATGGGTTCTTTGATATGCTCAGCACGGAGATCCGCACCCGGGCCAGATGAACTTTGCTTGGTGTTTTCGGGATTGGCTGGTAACATTTCTTTCCTTGCGTTGTTGAGGAGGACCGTATTCGAGCTAATGAAACACGAATCAACGATGGTATCCGGGCCGCGGAAGTCCGGGTCATTGCCGAGGATGGAGCGCAGCTGGGCGTCATGACGCCTCACGAGGCGATCCGAGTCGCCGAAAGCAAAGGCCTGGATGTGGTGGAAGTCTCGCCCACCGCCAACCCACCCGTCTGCCGGATCATGGACTACGGCAAGTACAAGTTCATGGAAGCCAAGCGGGAACACGCCGCCCGGGCCAAGCAGAAGAACATCGTGGTCAAAGAGGTCAAGTTCAGGCCCCGCACTGATGACCATGATTTCGAGTTCAAGGTGAAGCACATCCTCCGGTTCCTCGAAGAGGGCGACAAGGTCAAGATCGTGGTCATGTTCCGCGGCCGCGAAGTGGTTCACAGGGATATCGGATACCGCATCATCGAAGACGTGCTGACTCGAATCACTGAAAAATGCATCATTGAAAAACCCGCCGGCATCGATGGCCGCGACATGCACGCCATCGTCATCCCCCGTCCGGTGGAGCAGGTGAAGAAACCCAAGACCGCGGCCGACAAGCCCGCGCCAGCCCTGGAACCGAACCAAGCCTAGAGGTATGTCATGCCCAAGCTCAAGACCCACAAGGGCGCCCAGAAGCGCTTCAAGAAGACCGGCAGCGGTCTCTTCAAGCGCGGTTGTTCCCACCAGCGCCACCTCCTGTCCAGCAAGGCCAGCAAGCGCAAGCGCCAGCTTGACATGGGCCGCATGGTGGACAAGTCCGATCTGGGCCGCGTCCGCGCCATGCTGCCGTACGCCTGATCGCCGTCAATGACCCGGCGGCCGACGCCGCCCCCGACGTGGCTTTGAAAACCCGCAAGGGTTGCCACCAGGAAAGGAAAACGATATGACCCGCGTCAAACGTGGTTTTAAACGAGTCCAGCGCCGCAAGCGGATGCTGAAGTTCGCCAAGGGCTTCTACGGAGCCAAGTCCCGCCTGTACCGCAGCGCCAAGGAGGCCGTGGAAAAGGCCCTGGGCTATGGCTACCGGGACCGCAAGGTGCGCAAGCGCGACTTCCGCCGGCTCTGGATCGTCCGCATCGGCGCCGCCTGCGAGATGAATGGCATGTCCTACTCCAAGTTCATGGGCGGCCTCAAGAAGGCCAGCGTGGACCTGGACCGCAAGATCCTCGCCGATCTCGCCGTGCGCAATCCCGAAGCGTTTACCAAGCTCGTGGCCGTGGCCAAGGGCTGAGCGAAGCACGCAACATCGCAACAGACCTGAAAGGCCGCTGACGCGGCCTTTCTCTGTATATGAGGACGCCATGGAACTGTCTCTGCTCCCCAACGACATCCAGGAGGCCCACCGGGATTTCCCCGCGAGCCTGGCCGGCTGCGCTGACCTGGACGCGCTCATGCGGCTCAAGGGGGCCTTCGTCGGCCGCGACGGCAGCCACGCGGCCCGGCTCATGGATCTGCTCAAGGCCGCGCCCAAGGAACAGAAGCGGGAGCTTGGGGCGGCGGTCAACACCCTCAAGCAGCAGTGGGAGGAGGCGCTCAAGACCCGCCAGGGGGAACTGGAGCAGGCCCGGCAGCGGGACGCGGCCCTGGCCAAGGCCTGGGATCCGGACCTGCCGCCGCCGCTGCCGACCCGGGGCGCCCTGCACCCACTGAACCGGCTCATGGAGCGCATGGTGGACGTGTTCCGCCCCCTGGGCTACCACGTGGAGGAGGGGCCGGAGGCGGAGACCGAGGCGCACAATTTCGACGGCCTCAACATCCCCCAGGACCACCCCGCCAGGGGCAGCGCCGACACCTTCTACTTCAAGGGCCAGGACGGGCTCCTGCTGCGCACCCACACCAGCCCGGTGCAGGTGCGGGTGCTGCGGCGCATCGGAGCCCGGGGCGCGGACGGCTTGAGCGAGCTGGAGCGCTCCGGCGGCATCCGCTTCCTGGCTCCGGGCCGGGTCTACCGCAAGGACGAGATCGACCCCACCCACAGCCCCATGTTCCACCAGGTGGAAGGCATGATCGTGGGCAAGGGCATCGGCATGCATCACCTGAAGGGCACCCTGGCCTACGCCATGAAGGCCCTGTTCGGTCCGGGCGCCGACGTGCGCTTCCGGCCCAGCTACTTCCCGTTCGTGGAGCCGGGGGCGGAGATGGATGTGCGCTGCCCCCTCTGCGGCGGCGCGGGCTGCCGGGTCTGCAAGAGCTCCGGCTGGGTGGAACTGCTGGGCGCCGGGCTGCTGCACCCCAACATCCTCGCCATGGCGGGGATCGATCCCGCGGTGTGGAGCGGCTTCGCCTTTGGCATGGGGGTGGAGCGCACGGCCATGATGGTGAGCCAGACCCCGGATCTGCGGCTCTTCTTCGAAAACGACCAAAGGTTCCTCAAGACCATGGGAGGGCTGGACTGATGCTCATCGAGATCAACGCGCTGACCAACGAACTGCCGGCCCTGGCCGGCACCGGCACCGTCGAGCTTTGTGAACTATTGGCAGGCCTGGGGTTTCCGGTGGACGGGGTGGAGACCCAGGGGGAGACCACGGTGCTGGAGGTGGATGTCACCGCCAACCGGGGCGATGCCCAGTCCCACCGCAGCCTGGCCCGGGACCTGGCGGCCAAGCTGGGGGCGGAGCTGAGCCCCCTGGGCCACGTGCCCCTGGCGGAGGGTGAGCCCCTGGTGCCCATCCGCCTGGAGGCCGGGGATGCCGCGCCCTACTACGGCACCGCGGTGCTGGAGCTGGGCCGGGCCGGGAGCACCCCGGGGCCGGTGCGGGCCTTCCTGGCGGCCATGGGCGCGGCGGCCAAGGGCCTGCCGGCGGTGGACGCCTCCAACGAGCTGCTGCACCGCTACGGCCATCCCACCCACGCCTTCGACGCGGACAAGGTCAAGGGCGGCATCACGGTGCGCTGGGCCCGGGAGGGGGAGACCATGGTCACCCTGGACGGGGTGGAGCGCCAACTCACCCCCAAGGACCTCCTCATCGCCGACGACGCCGGCCCCATCGGCCTGGCCGGGACCATGGGCGGCGACGGCACCAAGGTTTCGGCCGCCACCAAGCGGGTCCTTCTGGAGAGCGCCTTCTTCGACCCGCGAACCGTAAGGGCCATGGCCCACCGGCACGGGCTGCACACCGACGCCTCCGCGCGCTTCGGCCGGGGCGCCGATCCCGGGTTCGCCCCGGTGGCCCGGGACCTGCTGGCCCAGCGCCTGCAGGCCTGGTCCGGGGCGAAGCTGCTGTCCGCCTGGGCGGTGGGGGCGCCGCCCCCGGCCGCGGGTGGGATCGCGCTGCCCTGGGCCATGCTGGACCGGGTGGCCGGCTATGCCATCGACCACGGGGCGGCCCAAGGCTACCTGCGGCGCCTGGGCTGCGAACTCCGGGAGGAGGGGGACGGACTGTGGGTGCAGCCGCCCACCTGGCGCCACGACCTGACCCTGCCCGACGACCTGGCCGAGGAGGTGCTCCGGCTCAACGGCTACGAGGCCATCCCCGCGGCGCTGCCGCCCCTGGACTGCGCCCCGGTGGCCCTGGCGCCCGACTACCTCAAGCGGCGCAAGCTGGCCTCGCGCCTGGCCAACCTGGGCTTCTTCCAGACCGTGACCCTGGGGTTCGTGGATACCCAGGAGGCCCAGGAGGACCACGACCTGGGTGACTGCCAGGAACTGCGCACCCTCCGGAATCCCCTGGGCGAGGACTATTCGGTCATGCGCGGAACCCTGCTCAGGGACCTGGCCCGGGTGGCCCGGCTGAACCTGGAACGGGGGGCCAAGGAAGTGCGTTTCTTCGAGATCGCCCCGGTGTTCGAGGCCCACCCCGGCCGTCCCATGACCGAGACCTGGACCCTGGGTCTGGTGTGGGGCGGCGAGGTGGGGGGCGAGGATCCCCTTTCCCCGGCGCGCCGGATGGGGGAACCGGAAGGGCAGAGCTACCTGATCGGGGTGCTGAAGTCCATTGGCGTGACCGCTGCCGCCATCCGCTCGTTCAAGCGCTGGAGGATTTCCAGCTGGGATTCCGGCGCGAAGGAACCGGCCGGCTGGCAGTTCGAGATTCCCCTGAGCGCCATTCCGTCCGAAACCGAACGGATCATTCCCCAGTTCGCCCCCTTCAGCCGGTTCCCGGTGGTGGAGCGGGACCTTTCCCTGCTGGTGGACCTGGGCCAGCCGTACGAGGTCCTGCGGGATGCCATGGCCGCCGCCCTGGTGTCCGCCCCGCTCCAGGAACTCAAGTGCGTGGATGTTTTCCGCCACAAGAACCTGCCCCCGGGGCGCCAGGCCTGGCTGCTGCGCATGCGCTTCCAGGCTTCGGACCGCACCTTGACCGGGGACGAGGTGGACGGATGGATGAATCAAGCTTTGGCAGCAGCCAAAGCCCTCGGCGCCGAGTTGCGGAGTTAACATGGTTACAACGAGGCGATCATGGATCTTCTGAAACAGCTCGAAGGCAAGCTTCAGCTTCTGGTCCAGCAGCGGAACCAGTTCCGGGACGAGGTGACCGCGCTCAAGGCCGACCGTGGCTCCCATGACGAGGAACTGCACGGATTGCGCCGGCGCCTGGAGGATCTACAGACCGAGCACGCGGCCCTCCAGCGGGACCGGGAGGCGGTGAAGAAGCAGGTGGAAGCCATCCTGAAGATGGTCGAGGGCCTGGAATGACCCTCGGTGCGGAGGTCCCGCTGGAGGTGCTGGGCCGCCAGGTCCGGGTCGACACCCTGGCCGGACCGGAAGAAATAAACCGGGCGGTGGCCATTCTTGAGGCCACGTTCCAAGACATGGAACGCGCCTATGAGCTAAGATGGGGTATTCCGCCATCGGCGCTGGACACATCTTCATGGCTGCTGATGGGGGCCCTCAACTTGGCGCACCGTGTGGCGCGTCTGGAAAGGGAAGCCTGTCAGCAATCCCAGAACCTGGAACAGACCCTCACCAAGCTGCTCGATGATGTTCCGGACGAATCCACTCCCCCTTCCGGCCCCCTTCCCCAAGGGGCAAACCATCCCCCCGGGGATGGGCCTGAAATTTGATCCCTGCGAGGCCCGTGATTGGCCAAGCGCTTGTTCCGTAATTTGCCATGGGAGACCTTCCCCCAGCCCTGTGCGTTCCGCGCGACGGCGCGCCTTAAGCTGGGAATCTGGTAGCCCCCCTGTTTGCTAGGGAACACGGCAAGCCTCCACGACTGAGCGGGGATCCCTTTCGTCCCATAGGTTCCAGTGCTGACAGCTCCAAAACCTCAGGAGCATACGCATGAACATATTGGGTTGGCTATTCTTCACCTTGGCGATCCTCGCCCTGGCCGGCTTCATCTACCAGATGAAGAAGGCCCAGCAGGCGGTGGTGGATGTGTCCCAGGCCCAGGCCAGGGCCGAGGCCGAACTCAAGGCCGAGCGGGAACGGCTCCTGCAGGACGCGGAGAAAGAGGCGGCCAAGGTGGTGAACCGCGGCCAGCGGGAAGCCGATGCCCTGCGCAAGGAGGCCGAGCTCAAGGCCAAGGAGCAGGCGCTGGCGGCCCGGCAGGAGGCGGAGAAGTTCACCAACGAGCGGATGCAGACCCTGGACAAGCAGGAGCAGCGCATCCAGGGCAAGGAGGACAGCCTCGACAAGAAACTGGTGCAGGTGGACCAGAAGGTCAAGGAGGTGGAGGTCAAGACCGAGCGCCTGAGGTCGGACCAGGAACAGTTGGTGGTCCTGCAGACGGACGTGAAGAAGATCATCGAGGAGCAGTCCAGCCGTCTGGAGGCCATCGCCGGCCTCACCCGGGAGGACGCCAAGAACGAGCTGGTGTCCCAACTGGAGTACACCGCCAAGATGGACGCCGCCAAGCTGGTCAGGCGCATCGAGGACGAGGCCATGGAAGAGGCCACCAAGCGGGCGCGCTGGACCATCACCGCCGCCATCCAGCGGGTCTCCTCGGACGTGGTGGCGGAGACCACGGTGAGTTCGGTCCAGCTGCCCAGCGACGACCTCAAGGGCCGGATCATCGGCCGCGAGGGCCGCAACATCCGGGCCCTGGAGAAGGCCACCGGCTGCGACCTGATCGTGGACGACACCCCCGAGACCATCGTGGTGAGCAGCTTCGACCCCATCCGCCGGGAGGTGGCCCGCCAGGCCATCCTGAAGCTGCTGGCCGACGGCCGCATCCACCCGGCCCGGATCGAGGAAGTGGTGGAGAAGACCAAGATCGACATGGACCTGCACCTGAAGGAGCTGGGCGAGGCCGCGGCCATCAGCCTGGGCTTCCCGGACGTGCACCCCAAGCTGCACAAGCTCATCGGCCGGTTGAACTACCGCACCAGCTACGGCCAGAACGTGCTGAACCACACCAAGGAAGTGGCCCACATCGCCGAGTACATGGCGGCGGAACTGGGCGCGGACCAGCGGCTGGCCCGGCGGGCCGGGCTGTTCCACGACATCGGCAAGGCCATCGACCGGGAAGTGGAGGGCACCCACATCGAGATCGGCATGGAGCTGCTCAAGCGCTTCGGGGAGAAGGACAACGTCATCCACGCCATGAGCTGCCACCACGGCGACTTCGAGCCCAAGACGGTGGAGGCCATGCTCATCACCGCCGCCGACGCCCTGTCAGCCGCCCGTCCCGGCGCCCGGCGGGAGATGCTGGAGACCTACGTCAAGCGCCTGGAGGCCCTGGAAGCCATCGCCAACAGCTACAAGGGCGTGCAGAAGAGCTTCGCCATGCAGGCGGGCCGGGAGATCCGGATCATGGTGGACGCCGGCCAGGTGAACGACGACCAGGCGTTCTGGATCGCCAAGGACGTCACCAAGCGCATCGAAGGGGAGATGCAGTACCCCGGCCAGATCAAGGTGACGGTCATGCGCGAGACCCGGGCGGTGGAGTACGCCCGTTAGTCGGGGAAATCTTTCCTCTTCCAGAATGCCAGATACGGAGGAATGTGTCCTTCTCTAGGAGGACAGGTGCAGGCCCTGGTTCGCGGTGCCCCTGCATGAGGCTTCCCCGCGCAAGGCGGAGACCGCCCCCAAGAAGATCTACGGTGTGGATCCGGGTCTGGTGGCCGCCTTCCGGATGGGGGCGGAGGACCTGGGCCAGCGGTTCGAGAACCTGGTCTATCTGGACCTGCGCCGTCAGGGCTGCGAAATCGCCTACTATCTCACCGGATCCCGCAGGTCGGTGGACTTCGTGGCGCGCTATCCCGACGGCCGCCAGGAACTGATCCAGGCCTGCTGGGATGTCCGGGACCCGGCCACCCTGATCCGGGAACAGGAGGCCCTGGACGAGGCCAAGCGCGAGCTTGGGCTTGAGGGGCGGATCCTCACCATGGCGGCCTATCTGGAGGAACAGGCTGGCGCCGGACAGGCATGAACGCCCCGCGCCCTGCTTTCGGCCGATGGCTGGTCACAGCTTGGCTTTTTCCACCTTCCGGCCGCCCTTCGATTTCTGGATCACTCAGGCCAAGGCCCTCATCAGGATGAACACCCCTCCGTTCCAGAGGCCGTGGACCAGGATGGAGGTGACCAGGTTGCCGGTGCGCAGGAAGGCGAAGCCCAGCACGATCCCCAGGGTGGCGAGGGTCGGCAGGCCCAGCGGCTGCAGGTGCATGGCCCCGAAGCTGACGCCGGTGATGACCACGGTCAGGATCCGCCCGCGGTGGGCGCCCAGGCGGGTGGACAGCCGTTCGCCCAGCCAGGGCAGCAGGAAGCCCCGGAACATGAGTTCCTCAAAAAACGGGGCCAGGACCGCCACCACCAGGAACAGCAGGATGACGGTCCAGGTGCCCTGGAGGTGGGCCAGGAGTTCCAGCAGTTCCCTCTGGGGCGATTCGCCGCTGGGCATCAGCGGGCTCAGGGCCACCGCCACCGCCACCACCGCGGCGAAGGCCAGGGCGAAGAAGCCCAGGCCCGCGGCCAGGGCCGCCTCATGCCGGCCCGGCGCCACCCGCCGCCAGAGGGTGCGCAGGTCCACTCCTTCGGCCCGCAGCAGGAAGGCGGTGCCCGCCGACGCGTGGAGGCTATAGACCAGGGGCAGGAAGACGGGCTTGAGGAAGGGCAGGAACCGGACCGCGGTGGCCACCGCCGGACCCGTCGCCAGGAGGGTCATGAACCAGCCCAGGATGACGATGAGCAGGGCCCTTCCGGACATTCCGTAGTGGGGCAGGGGGCAGGGGGGCGCCGGGACCAGGGCCAGGAACAGGGCGAAACCCAGGCCCGTCAGCGCCAGCAGGAAACCTGCCGAGCTGATCCCGCCGAAGGCGATCAGGCGCGCCGTGGCCCAGGTCCGGGCCTGGGCCTCCAGCGGGCCGGGATCGCCCCCGGCCTTCGCCAACATCCGGGCCGCCAGGATCTGCGCGGCGTAGCCGCCCCCCAGGGCCTGCCGGACCTGGGCGAACGCCGCGTCCGCCGGCGGGGCGCCCTCGCCGCGGTAGCACCAGTTCCAGGCCTGGCGGAACGCCTCGCCGGCGGAGCCTGGGGCGGCCTGGATGAGTCCGGCGCCCTCGCCCAGGTCCCCGGTTTCGGCCGCGTGCACCGCCAGCAGCGCCTGGTCCCAGCCGGTGCGGTGGCCCCTGGCCAGGGGGCCGACGGCGGTGCCCGGCAGGCTGAAGCCCTTCAGGGACGCCAGGGCGTTGGCCTTGGCCGCGCCCAGGACCACATCCTGGATCCGGCCCTCCAGGGTCGCCTGGTCCTCGGGCGGGCGGGGGCCGCGCCGGCGGAACCACTGGCCGCCGGCCAGGAGCAGGATCGCCAGCACCAGGGCGGCGATGAACGGATCGGCCCAGCTTCGGTCAGGGTTCCAGGGCTGGGAGTCGGTCTGCGCCATAGTTCAGGATGATACATTGGTAGTGCCTGCCTCGGTGAGAGAGGCGCTTCCCGGGAGCCCCCATGGCCTTCGCCCTGCTCATCGATCCGCGCCGTTCCGGCCGGGCCCGGTCATGAAGCTGGGAACGGCGGTCTGGAGCGAAGGGACATCGGAACGCATGGCCCTGGTGGCGGAACTGCCTTCGGACCCAGGCCGGGTGGTGGACCTGAACCGGCTGGAGCACCTGCGCCTGGCCAAGCTGGGCGAGGGCTGGGCCGAGCGCATGGCCGCGGCCCTGGTGCCGGCCGATCTGCGCCACCTCCTGGAAGGGGGCCCCCGGGCCATCCACCGGGCCCGGCAGGTGGTGGCCTACGCTGAGAAGTGGGCCAAGCGCGGCACCCTGCCCGAATCCCTGGCGCCCAGGGCCGGCGCGGTGCGGATGCTGGCCTGTCTGCCCCGGCCCCTGGCCGTGCGCCGCTGGGACGGCAGTCCCCTGGACCGGCTGGCGGTGCAGGGGCCGTCCACCACCCTGGGCAGCCTGCCGGCGCCCACCCTCGCCCTGGTGGGCCTGCACGGCGAGCCGCCGGCGGGCTGCTGCCTGGCCTTGGAGCATGCCCACGGGGTGGTGCTGGGCGCCTGGCTGGAGCTGGACCTGGATTGGGAAGGCTCGCTGGAACTGCGCATGGGCGGCCAGCAACGGCGCCTGCCCCTGGACGCCTGGCGCGGCCTGACCCTGCCCGCGCTGCGGCCCGCGGAGGTGCTGCTGGCGCCGCCGCCCCACCT
>PLUC01000151.1 GCA_003165415.1 Holophagaceae bacterium
GGACGAAAAGTCCAAACTGCAGGCCATGCCCGGGCAAAGCCCGGACATGGCGTCTAGCAGTTGGTCAAAGGCGGCCTCCCTGCTAACTTGAAGGGTCGGGTTTCCCGTGGAAACCTTGACGGAAAGCCGCCCATGGAATCCTTGGCCAGTCTGCTGCACCTGATGCCGGAAACCTTCTGGATGATCGTCAAGGTGCTGATCGTCTTCCTGGGGCCGCTGACCCTGGCGGCGCTGCTCACCTGGGCGGAGCGCCGGGGCAGCGCCATGATCCAGGACCGCATCGGCCCCAACCGGGCGCTGCTGTTCGGCCGCTGGCGGCTGCTGGGGCTGCCCCAGCTGGTGGCCGACGGCATCAAGTTCTTCCTCAAGGAGGACCTGGTGCCGGCCGACGCCAGCCCGATGCTGTTCTGGCTGGCTCCGGTCATGGCCTTCGTGCCGGCGGTGCTCGGCTTCGCCGTCATCCCCTTCGGCCGCAGCTTCATCCAGGCCGGCCACACCTACCACCTGAGCCTGCTGGACCCGGGCAACGGCATGGGCATGCTCTACCCCCTGGCCGTCGGCGCGGTGGCGGTATACGGTATCCTCACTGCCGCCTGGAGCAGCAACAACAAATGGGCGATCCTGGGCGGGATGCGCTCGGGGGCCCAGATGGTGAGCTACGAGATCGCCATGGGGCTGGCGGTGGTGGCCGTGTTCATGCGCGTCGGCGGATACGATCCCCAGCAGATCATCGCGGCCCAGCGCGGGGTCTGGTTCGTGCTGCCGCAGATCCTGGGCTTCCTGGTGTTCTCGGTCTGCATGTTCGCCGAAACCAACCGCCTGCCCTTCGACTTCGCCGAGGGCGAGAGCGAGATCGTGGCGGGCTTCCACACCGAGTACGGGTCCATGAAGTTCGCCCTGCTGCAACTCTCGGAGTACCTGCACCTGGTCACGGCGGCGGCGCTGATCGTCACCCTGTACTTCGGCGGCTGGCGGATCCCCTGGCTGGCTGAACCGCCTGTGCTGATGTCGGTGGCCGCCTTCGCGGTCAAGCTGCTGTTCTTCTGCTGGGTGTTCATCTGGGTGCGCTGGACCATTCCCCGGTTCCGTTTCGACCAGCTCATGTTCCTGGGCTGGAAGGTGATGCTGCCCTTGAGCCTGGGCAACCTCCTGCTTCAGGCCTGGCTGATGCGCGGGGGGGGCTGAGCCATGGCGGTGCTGGTCAAGAAAGTCGAACTCAACTGGCTGGACCGGACCTATGTGTGGCCGGTGCTCATGGGCATGGTCATCACCATGCGCCACTTCCTCCGGCAGATCACCACCCGCTCCAGCCGGCGCTTCACCATCCCCTACCCGGACCGCAAGCGCGAGCCGGCGCCGGGCTACCGGGGCCTGCACGAGCTCAAGCGGTTCGAGGACGGCTCCATCAAGTGCGTGGCCTGCTTCATGTGCGCCGAGGCCTGCCCGGCCCGCTGCATCACCATCGAGTCCGAGGAGTACGGGGACATCAACAAGACCCAGGGCTTCCAGGAGAAGCGACCAGCGGTGTTCAAGATCGACATGCTGCGCTGCATCTACTGCGCCATGTGCGAGGAAGCCTGCCCCAAGGACGCCATCTGGCTCCGCACCGACTACGAGCAGTCCTCCTACGACCGGCTCTCCATGCAGTTCGGCAAGTGGGACCTCATGAACACCTACGCGGACCGTGACGGGAAGGCCCGGATCACCCAGGATCCGACCCCCACCGTGCCGCGCCCGCCCATCGATGGATAAAGGCTAACCCATGTTCCTGATCTTCGCCCTGATCACCCTCGCCGGCGCCGTGGCGCTGGCCCTCCAGCGCAACCTGGTGGTGGCGGGGCTCTGCCTGGTGCTCAGCTTCACCGGGGTGGCCGGACTGTTCCTGCTGCTGGCCAACCCGGTGGCCGCGGCCCTGCAGATCATCGTCTACTCGGGCGCCATCGTGGTGCTGCTGCTGTTCGTGATCATGCTGCTCAACGAGCACCAGGAGGAGGCGGCGGTGCAGGCCCGACCCCTGCAGCGCTGGGTCTCGGTGGCGGTGATCCTGGCCCTGGGCGCCGGGGTGCTGAAGCTGGTGGCGGGATCCCCCCTCCTGCGCCGGCTGGACGCCGCGCCCCTGCCCGCGGTCCTGACCCTGGGCAGCCTGGGCGACGCCCTGTTCAGCGAGCACCTGCTGGCCTTCGAGGTGGCCGGCCTGCTGCTGCTGGCGGCCATGGTCAGCGCGGTGGCGCTGGTGAAGCGGGACTTGTGACGGAGCCGGCCATGACCACCCTCAGTTCCATCCTCGCCGGCGGCCTCCAGGGCTACATCCTGGTGGCCCTGCTGCTGTTCCTCATCGGCCTGGGCACGGTGCTCTGCCGGCGCTCGATCCTGCTGCAGTTCATGGGGGTGGAGCTGATGCTGAACGCCGCCAACGTGGCCCTGCTGGCCTTCGCCCGGTTCCGGGGCGGGGATGTCCAGGGCCTGGTGTTCTACCTGTTCATCATCGCCGTGGCCGCCTGCGAGGCTTCGGTGGGGCTGGGCCTGGTGGTGGGCCTCTACCGCCACCGGCATAGCACCGACACCGACCGCGCCGACGCGCTGAGACAGTGAGGGCCTGATGCAAAAGATCGCCTGGCTCATTCCCGTCCTCCCCCTCCTGGGGGCCGTCTTCCATGGGCTGCTGGGCCGCAGGCTGGGCAAGGCCGCGGTCACCGCCGTGGCCCTGGCCTGCGTCTTCGTGCCGCTGGTGCTGGCCGGGTTCGCCCTGGCCGCGGTGCAGGGCGCCCCCGGGCACCGGCTGGACCTGGGCTACGGCGACTGGCTGGCCGTGGGGCCCCTGAACGTGCCGTTCGGGCTGGTGCTGGATCCGCTCAGCTCGGTCATGGCCCTGGTGGTCACCGGCATCGGCGCCCTCATCCACCTCTACTCGGTGGGCTACATGTGGGAGGAGGAGGGCTACGCCCGCTACTTCTGCTACCTGAACCTGTTCGTGTTCTTCATGCTGACCCTGGTGCTGGGCTCCTCCCTGCCGCTGCTGTTCGTGGGCTGGGAAGGGGTGGGGCTGTGCAGCTATTTGTTGATTGGGTATACCTTCGACACAGAAGTGGCGTCCGCCGCCGGGCTCAAGGCCTTCCTGTTCAACCGGGTGGGCGACCTGGGCATGACCATGGGCATGATGGCCCTGTTCGCCGCGTTCGGCACCCTCACCGTGGGGGAGATCCTGGTCAAGGCCGGGCACCTGGGACCGGAGGCCGGTTTCGGCGTGCTCACCTTCGCCACCCTCATGATGTTCGTGGGCGCCACCGGCAAGAGCGCCCAGATCCCCTTGTACCTTTGGCTGCCCGACGCCATGGCCGGCCCCACCCCGGTCAGCGCGCTCATCCACGCCGCCACCATGGT
>PLUC01000173.1 GCA_003165415.1 Holophagaceae bacterium
CCGGGCTCTGCCCGGACATGGAGTCCGAATTTACCACTTTGTTCCTTGAACTCCCAGGATCCGCCTTGAACGTCTGGGATGATGAGAGGCATGAGCCTTTCTGAGGTCTTCCCACCGCTCCACCCCCAGCCCGCCCTCAGGCTGGCAGCCGCCCTGGGCGGAACCCTGTGGACCATGGGGGAACTGGGGCACACCCGCACGCCCCGGATCTCGGCCCACAAGTGGGCCCGGCGCGTCCTGCGCACGATGGGGGTCGAAGCCCGGCTGCTGGCGCCCATCCCGGCCGGCGCCCAGGTGTGGGTCTCCAACCACCTGAGCTGGCTGGACCCGCTGATCTACCTGAGCTTGCGGCCCTCCGCGGCCCTGGCCAAGGCGGAGGTGGCAGCCTATCCGCTCATCGGCGCCGGCGCCATGAGGATCGGCCTGCGCTTCGTGGACCGGGCCAGCCTGTTCAGCCGCGCGGCGGCCCTGCGCGCCATGGTCAGGGACCTGAACGCGGGCGAGGACTTCCTGCTCTTTCCCGAAGGGACCACCACCAGCGGCGAGCAGCTGGCACCCCTGTATGAAGGCGGCCTGCGCATGGCCCACCGGCTGGGGGTGAAGCTGCTCCCGCTCCGGCTCGCCTCGGAGGATGCCCACTATCCCTGGATCGGCGACGACAGCCTGGTGCCGCACCTGCAGCGGGTGGTCCGGAACCGGGGCACCCTGGTGACCATCTGCCCCGGCCCGGTCCTGGATCCGGCGCAGTGGCCGGACGAGGATCTGTGGGTCCAGGCCATCCGCGCGCACCTCTCCGCCCCGGCCGCTGCCGCCTGAGCGTCCGTCCGGCACTTCGTTACAGCCTTTTCACCTCCAGCAAGCGGGATCGGTTTCCCGGCAGCGTTTTAATGGTTTCATGGGAATTTCGACGCTGGTCCTCTCACGCCCCGCCCCGCCCAGGGACAATGCCTTCCGGGTGAAAAACATGCTGCCTCAGCCCAATGCTTCCAAAGGCCCCGGCCAACTGGACTGCGAGCGGGAGGTGCACACCCTGGGCGAGGAGCTGCGGGCCATCATCGACGATGACCGGCTGAAACCCCATTACCAGCCCATCCTGGACCTGCGCACCGGCAAGATGCACGGGTTCGAGGGGCTGATCCGGGGACCTTCGGATTCGCTGCTGCACTCCCCGCTGAACCTGTTCAAGGTGGCCCTGCTCACCGGGCAGGTGGTGAGCCTGGAGGCGGCCTGCTGCAGCAGCCTGCTGCGGGGCTTCAAGGCCAGCGGCCAGCCGCACAAGCTGTTCCTGAACATCAGTCCCGGCAGCCTTTCCCAATCCCCCTTCCTGGCCCTGTTCCAGCCGGACGGGCTGCGGGAGCTGGGCTTCAGCCCGGACCGCATCGTCATCGAAATCACGGAGAACCAGCCCACCTACGACTTCAGCCAGCTGGTCTCCACCGCCAACTTGTTCCGGAGCCTGGGATTCGCCATCGCCATGGACGATCTGGGCGAGGGCTTCTCCAGCCTGCGCCTGTGGTCGGAGCTGCGCCCGGAGTATGTGAAGGTGGACAAGCACTTCATCCACGGTGTCAGCCAGGACCCGGTGAAACACCAGTTCCTCCGTTCCCTGCGGGATATCGCCGCCACCACCGGCGCCCTGATGGTGGCCGAGGGCATCGAGCTGGAGGCTGACTTGTCGGTGGTGCAGGACCTGGGCCTGGACCTGGGCCAGGGCTATCTGTTCGGGCGCCCGGTCCCCACGCCCCATCCGGTGCTGGCGCCGGAGATCCTGGGTGGCGCCCGCGCCCGGTCCGCCGGATCCGCCGGTTCGGCCTGGATCCAGGACAGCCGCTCCACCGCGGCCCGGCTGCTCATGGAGATTCCCCCGCTCCCCCCCGAGACCCCCAACTGGAAAGTAGAACAGCGCTTCGCCCAGGACCGGGAACTGCAGTCCATCCCGGTGGTGCGGCAGGGCCTGCCGGTGGGCCTGATCAACCGGCACGTGTTCGTGGACCTGATGGCCAAGCCCTTTTCCCGGGAGCTGTACGGCAAGCGGCCCTGCTCGACCCTGATGGACCAGACCCTGCTGGTGGTGGACCACCACACCAGCCTGCACGAACTGAGCAAGCTCATCGTGGAATCGGACCCCCGGCACATCCTGCACGGTTTCATCCTCACCCGGGACGGACAGTACGCGGGCATGGGCAGCGGCCACGACCTCATGCGCGAGATCACCCAGATGCAGATCCACGCCGCCCGCTATGCCAACCCCCTCACCGGCCTGCCGGGGAACGTCCCCATCAACGAGCACCTGGACGACCTGATCCGCCAGGAGCTGCCTTTCGTGGTGTGCTACTGCGACCTGGACCACTTCAAGCCCTACAACGACGTCCACGGCTACGGCCGGGGCGACGAGGTGATCCAGTGGACCGGCAGGCAGCTGGAGGCCGCCTGCGAGCCCGACCTGGATTTCGTGGGCCACATCGGCGGCGACGACTTCCTGGTGATCCTGCGCAGCCCGGACTGGGAGGAGCGCTGCCAACGCCTGCTGGCGGCTTTCGAGACGGGCAAGGGGCGCTTCTTCAGTCCGGAGGAACTGGCCAGCGGCGGCTACCAGAGCGAGGACCGCAAGCGCCGGCTGGTCTTCCACCCCCTGGTCGGGCTGTCCATCGGGGCGGTGCAGGCCCCGCCCGGGGCCTTCCTCAGCCACCACGAGATCGCCGCCGCCGCCGCCCTGGCCAAGAAGGAAGCCAAGCGCAGCGAGGGCTCCTGCCTGTTCGTGGAAAGGCGGAACCGGGGACGGGCGCCGGAAGAGCCGGTCAACAACTACTCGTAGCGCAGCGCCTCGATGGGGTCCTGCCGGGCCGCCTTCACCGCCGGCCACAAGCCGAACCCCAGCCCGATGGCGGTGCTGATGCCGAAGCCCAGGGCGATGCTCC
This sequence comes from Holophagaceae bacterium, assembly GCA_003165415.1. Taxonomy (GTDB): domain Bacteria; phylum Acidobacteriota; class Holophagae; order Holophagales; family Holophagaceae; genus Mesoterricola. The sequence continues at coordinate 2,919 of PLUC01000173.1, forward strand.
ACAAGGGCGCCGCGGCCGGGAAATCGAACACCAGGCGCACTGCCATGGCCACCCCCAGGCCGCAGGCGATGCCCAGGGTGCCGCCCAGGGCGGTGAGGGCCACCGCCTCCACCAGGAACTGGGCGGCGATGTCCTTGCGGGTGGCGCCCAGGGCCTTGCGCACGCCGATCTCCCGGGTGCGCTCGGTGACGTTCACCAGCATGATGTTCATGATGCCCACGCCGCCCACCAGCAGGGCGATGGCCGCGATGAAGATCATGGCCGCGGCGATGCTGGCGGTGATCTGGCGGAAGGTCTGCAGGCTCTCCTCGCTGGTGAAGATGGCGAAATCGTTGTCCTGGTGGGCCTTGAGCCCCCGTCGCTGGCGCAGGACGGCCACTTCCTGGTCGATCAGCTCCTGCACCCGGCGGGGATCCCTGGGCACGGTGGCGATGTGCAGGGTGTCGCCGTTGCCGTCCTTCACCTGGGGGAACAGGGTGTCGAACACCGTCAGCGGGATCAGCAGGAGGCTGTCGGCGCTGCCGCCGAACTGGGAGCCCCGCTTCTCCAGCACGCCGATCACCCGGAACGCCACGCCCTGGATCAGCACTTCCCGCCCCACGGGATCCCGGCTGGGGAACAGGGACTTCACCAGGTCGGCGCCGATGATGCAGGTGCGGGTCTCGAAGGACAGGTCGGACGGGGTGAAGAAGCGCCCGTCGTCCAGGCTGCGGTTGTTGGCCCGGGAGTAGTCCGGCGTCACCCCGAGGATGGCGGGACCGTTGGCCTCGGCCCCCTGGCGGTTCTTCACCGGCACCGCTGTGCTCACGGAGAGCAGGTCCCGCTCCGGGGACACCGCCGCGGCCAGCGTGGCCAGGCGCTTGAGCGCGGCGGCGTCCTCCAGGGTGAGGTTGCGCCGGTGCTTCTGCTCGTCCGGGATCAGCTCCGGCGGGCCGCCGAAGCGCGGCTCGAATTTCTGGAACTGCACCAGGCCGACGCCGCTGGAGGCGAATGCGCCGGTGATGGCCTCGTTGAAGCCGGCCACGAAGCTGACCATGGCGATCACGGTGGCCACCCCGGCCAGGATCCCCAGCAGGGTGAGGAAGCTGCGCAGCTTCTGGGAGCGGATGGAGCGGAACGCGAAGCGGAAGGTCTCGGGCCCCAGGGACCGGAACAGGGCGCTGGGCCTGCGCCCGGCGCTCATTCGGCCCTCAGGGCGTCGATGACCGCCAGGTTCGCGGCCCGGCGCGCGGGCAGGAAGCCCGCGGCCAGCCCCACCAGGGTGGCCACGGCGATGCTGGCGCCAACGATGCCCGGGGTGATCCGGGCCGGGAAGTCCACCAGGGTCCGCACCGCCCAGGTGACGCAGGTCCCGGCCAGGAGCCCGGCGATGCCGCCGCACAGGCTCAGGATGGCGGCCTCCAGCAGGAACTGGCGGGCGATATCCTGCTTCCGGGCGCCCAGGGCCAGGCGGATGCCGATCTCGCCGGTGCGCTCCACCACGCTCACCAGCATGATGTTCATGATCACGATCCCGCCCACCCCCAGGCTCACCGACGACACCAGCAGCATGAGCACGAAGGCGGCCCGGCTCACCTGCTTCCACAGATCCTGCAGCACGTCCTGGGTGAGGACGCCGAACGGGTCGGGATCCCGGAAGCTGGTGTGGCGGGCGGCCCGCAGCAGGGTCCGCACCTCGTCCACGGAGGCGTCCAGCCCGGCCACCCCGCCCCTTGCCTGCACCTGGATGTTCAGGGAGTCGCTGGCCGCCATGAAGTTCTTGCGGTAGACCTGGATGGGCACGCAGACCAGGTTGTCCCGGCTGAAGCCCAGCGCCTTGCCCTGCCGGGAGAACACGCCGATGATCCGGAACGGCAGCCCGCCCAGGGTGAGGGTCCGGCCCAGGGGATCCAGGTGCGGGAACAGCTCGTCCCGGGTGTCCGCACCGATCACCGCCACATCGGCGGCGGAGCGGTCTTCGTTCTCGGTGAAATAGCGGCCGGACTCGGTGTCCAGCTGGAACATCGGCGCGAAGTTGGGCGTGGTGCCCACCACGATGACATTGGCCAGGTGCAGGGCGCCGAACTTCACCGTCATGGTGCGGAAGGCCCGGGTGCTCACCTGGGCGGTGTGCGGCAGGCCGGCGTCCCGGATCCGCAGGAAATCCTCCCAGGTGAGCAGCGGACGCTTGAGCGCCTGGATGAAATCCTTGTGCGACTGGATGATGCCCAGCCGGTCCACCACGAACACATCCGGGGCGAGCCGGATGACCTTGTCCTTCACGTAGGCGTCCAGCCCGGCGATGACCGCCACCACGCTGACCATGGTGGTGACCCCGATGATCACGCCCAGCAGGGTGAGGAAGCTGCGCAGCTTGTGGGCCCGCAGGGCGCCCAGGGCGGCGCGGGCCAGGTCGGCGGGCAGCATCAGCGGTCGTCCACCCGGACCGGGTCCAGGTCCTTCAGCTCCCGTAGCGCCTTGAACGGGCCGATGATGACTTGCTCACCGCCCTGGAGGCCCGACAGCACCTCCACGGTGAGGTCGCCCATGAGCCCGGTCTGCAAAGGCCGGAACACCGCCCTGCCCTTTTCCACCACGTAGACGCCCTCCTGCTCCCGGGGCTCGCCCGGGCCCAGGGCTTCCCCGGCTTTCGCCTTGAGGTCCTTGACCACCAGGGCCTGGATGGGCACGGCCAGGACCTGGGTGCGGCTGCCGGTGAAGATGTCCGCCTGGTCGGAGAGCCCCGGCTTGATGTCGGCGGGCGGCCGCAGGAGCTGGACCTTCACCTTGAACTTGATGGCCTCGTTGCTGTTGGCCTGGACGATGGGGCTGCCGCCCACCTCCGTCACCACCCCTTCGAAGGTCTGGTTGGGGTAGGCGTCGATGCGCACCTGGGCCGATTGGCCCAGCTTCACCATGGGGATGGAGGCTTCGTCCACCTCCATCTCCGCCTCCACCTTGCTCATGTCGGAGATGGTGAGCAGGACCGTGCCGGGCTGGTTCTGGAGGCCGGGCACCGCCGTCTCCCCCAGCTCGATGTGCTTGCCGGTCACCACCCCGTTCATGGGCGAAGTGATGCGGGTCTTGTCCAGCACGTCGGCGGCGCCGGCCAGGTCGGCCCGGGCCTGGTCCACGTGCTGCCGGGCGCTGCGGACGGTGCTCTCGTCCATGTCCAGGTTGGTCTTGGCCTGCTCGAAATCACTCTGGGAGATGATCTGGGCCTTGAAGTTGAGCACCGCCCGGGCGTAGTCCTTGCGGGTCTTGTCCAGCTTGGCCTCGGCCGTGGCCAGGTCGTGGGTGGTGGCCTTCAGGTTGGCCTCACGGGACTCCTCGGCGGCACGGGACTGGATCGGGTCGATCTCCAGCAGCAGTTCCCCGATGCGCACCGCATCCCCTTCCTTCACCATCATCCGGGTGACCTGGCCGATGGAGTTGGCGGTGATGTCCACCTTCTTGACCGCCTGGATCTTGCCATTGGCGCTCACCTTGGCCTGGATGTCCTGGCGCGCCGCCACGGACGCCTGCACCTGCAACCCGGTCTGTCGCCTGGCTCCCACGATGCCCGCCAGCACCAGGACCAGCAGGACCCCACCCAGAATGAGCCATTTCTTTGTTGTCATTACCACGATCCCCCAGGCGGCGCATCAGGAGAGAGTCCTGCATGGCGGGTTGTCGGTCTCCAGTAGAACACAGGCGGGCGGATCCTGCGCGGGCCTCTCCGGCCTTATACTTCGGGAAGCCCCAGGAGCCCCGTGCCGCGTTTCCCCGAATCCCTGCGCTCCCTGCGCCACCGGAACTTCCGGCTGTTCTTCACCGGCCAGCTGGTGTCGCTGGTGGGCACCTGGATGCAGAGCGTGGCCCTGTCCTGGCTGGTGTACCGGCTCACCGGGGAGGCGACCCTGCTGGGCATGGTGGTGCTGGCCACCCAGGGGCCCATCGTCCTGTTCGCCAGCCTGGGCGGGGTCCTGGCCGACCGGGTGGATCCGCGCCGGCTGCTGGTCATCACCCAGGCCGCGCAGCTTCTGCAGGCCTTGCTGCTGGCCTATCTGACCCTCACCGGGCGGATCCAGGTGTGGCACATCCTGGCGCTGGCCGCGGGCCTGGGCCTGGCCAACGCCTTCGACCTGCCGGGCCGGCAGGTGCTGGTGGCCCGCACCGTGGACTACGACAACCTGCCCAACGCCATCGCCCTCAACTCCTCCATCTTCCACGGGACCCGGGTGCTGGGTCCGGCCATCGCCGGCATCACCGTGGCCGCCCTGGGCGAGGGCTGGTGCTTCCTGGCCAACGCCGTGAGCTTCCTGGCGGCCATCGCCGGGCTGCTGCTCATGCGCCTGCCGGCATGGGTGCCGCGCACGGACCACCCGCCGGTGTTCGCCCACCTGCTGGAGGGGGTGCGCTTCGTCCGGGGCCACCGCAGGGTGCGGCTGCTGATGATCCTGCTGGGGGTAGTCTGCCTGATGGGCATGCCGTACACGGTCCTGATGCCCCTCTTCGCCGAGGGCATCCTGCGCGGCGGGCCGCGGGCCATGGGCCTGCTCATGGCCGCCTCCGGCAGCGGGGCCGTGGCGGGGGCCGCCATCCTGGCCGGCCGGAGCCGGATCAAGGGCCTGGAGAAGATCGCCTACATCGGCGCCGGATCCGTGGGCCTGATGCTGGCCTGCTTCGCCTACTCCCGGGTGTTCTGGCTGTCGGCGCTGCTGATGGTCCCGGTGGGAATGAGCATGGTGGCGCACATGACCTCCAACAATACCCTGGTGCAGATGCTGATCCCCGACGAGATGCGGGGCCGGGTGATGGCCTTCCACGCCATGGTGTTCACGGCCGCCATGCCTCTGGGCGCGGTGCTGGAGGGGTTCGCCGCCCACCACCTGGGGGCGCCGCTCACGGTGGCGCTGGGCGGGATGGGCTGCCTGGCCGGGGCCGGGCTGTTCGCCTGGCGTTATCCTGCTTAGAATGTCGCCGTCAGGGACACCTGCAGCTTGTTGGACTGGTTCTGGCCGGATGCGCCGCCCCGGTGGGTCACCGCGGTGGAACCGAAGGTGTGGAGGTTCTCGTAGCCATACTCCAGGCCCAGCTCCACGTTCCGGCTCAGCTTGACGAAGGTGTTGACGAAGCAGTTGGTGGCGTCCTGGATGTTCGTCGGCAGGGCGGCGGCATTGTCGCTGAACGCCACCGCGCCGAGGACAAGGTTGGAGCGGACCTTGTCGGTCCAGGCGTGGGTGTAGCCGGCCTGCCAGCCGTAGTTCCGGTAGGGCAGGAAAGGCTGGTCGACCCCGACGAAGCGCATGCCCTGGATGCCCGTGCCGTACTCGCCCAGGCCCTCCCCGGTGTAGACCGAACCGACCAGCTGATCCTTGCCGAGCCTGAGCCCGCCGGAAAGCTGCACGGCGCCGCCCCACCGGTTGATCCGGTACTCGGGGTTGCCCTTGGCCGGGGGCGTGTAGGCGCCGTAGTTCTGTTCCATGGCGCGCAGGGCCACGTGGCCCCGGCGGTCGGAAAAGGTGTAGGCGGCGGTCACGGTGGGATACCTGGCATCGGGGAGGGTGGCCGGGGGAGCGGGGGGGGCGGGTTTCGGCGCGTTCACCACATCCTGGAACTGCTCCCAGGCCATCTGGTTCTGCTCCACGGAAAAGGCGAGGCTCGACCGCCGGGTGATCGGGAAGCGGCAGCGGACCTGGGTGAATCTCGAAGTACCGTTGCAGGCCTGGCCGACCGGCCCGTTCATGTCCACGGTCTCGCCGTTGCCCTCGAGGTCCAGCCAGTTCGACCAGGTGTAGCCGAGGGTCCAGTTGCCTATGGTGGCATAGGCATGGCGGAGGTTGAAACCGCCGTTCTTGGCCTGGTCCCTGGAAAAGTCCATCTCCACCAGGATGATGACGTCGCCCAGCCAGGCGCTGGGGGTGGTGGTGGTGAAGCCGATCCGGGAGTTCTTGGCGGTCATGCCGAACTGCCGGTCTGGGGTCGAGACGGCGTTCAAGGGATCGGCCTTGCCCGCCACCAGGCAGCCCGTGTCCTTGAGGTTCTCGTCGAAGTAGTACCAGCTGTTGATCCAGGCGACGCCGTAGATCCGCAGCCTGGTGTCGGTGCCCGGGAGGGCGAGGTAGTTGGGTGTGGTCTTTTCATCCGCCGCGGATGGAAGGGCCATCAGCCCGGCCGCCAGGACGGCGCGGGAAAGACGACGGGACATCATGGTCGGTCCTTTCCAGAAGGAAGGTTGCAGCCGCGGGAGCCCTCGAGGGCGCGGGGTTCCCGAATGCCTCCCTCCTTCTTGCCGCCGAGCCCGTCAAGGTTCCCGGGCTACCGGTCAAGTTCTCCGGCGATGATGTTCATCCCGCCCAGCACCGCCACGGCGTCGGCGATGATGCGCCCGCGCACCTGCTCGTCGAAGCTGCTGAAGATCGGGTAGCAGGGCGGCCGGACGTGGATACGGTAGGGGCTCTTGCCGCCGTGGGAGACCAGGTAGAAGCCCAGCTCCCCGTTGGCCGCTTCGGTGGCGCTGTAGACTTCGCCCACCGGCATCTCGATGCCGTGCATGATCAGCTTGAAGTGGTGGATGAGGCTTTCCATCCGGGTGTAGACCTTCTCCTTGGGCGGCAGGGCGATCTTGTAGTCCTCGATGATCACCGGGCCCGGGCCGATTGACCTGAGACGGGCCAGGCACTGGCGCACGATGCGCAGGGACTGGCGCATCTCCTCGGTGCGCACCAGGTAGCGGTCGTAGACGTCGCCGGTGCCGGCCACCGGGATGTCGAACTCGTAGCTGTCGTAGCCCAGGTAGGGCTGAGCCTTGCGCAGGTCCTGGGGCACGCCCGCGGCCCGCAGGCAGGGGCCGGTGTAGCCCCAGTTGATGGCGTTCTCCGGGGAGATGGCGCCCACGCCCTTGGTCCGGTCGGCCCAGATGGGGTTGTGGGTGAGCAGGTTCTCCATCTCGTCCACGGTGCGCTGGCAGCTCTCCAGGAACTGTCCGCAGAGCGGCTCGAACTCCGGCGGGATGTCCCGGAACAGCCCGCCGATGCGGGTGAAGCTGGAGTGCAGCCGCTGGCCGGCCATCATCTCGAACAGGTCGTAGATGGTCTCGCGCTCCCGGAACAGGTAGAGGAAGGCCGTGAACGCGCCGATGTCCACCGCGTTGATGCCGATGCACACCACGTGGTCGCCGATGCGCGCCAGCTCCGAGCACAGCACCCTCAGCACCTGCGACCGGGGCGGATCCTCGATGCCCAGGAGCTTCTCCACCGCCAGGGTGTAGCCCACATTGTTCATGAGCGAGCTGCAGTAGTTGAGGCGGTCCGTGAGCGGGATGAACTGCTGGTAGGTAAGGTACTCGCCCAGCTTTTCCACGCCCCGGTGCAGGTAGCCGATGTTGGGGGTGGCCTTGACGATGATCTCCCCCTCCAGTTCCAGCACGATGTGCAGGGTGCCGTGGGTGGTGGGGTGGGAAGGGCCCATATTGACGATCATGCGGTCGCCGTCGGGCTGGGTGGACTTGGGGGTGGGTTTCATGGTCGTCTCAGGCGTTCAGGGAGCGGGCTTCGGGAGAGAAGGAGGCGCCGATGTCCTGGGTGCAGAACGGGTCGCCGCCATCCAGCGGGTAGTCCTTGCGCAGGGGATGGCCGGGGAAATCCTCCCACATGAGCAGGCGGGTGAGGTTGGGATGGCCCTCGAAGGGGATCCCGAACAGGTCGAACACCTCCCGCTCGGCCCAGTCCGCCGACTTGAAGCGGCTCACCAGGCTGGGCTGGGCGGCCCCCTCGGCCACCGGCACCTTGATCCGCAGGCGCTCCTGGCTGACCAGGTTCAGCCAGTGGTAGACCACCTCGAACCGGAATTCCGGGGTCTCCAAGTCCACGGCGGTGACGTCCAGCAGGAGCTGGAACCCTTCGGCGAAGATGAAGTCCACCACCTCAAGGAAGCGCGGACCGGACACGGTGATGGTCGCGTCGCCCCGGAACGCGTGCTGGTCCAGGACGGCCCCCGGCAGTTGTGCTTCGATCCGCTCGATCACCATGTTGGAATCCTCACCAGATTTGCTGCTCGCCCTTGTGGCCGGCCTCCAGCACCATTTCCCGCACTACCTGATAGGATGACAATCCCTTGGCCTTCTGCAGGTCCTCCTGGCGGGCCAGGGACTGGTAGAAGCGCTCGATGTGCTCCTTTCGCCCCATCAGGGATTCCCGGCTGATCTTCTTCTGCAGCTCCATGACCCCGAAGATCATGGTCTCCGGGCGGGGCGGGCAGCCCGGGACGTACACATCCACCGGCACCACCCGGTCGATGCCCTGGAGGGTGGCGTAGGTGCGGTACATCCCGCCCGAGGAGGCGCACACCCCCACCGCCACTACCCATTTCGGCTCGGCCATCTGGGCGTAGATCTGGCGCAGCACCGGCGCCTGCTTGTTGGTGACCGTGCCCAGGACCAGGAGCATGTCGCTCTGGCGCGGGCTGAAGCGCAGGGCCTCCGCGCCGAACCGGGAGAAATCGTAGCGGGAGGCCATCATCGACATGAACTCGATGGCGCAGCAGGCGGTGCCGAACGGCAGCGGCCAGAGGCTGTTCTTCCGGGCCCAGTTCACCACCGAGTCCAGCCGCGTGGTCATCACCGAATCGTCGAGGTTGAGGTTGGCCATTGATCAGCGCTCCCAGTCCAGGGCGCCCTTGCCCCAGGCGTAGACGTAGCCCACCAGCAGGGTGGCCAGGAAGCTCAGCATGGCCCAGAAGGTCCACAGGTGGGCCTTGTACTGCACCGCCCAGGGCAGCAGGAAGGCCGTCTCCACGTCGAACAGGATGAACAGCATGGCCACCAGGTAGAACTTCACGCTGTAGCGGTGCCTGGCGCCCTCCTGCAGCGGCGGGACGCCGCACTCGTAGGGCGTGAGCTTGGCCCGCTGGGGGTTGTCGGGCTTCATCAGCCCGGGCAGGATCCTGCCCGAGACCACGAGGATGGCCGCTCCCACCCCCAGGGCGATGAGGAACAGCAGCAGGACGGGCAGGAACGGCGAAGGGCTGGAGGTCATGGTGGGGTCCGATGGGAGCCAGGCTCCTGGCCCGATGATAACGTCATCGCCGTATCTGCGAACCCCCGCCTTTCCCAGGTATAATCGGCCATGGCCAACCGCGACACCCAGACCGTCATCCTGAGCCGCCAGACCATCCTCCTGGTGACCGCGGTGGGCGTCGGGCTCCTTACCCTCTGCTACGTGCTGGGGGTCCAGGTGGGCAAGCAGAGCGCCGCCCTGCGCCACCCCGCGGCCAGGGGTGCCGGGGAAGACCTCCAGGAGCTGCCCGCTTCGGTGGCCGACCAGTTGGTGGCCCTGGAAAGCACCGGGGGGGCGGACGCGGGCCTCCAGAAGCCCGTTCCGGCCAAGGCCGCCGCCAAGGAGCCCCCGCCGGTGGAGGTCCGCCTGCCGCCCCCGGCCAAGACTGACCTGCCGGCGGCGCCCGCGGACCAGGCCGGCGGCGCCGCCGCCCGCTGGACCCTGCAGCTCATCTCCACCCCCGACCCCCAGGAAGCCCAGCGCATGGCCCTCAGGGCCAAGGCCGCCGGCTTCCCCACCGCGACCATGTCCGAGAAGGGGCTCTACAAGGTCCGCCTGGCTACGCCAGGTCCCCGGGAGGCCATGGATGCCATCTCCCTCAAGCTCAAGACCCGGGGCTTCAAGCCGTTCGCAATGAAAGTTGAATAATTTCTCCTAAGTCCCAGCACATTCTGTTCATGCGCTGCTAAGCTGGCCTGCGCAGCGATCCAGCCACGCCTTGGGCCTTCCATGAAAAACGTCATCTCCGCACTTCTGCCGATCCCCCGGTTCGTGGAGCCCGGGACCGGCGTCCAGCTTCCCCATGCCCGCAAGCTGTTTCCCTTGCGCAATGTCCATTTCCGCGACATCAAGGCGGTGGGTTTCGACATGGACTACACCCTGAGCCACTATCGCTCACCGGAGATCGAGGAGCTGGCCTACCGCAGTTCCGTGCGGCTCCTGGTGGCGGAACGGGGCTACCCCGAGGAGCTGCTGGACACCCACTTCGATCCGCAGTTCGCCATCCGCGGCCTGGTGCTGGACGGAGCCCGGGGCAACATCCTGAAGCTGGACAGTTCGCGCCAGGTGGTGCGGGCCTGTCACGGCAGCCGGCCCATGAGCCGGGAGAGGATCGACACGGCCTATGGCAGGCGCCGGGTGGTGGCCTCCGGAAGCGGATTCCGCAGCATCGACACCCTGTTCGAGATTCCCGAGTGCCACCTCTACGCCGCGCTGGTGGACGCCCTGGACGACGGGCGGCTCGGCCCGGCCGGCGGCGGCAGGGACTGTCTGCAGATCTTCCAGGATGTGCGCTGGGCCATCGACACCGCCCACCGGAACGGCGCCATGAAGGCGGAGATCCTGGCCCGTCCCGATTTCTATATCCTGCGCGACCCCGAACTGGCCGCCGCCCTGGACCGCTGGAAGCGCTCCGGTAAAAAATTGTTCATCCTGAGCAACAGCGAGTGGAGCTTCACCGACGGCGTGCTGCGCTTCCTGCTGGACGGCCAGGACCCGGCCAGGCCCAACTGGATCGATTATTTCGATCTGGTGGTGGTGAGCGCGTGCAAGCCGGGGTTTTTCCGGGAGGCCCTGCCGCCGCAGCCGCTGCCGGACCAGACCAAAGCCTTCATGGGCGGCAACGCGCTGTGGATGGAGGACAGCCTGCAGGCCTTCGGCGAAGAGGTCATGTACGTGGGCGACCACATCTACGGAGACATTCTGCGTTCCAAGAAGAATGTCTCCTGGCACACCATGCTGCTGATCCCCGAGTTGGCCTCCACTTTGGAGCAATTGGAAGACCAGGCGGGCGAACTTCAGGATTTTGTTCGGTTCGAAACCATCCGCCGGAAATCCGAGATCCGCCTGTCCCTCCTGGAAGACACCCTCCGGCGGAACCATGAGCACCGCCGTCTGCTGGCCCCCCGGCTTTCCCCGGAGGCCCTCCTGGCCATGGACCAGGAAGCCGCACGGCTGAAGGAGGAAGTGGAAGCGTCCAAAATGCGAATGGAGATCGAAAAAAAAACGCTGGTAGAGCTTGACGATCGATTAGAATCCGCTTTCAACCGGACTTGGGGTAGCATCTTCCGGGACGGGTATCAGCAAACCCGATTCGCGGATCAAATCCAACAATACGCTTGTGCGTACACCGGCCGTATCAGTAATCTATACTTGGTTGACCCAACCACGGCGCTTTACGCGCCGGTCCCAACCCTTCCCCACGAACGCATCTAGGTTTTTTCAAAGGCGAGGCTCACAGAAATTGGAACACAGCCCTAGTTCACGTCATCAAAGAGAAGTGCCGCTGCATCACGTGAGGCATCTGGACTATCAGTATTAACACTAGGAGCGATCAACTTGAAGCGATTCGATTCTAATTCCGACGCGCCCCTGTCCATCACCTCCCTGGGTGACCGCATCAAAGCCGTGCGGCTCACCTGGCGGTGGTCCCAGGAAGAGATGGCCGAGGCCCTGAGGGTCGATCAGGCCTCCATCTCGTTCTGGGAACGGGACAAGATCAAACCCTCCGGCTCCGCCATCGTCGCCCTGGCCTCGCTGTTCCGGACCAGCACCGACGCCCTGGAAGGAGGCCTGGGATTCAAGATTCCCGATCCCCCCTCCCATCCCGAGTCCGCCAAGGTGGACCGGGAATTCCCGCGCAGCGTCAGCCTTCCGGCCGGCAGCGAGGACGTGGTCATGGTGGTGGATCTGGGCGACGGCTCCTCCAAGGGGAAGCAGCTCTCCGAGGCCATGATGAGCCTGGTCCAGGGTGTGAAGGACAGCAGGCGGGTGTGGGTGGTGCTGGAGTAGACCGGCCGGCCGCCGACCGCCGACCGCCGACCTCACTGCACTTCCGTCACCACCTCGGCCACCAGTTTGGGCAGGCGGCGTTCAAACAGCCGCCTGAACTGGTTCACCATGCCTTCCGGTGAATCGCTCTGGCTCAGCTGGAGCGGCACCGGGCGCGTGATCGCCAGGCCTTCCCCCTCCAGGATCACCATCTTCGCGTCCAGCTGGTAGGTGACGCCGGAATAGGGCGCCACGTCCACGTAGATGAATTCCGGTCCCCTGGCGCCCCCCGCGAAAGTGAAGCTCAGGATGAGGTCCGGGTTCAGGTTCCGGTACACCAGGCCGCATTCGAGGATCTGGGACTCCAGGTAGGCCTGGATGCCGGGCGGGAACTCGACGTTGGCGCGCAGGCCCATGGCCGTCCTGGAGAGATCCATGGGCGGCAGGTCCTTGTTCTCCAGCCGCTGCAGGGCCTTGTCCACGGCGCCGCGCTCGGTCTGGAGCGCCGGCCGCAGCTCCAGCCCGGTGCCGGTGAACGCCAGCAGGGTGATCGCTCCGTCGATGCGGCCCAGCTCGTCCTGGAGCTTGCGCAGGCGCCAGCGGGCCTTGCGGCTGAGCTCATCCCCGACCCGGATCCGGCTGGCCTTGGCCTGGTCCAGTCGGGCGGCCAGGGCGCCGCGGGCCACGGCGAGATCCAGGTAGGCCAGGGCATAGACCGTTCGTCCGACCGGGTCCGAGTGGGTGCGCTCCACCACCAGTCCGGGCAGGTCTTCCACCGCGGCGCCGACGCTCACCTCATCCCGCACCTGGCGCTCGCCTGCGCCGGAGGCCTTGCCGCCCGGCTGCTGGAGTTCCGAGGTCCGGGTGGTGACACTGGTCCTGCCCTTGACCGTGGCCCGCAGCCGGGACACCACGCCCAGGCGGGCCCGGTCGGAGGCGCGGGCGATGGCATCGCCTTCGTTGCCGCTCAGTTCGGCCGTGCCCATGGCGTACAGTCGCCCTGGAACCTCCGGCAGGTTCTCGATCCAGTCGGGTTTTGCGGGCCCCGCCGCGGGGAGGCGCACGCCCTGCGCGCCGAGGCCCCCGCCCGGTAGCGCCACCAGCACCGCCAACAGAAGTCTGCGCAACATCCCGACCTCCAATTTTATTAAGAGTCTATCCGGGATTCGGCTCCCGCCCATGCACTTCGTGGTCCCCGTCAGCGGCCGGCCAGGACGTGGCGGATGGTCGCCACCACCTGGTCCTGGTCCTCTTCGGTGAGGCCGGGCCAGAGCGGAAGGCTCAGCAGCCGGTCGCCGCTCCACTCGGTGTGCGGCAGGCCGTCCTTGGGCAGGGCGTGGGACCGCTGGGCGTAGTAGTCCCGGTAGAAGGAGTGGACGTGGGCGGGACGGTAGTGGATGCCGGTGCCGATGTTCTCGTCCTTGAGCCGGGCGACGAAGGTGTCCCGGTCCATGCCGGCCTTTTCGGGGCGGATCCGCAGCACGAACAGGTGGTGGCAGTGGCCGTGCACGGCATCCCCGGGCACCGGCAGCACCACTTCCTCCATGTCCTTCATGAGCTCCAGGTAGCGCAGGAACAAGTGCTTCCGGCGCGCGTTGAAGCCGTCCAGCTTCTTGATCTGGTGCAGGCCCATGGCCGCCTGCAGGTCCATGAAGTTGGCCTTCCGGGCCGGCTCCATCACCTCGAAGTGGGGGCTGCCCTCCTTCTGGAAGCGCTTCCAGGCGTCCCGCTCGATGCCGTGGAAGCGCAGGCGCTTGATCCGCTCCAGGTGGCGCTCGTCGTGGCAGACGATGGCGCCGCCTTCGCCGGTGGTCATGTTCTTGTTGGGATGGAAGCTGTAGACCGTGAACACCGAGCGCGGGTCGGCGCCGATCTTGCGGCCTCGGTAGTGGGCGCCCATGGCCTGGGCCGCGTCTTCCACCACCCACAGGCCGCGCGCCTCGGCGATCTTCCAGATGGCCTCCATGGGGGCCGGCAGGCCGGTGAGGTGGACCGGGATGATCCCCTTGGTGCGGGGGGTGATGGCCGCCTCGATCCGGGCCGGATCAATGTTGAGCGTGCTCGGGTCGATGTCCGCCAGCACCGGCACCCCGCCCTGGAGGATCACCGTGCTGAGGGTGGAGACCCAGGTCAGGGCGGTGGTGATCACCTCGTCGCCGGGCTTCAGGCCCAGGAGCTGCATGGTGATCTCCTGGGCGGTGGTGGCGCTGTTCATGGCCAGGCAGTGGGCCACGCCGTTGTACTCGCACAGGGCGTCCTCGAACCGGGCCGCCTTGGGCCCGGTGGTGATCCAGCCGGACTCGATGGAATCGATGATCTCCGCGATCTCCTCCGCCCCCACCATGGGCCGGGTGAAGGGCAGGAACTGCTCCCGCCGAGTGTAGGTCATGACTGCTCCTCTCTGATATGACTGTGGGGGGACCGCGCGTTCACTGCGTTCACTCTCCGTCCCCCCAGACCCCCACTCCATGCCCGGGCAAAGCCCGGACATGGAGTCTGGCCTCACAGGCCTGCAGCGTGTTGGCCATGAGCCCGGCGATGGTGAGCGGGCCCACGCCGCCCGGGACCGGGGTGATGGCGCCGGCCACCGCGGATGCTTCGCCGAAGCGCACGTCCCCGCAGAGGACGCTCCCCTTGGCCAGCAGGGTCTCCAGCTTGCGCGGATCGGCCTGGAAGATCCGCCGCCCCAGCTCCAGGTCGTCCACCCGGTTGATGCCCACGTCCACCACCACGGCGCCGGGCTTGATCCAGGAGCCTTCCACCAGCCCGGGCCGGCCCACGGCCGCCACCAGGAGATCAGCCTGGCGGCACAATCCGGGCAGATCCTCGGTGCGGCTGTGGGCGATCGTGACGGTGGCGTGCTCCTCCAGCAGCATCAGGCTGATGGGCTTGCCGACGATCTCGCTGCGGCCCAGCACCACCGCCCGCTTGCCCTTCAGGGAGATGCCGTAGGCCTTGAGCATGCTGATGCAGGCCGAGGGCGTGCACGGGCGGAGGCCGCGCTGGCCGCCCAGCAGCAGGCCCTGGTTGACCGGGTGCAGGCCGTCCACGTCCTTGGCCGGATCGATGCCGCGCAGCAGGTGCTTGGCGTCCAGGCCGCCGGGAAGGGGCAGCTGCACCAGGATGCCATCCACCCCGGGATCCAGGTTGAGTTCAGCGACAAGGGCCTCCAGTTGCTCCTGGGTGCCGGCGGCGATGCGGTGCTCCACCGAGCGGATGCCGGTGCCGGCGCAGGCGGCGATCTTCCCGCGCACATAGACCTGGCTGGCCGGGTCCTCCCCCACCAGCACCACCGCCAGGCACGGTGGCCGCAGCCCCAGGGCGGCGCGCCGCTCCACTCCGGCCCGCACTTCGGCGAGCATCCGCTCGGCGTGGGATTTCCCGTCCAGAATCAAAACCATCCGCCCGCTCCCGTGAACAAATTCAATGGTGCATCTTTTGCCAGCCCAAGGGAATGCCGGGAATTTCCCCTTGTTCTTCAATTCAATTAGCGATATTCTTTTCCGTTGAATTTGGCCTGGGTTTTCCGGGTTCAGGGGCAACTGAAAGCCTTCCGGCTGATGCACTCCGAACCAAAGTGGACCACGTCGGGTGGGTTTGACCCCGCTCTCTAAAATCATTACCAAGGTTGATGGATGGATCTGCAAAAGCTCAAAGCCCCGGTGGACCGGCAGCTCGCCCTGCTGGGCTTCGAACTGGTCTGCCTGGAAGCGGCCCGTGAGGGCCGGGATTCCATCCTGCGGCTCTACATCGACCACCTGGACCGGGGGCCGGACGGCAACCGGCCGATCACCCTGGACGACTGCGTGGCCGCCAATGACGGCCTGGTGGCCTGGCTGGACGTGGAGTTCCCCGACCTGCGCAACGACCTGAACTTGGAGGTTTCCAGCCCGGGGCTGGAGCGCCCCCTGGTCAAGCCCGAGCATTTCCAGCGCTTCCAGGGCCGCCTCTGCCGGATCCAGACCGGTGCCCCCATCAACGGGCAGAAACGTTTCAAGGGCTGGATCGGAACTTCCACCGAGGCCGCCGTCACCTTGGAAGAGGACGGCGTGCTCAAGACCATCCCCCTCGAGGCCATCCAGAAAGCCCGCCTCGCCCCCTTCGACGAAGAGAAGGCCCCCCCACCCCGGCTGCTCGCCCCGAGCGCGCTGCCGGACCAACCCGATGCCGCCGGCGTAGAGAAAAGCGCCGGCAAGGAGACACCATGGCACTCGTAGCAACCAGCTTTTTCGACAGCGTCAAGATGATCGCGGTGGAGAAGGGCATCCCCGAAGAGGATGTGTTCAAGGCCGTGGAGGAATCCCTGGTCAAGGCCGCCGAGAAGTATTTCCAGGGCTTCGATTTCTACGGCAACTTCCAGGCCCAGATGGAGCGGGACACCGGCGAGTTCCATGTCTACGCCCTCAAGCAGGTGGTGCCCATCGTCGAGGAGGAGGACCTGGAGATCAGCCTGGAGGAGGCCCAGGCGCTGAACCCGGCCGCGGCCGAGGGCGACACCCTCTGGCTGCCCCAGGACACCTCGCAGCTGGGCCGCATCGCGGCCCAGGCCGCCAAGCAGGTGCTGGTGCAGAAGGTGCGCGAGGCGGAACGGGACCGGATCTTCACCGACTTCGCCGACCGCATCGGCGAGGTGGTGGTGGGCGAGGTCAAGCGCTTCGAGAAGAGCGCCATCATCCTGGAGATCGACCGGGTGGAGGCCATGCTCAAGCGCAGCGAGGCCCTGCGCGGCGACCGCTTCGACAAGGGCCAGCGCATCAAAGTGGTCATCTCAGCCGTGGACAAGTCGGCCAAGGACCCCCAGGTGCAGGTGAGCCGCACCGATCCCCGGCTGCTGATCAAGCTGTTCGACCAGGAAGTCCCTGAAATCCATGACGGCACCGTGGTCATCCGCAGCTGCGTGCGCGAGGCCGGCGACCGGGCCAAGGTGGCGGTGCACTCCCTGGATCCGGACGTGGATCCGGTGGGCGCCTGCGTGGGCCTCAAGGGCAGCCGGGTGCAGGCCATCATCCGGGAACTGAAGAACGAGAAGATCGACATCGTCCGCTTCGACGAGGACAGCTCCCGTTTCATCGCCAACGCCCTGAACCCGGCCAAGGCCCTGAGGGTCACCGTCACCGACCTGGAGCACCGCCGGGTGGAGGTGGTGGTGGATGATGAACAGCTCAGTATCGCCATCGGCAAGCGCGGCCAGAACGTCCGCCTGGCCGCCAAGCTCACCGGCTGGAACATCGATGTGCGCAGCGAGGCCGAAAAGCGGCGCGAGACCGAAGCGGCCATGGTCCAGGCCCTGCCGGAGATGGCGGCCAAGGTGCCGGACGAACACCCCTCCTCCCAGCTCCTGGAGGAACTGGGCAGCATCGAGGGCCTGATTGATGCGGTCGTCAAAAACCTCGCCTTGGCCGGCTATACGAACGCAAAATCCTTGTACACTGTAACGGTTGAGCAATTGCTCACGGTCGACGGCATAGATCAGGATCTTGCTTTCCGGCTTATTGACGCCGTGCACGCCCGGTTCGGAGAGTAGGCCTAGATCGAACCTTCACCGGCTTTTTGCCCCTTTCATCGGATCGAGGTACGCCCCTTCATGTTGCGCATCAACCAGTTAGCCAAAGAGCTTGGCGTGAGCAATCACGAAGTGCTCGAAGCCCTCGAAAAGCACCTGGGCGTCCAGGGGAAGAGCCATAGTTCCAATCTCAGCGACGATCAGATCAACGGGTTGCGCCGGGTCATGGAAGGCAAGCCCAGAAGTGAGGAGGCGGCCGCGGCCCCCCCGCCCCCCCCAACCCCACCCAAGGCCGTGCCCCCGATCATCCGCATCGTGAAACCCACCCTCGCACCGGCTCCGCCGCCCCCGCCCGCTCCGCCAGCGGTCCTCATCAAGAAACCCGAAGCCCCGGCGGCGGGTTCAAATCCCGTTGAAGCGGAATCTGTCCCAGCTTCGGCCGAACCGAGCGAGGCGACAGCAATGGAACAACCCCAATCCGCCGGAGAGGCGATGCAGGCCCTCCTCGGGCGCCCCACCCCGCAGGGGGAGGGCTTCTCCCGGCTGCGCATCTCCCAGGCCCCCGCGCCGGCGGCCAAGCCCCAGGAGCCCGCGCGCTACATCCAGTTGCCCGCCCAGCAGGCTCCCGGCAAGGGCCGGCCCGAGGCTGGCGCCCGGCCGGTCATCCAGCGCCCCGGGCAGCAGTCCGCGGTCCAGCGTTCGGGCCTGCCGCAGCCGGAAAAGACCCTGCTGCCCATGGCCGCCAATACCGGCAAGGGCGCGGTCAAGCATGACCCCACCCCGGCCCCGCCCAGCCGGCGCCCGTTCATCCCCCCCTCCATCACCGAGCTGAGGTCCGATTCCGGCTTCACCCGGATCAAGATGTCGGATACCCCGGCGCCCCAGCCCCGACCCTCGGAGCCGGCCCGCTACATCCAGCTGCCCCAGGCGCGCCAGTCGGTGTCCCGGCCCAGCGGCCCCAGCCGTCCCGGCGGTCCCGGCAGCGGCCCCAGCCGTCCCGGCGGCCCCGGCAGCGGCCCCAGCCGTCCTGGCGGCCCCGGCAGCGGCCCCAGCCGTCCCGGCGTCCGTCCCGGCGCGCCCGGCGCCCGCCCCAGCGGCGGCCCCGGTCTCAACCGGCGCGGCCCCTCCCTGCCTACCAACACCGCCCCGGATCCCAACGCCCAGAAGGGTCCTGGACGCACCGGCCACTTCACCGGCAAGAAGAAGGACGACAAGCGCTCGCGGGCCGAACGCATGGCCGAGGAGCTGGAGCTCAAGCTCAGGCAGCCCCGCTCGCGCGCCCAGCAGATCGCCACCGAGTACATCAACGACGAGATCGGCATCGTGATGCTGTCCGAAGGCGTCTCGGTGAAGGAACTGGCCGAGAAGTGCAACCGCCCGGCCAAGGACGTGGTGGCCAAGCTGCTGCACCGGGGCGTGTTCGCCACCATCAACCAGCCCCTGGACACGGAGCTGGCCAAGGAGATCGCCCGGGAGTTCGGCTACCTGGCCGACATCGTCACCTTCGAGGAGGACGTCCAGATCTCCGCCGAGGAAGCCAGCGTGGCCGTGGGCGAAAAGCTCTGGCGGCCCCCGGTGGTCACCATCATGGGCCACGTGGACCACGGCAAGACCTCCCTGCTGGACGCCATCCGCACCAGCAAGGTGGCGGCGGGCGAGGCCGGCGGCATCACCCAGGCCATCGGCGCCTACCACGTGGACGTGAAGAGCGGTGACGGACCGGAACGGCAGATCGTGTTCATCGACACCCCCGGCCACGAAGCCTTCACCAAGATGCGGGCCCGGGGCGCCAAGGTCACGGACATCGTCATCCTGGTGGTGGCCGCCGACGACGGGGTCATGCCCCAGACGGTGGAAGCCATCAACCACACCAAGGCCGCCGACGTGCCCATGGTGGTGGCCATCAACAAGATCGACAAGCCCGGCGCCAACCCGGACAAGGTCGAACAGATGCTCCTGCAGTACGGGATCCAGACCGAAGCCTACGGGGGCGAGGTCCCCTGCGTGCGCGTGAGCGCCAAGACCAAGGCGGGCCTCGACACCCTGCTGGAAACCGTGCTCCTGGTGGCCGATCTCAAGGACCTGAAGGCGGTCTACGACTGCCCCGCCGCCGGCAGCATCATCGAGGCGCGGCTGGACCGCGGCCGGGGCCCCGTGGCCGCGGTGCTGGTCCAGCAGGGCACCCTGCACGCCGGCGAGATCTTCGTGGCGGGCGCCACCATGGGCCGGGTCCGGGCCATGTTCAACGACCGTGGCGAGAAGATCAGCGAAGCCACCCCGTCCATGGCCGTGCAGATCCTCGGCTTCGAGGAAGTGCCGGTCTCGGGCGACAACCTGCAGGTGGTGGAGGACGAGGCCAAGGCCAGGACCATCGTCGGCTTCCGCCAGGAGAAGGCCAAGGCGGCCGCCCAGATCAAGCAGCGGGTCACCCTGGAAAACCTGTTCTCCACCCTGAAGGAAGGCCAGATCAAGGAACTGCCGCTGATCATCAAGGGCGACACCCAGGGTTCCGTGGAATCCCTGGTGGGCAGCCTCGAGCGGCTCTCCACGGAGAAGGTGCGGGTGCGGATCATCCACGCCGCGGCCGGCACCGTAACCGAGAACGACGTGCTGCTGGCGGAGGCCTCCAAGGCCACCATCATCGCCTTCAGCGCCAAGGCCGAACGCAAGGCCGAGGAACTGGCCCAGGAAGAGGGCGTGGACATCCGCTTCCACGACATCATCTACAAGGTCACCGAGGAGATCGCCGCGGCCATGCTGGGCCTGCTGGACGCCATCGAACGGGAGACCATCCAGGGCCAGGCGGAGGTCCGCCAGATCTTCAAGGTGAACAAGTCGGTCATCGCCGGCTCCTTCGTCACCGAGGGCAAGGTGCAGAAGGGCTACAAGGCCCGGGTCAAGCGCGGCGCCGACGTCATCTGGGAAGGCGACATCAAGACCCTCAAGCGCTTCAAGGACGACGTCCACGAAGTGAAGAACGGCCTGGATTGCGGTATCGACCTGGACGGCTTCACCGGCCTGCGGGAAGGGGATCTCCTGGAGTTCTACACCCGGGAGAAGGTTGCTGCCACCAGCCTCAGCTGAGCTTGAGATTAGGGGCCGTAGCAAAATAACCTGTGCATTTCAGGTTATTTTGCTACGGCCCCTTATGCCGGGGCCGAAACGCCCTGTTGAGGTCAATTCTGGACAACGGTTTGCCAATGGGCGAGGCCCGGCGTGAACCGTCGGGCCTTTTGCCGTATCCTCCTGGTAAGGTGCTTTCATGGCCATTTCCAAAGCGCGCCAGCGCGGCTTCACCCTTATTGAACTTCTCACGGTCATGACCATCCTGGCCGTGCTCGCCACCGTCGGCATCGTCGGCTACCGCAGGCACACCAAGGCGGCCCGGGAGGCGGTGCTCAAGGAGGACCTGTTCCAGCTCAACCACTGCCTGGAGCAGTACCAGGCCGACCGGGGCAAGTACCCCACTTCCATCGCCCAGCTCCGGGAACAGAAGTATCTGCGGGACATTCCCGTGGATCCCATGACCCAGTCCAAGGACACCTGGGTGACCGAGTTCGAAGCCCCGGATCCGGACAACCCCGACGCCGAAGCGGGCATCTTCCGCATCCGCAGCGGGTCCACCGACACGGGCGAGAACAAGGTGCCCTACAACGAATGGTGAGCCCATGACGGCCAAAACCCTCGCCCGCGCCGACGCCGTCGCCGCCGTGCTCCTGCTTCTCTGGGCGGGCATGGTGCTCGGTTTCGCCTTCCTGGTGGCGCCCCTCCTGTTCAGCAGCCTGCCCAGCCGCGACCTGGCCGGAATGCTCGCGGGGAAGGTGGTGGCGAGGCTGGACCTGGCCGCCTGGATCGCCTTCGGCGTCGCCATCGTCCTGGTCCAGGGTGGCCGCTGGCTGGCGGAACTGCCCGAGACCGAGATCCTGGGCCCCATGCGGCTGTGGAGCGCCGCGGCGGTGCTAGCTCTGCTGATGTGCTTCACCAGCGCGTTCGTCATCTCGCCCAAGCTGCACGCCATCCGCGCCCGGATGGGCAATGCGGTGGAGATCTTCGCCCCGGACTCTCCCGAACGGCTCGCCTACCAGAAGGCCCATGGGCTTTCCCGCCAGTTCATGGGCCTGCGCCTGCTGCTGGCCCTGGCCCTGGCCGCCGGAACCCTGGCCCTGCCCCGTCCCGCCCCGGAGCCGCTGCGGGAAAACCAGCCCTAGGGTTTTTTGCTTCCTCAACCAAAATGAAAGTATTATTCAAGGACCATCTGGGAAAGGCGGCATGGGTAATCTCGGGTTGAGAGCGGAAATGCGTGACGGGAACACCATCCGGGCCTACCTGGATGAGCTTGTGCTCAAGAAGACGGTGGTCCAGCTATGGATCGCCCAATCGGAAACGCTGCCCTTCGAGACCACCATTGCCCGCCTCAGCCGGGACACCTTCATCACCATCCAGACCCCCCCGCTGCCCCTGGACCAGCAGTTGAACTTCGCCTTCATGGTGGATTCCAGGCGATTTACAGCTCATACAAAAGTGGTGTCCACCGGCGTATTCAAGATCCCCACCTCGGTCGCCATGGGCGAGCGCCGGGAGCGGTTCCGGGGCTCCTTCAGGCGGGCCGAGGGGATCGAGGTGTTCGCCTGCGAAAAGGTGTCCGCGCCCTTCATCTGGGGCAGGATCCTCACCGGCAGGCTCGTGGACCTCAGCGTGCAGGGCCTCCGGGTATCCCTGGACGAGGTCACCGCCGGGCCGGAGGAATCCACCGCCCTGGCCCGCGGCGACACCTTCGCCTCCATCTGCATCACCGGCCTGCCCTACACCCCCACCATCCAGTGCGGCGGCATCGTCGCCCATGTGCTGCGGACCGCCTCCGAAGAGCCCTCCGCGGGGTTCCTGCTCACCGGCCTGCGGGAAACCGACGTGAAGAGCATCGAGCGGATCCTGGCCAGGCGCTTTCCCACCACCTTCGGCCAGACCTTTCCGCAGATGCACCGGAAGACCGACATCGCCGACCAGCCCGGAGCCCCGGTGCAGGTCAAGGCCGCCGCCAAGGCGCCGGAAGTGGTGGCCCCGCCCCCCGCCCCCGCCGCCCCGGTCAAGGAGCGGCCGGTGCGCCCGGAGGTGACCGGCCTCATGCGCATCCGCAAGGCCGTGCGCAGGATCCTGGTCATCTCGGCGGCCAGCGATAGTCCCAAGACCCTGGCCGACTGGATGCGGGAGGACGACTTCAAGCAGGTGTACGAGGCCAGGTCGTTCCTGGAGGCCCAGAACCTGACCAGGACCACCCAGTTCGACCTGGTCCTCCTGGACGTGAAAGTGGGCGGCCATTTCGGCCAGATGATCCTGGAAGCCCTGCACCGGCATGACCTGCTGCTGAACACCCCGGTGATCCTGATCGCCGACCGGCGGGACGCCAGCATCGAGGCCGTGGCCAAAGCCATCGAGGCCATCCACATCCATGAAAAACGGGCGCCTTACGAAGACCTGGTGCCCGTCCTGTACACCTTTCTCACCTAAACTTCCCAGTTCTCCAGCACCCTGGGCACGGGCGCGCCGGGGATGAGGTCCAGCAGCCATTGGCGGATCGCGTCCACCCCGTCGCGGGTCAAGGCGCAGGTCTGCACGGCGTCGGGGTGGACCCGCTTGAGCTCCAGGCGGCGGGGCCGGGTGACCTTGTCGGTCTGGTTGAGCACCAGCAGCCGGGCGTGTTCGCCGCAGCCGAGCTCCTTGAGGGTGGCGCCCACCACCTTGAGGTGGTCCTCCAGTTCCGGGCTGCTGGCGTCCGCCACCACCAGCAGGGCGTCGGCGGTGCGCACTTCGCCCAGGGTGGAGCGGAACGCCGCCACCAGCTGGTGCGGGAGCAGGCGGATGAAGCCCACGGTGTCGGAGACCAGGGCGTGCCGGGGCTCCAGGGTCTCCGGGTCCACCCCCAGCCAGGCCTTGCGGGTGGTGGTGTCCAAGGTGGCGAACAGCATGTCCTGGGGCTCGCCCTCCCCGGTCAGGGCCTTCAGGATGCTGGTCTTGCCGGCATTGGTGTAGCCCACCAGGCAGACCCTCGGAATCTTGGGCGAGCGGCCCTGGCGCTGGGTGTCTCGCACCCGCTGCAGGTGCTCCAGCTCCTTCTTGAGCTGGCTGATGCGCAGGCGGGTCATGCGCCGGTCCACCTCGATCTGGGTCTCGCCCGCCCCGCCCCGGACGCCCACCCCGCCCACCTGCCGTTCCAGATGGGTCCAGGCGCCCTTGAGCCGGGGCAGTTCGTACTCGTACCGGGCCAGCTCCACCTGGGCCTTGGCCTCCCGGGTCTGGGCCCGCTGCTCGAAGATGCTCAGGATCAGCCCGGTGCGGTCCAGGCAATCCATGCCTGTGGCTTTTTCAATGTTCCGGATCTGGCCGCCGGACAGCTCGTTGTCGCAGATCAGCAGGCGCGCCCCCTGGCGGCGTGCCTCATCGGCCACCAGCTCGAGCTGGCCTTTGCCGTAGAACAGGCGCGCCTCCACCGTGGCCCGCCGGAGCCGCTGGCGCCCCACCGGCAGGAGTTCGCAGGCCCTGGCCAATTCTTCCAGCTCGGCGAGATGCTCTTCGATATCATCTTCTCTATCGTGAGGGCCCTGATGGGCGAGCAGGAAGCAACGAAGGCGTGGTTCATCCATAGGCAAGGAGATTACCATCACCAGGGACCAGCCGGCGCTGGATGAAATAACCCTATTGGCGGTGTAAGATCCACAGGTACTCCATCTTTTCCAGGGATTCGCGAGGGGACATGGCCATTTTCGGGTTCGGGAAGGACAAGAAGGATTCCGGCGCCACCTTTGAACAAGTCCTGGCCTATCTGGAGGATGCCCAGCGCACGCGAACTTCCTTCACCCTCATGGGACCCAGGAAGATGGAAGTGGGCGCCACCCTCCAGGCCCTGGATGAGGGCGAAGGGCTCATCACCTTCCAGACCCAGCAGCCGCTGGTCGCCGAAAAGGGCGCCCGCGCCGAGTTCGTCTTCATCCAGGAAGGCATGCGCCTGTGGGGGTCCGGCACCATCGCCGACCTGCGCGCCAACCTGGTCCTGGTCGCGCTGCCCGAGACCCTGGAACTGAGGGAGCGCCGGAGCCAGCCCAGGGCCCGGCTCAACCCCAAGGAAGGCACCACCCTCACTGCCCTCACCGGCCTGTTCGAGGGTGTGGGGATCAACGGCGCGGTGGAGAACCTTTCCGAGACCGGAGCCCGGATCCGGGTGGAAAAGGCCATGAACCTCAAGGGCGAAAAGCGGCTGCCCCTGGGCAGCGCGCTGGTGCCGCCGGGGCAGTCGTTCATGCTGATCAAGCTGAACAAGGCCCCCAAATGCCCCGCGGTCATGGAGCTGACCGGCCGGGCCGTGTTCCTCGACGCTTCCGGAGGCCTGGTCATCGGGATCGCCTTCGACCCGCTCCGGCCCGATCTCGCCGGGGCCTTGCGCAGCCTTGTGGCCTCCAGGACCACCCCCATCCCCGCAGTGCTGCCGCCCAAGGCCCGGCGCAAGCCCGAGGCGCTGGTGGAACCCGCCCAGGAAGCCCTCCGCGCACCCGACGCGCCCAGCCCCATTCCGGCGGCGGTCCAGGAACCGGTCCCGGTGGAGGCCGCCCCGGTTGAGGCCGCCCCGGTGGAAGCGACCCCCGCTCCCCTGTCCCAGGCCCCCAAGGCCGATGCCCTCACCCGGTTGAAGAAGCGGTCCCGGGCCGTGGTGGCGCTGGCCCCCACCCCCGCCTTCGGCGACATCCTGAAGGACCACCTCCAGGAAGAGGGCTACGGCCGGACGCTGGTGACCCACTCCCAAAAGGAGTTCATGGATTTCCTGCTGCAGCCCAACCTGGCCCTCCTCTTCATCGACGGGAACCTCAGCACCCTGGACGCCCTGCAGTTCGTCACCCAGCTGCGCGCCGCGCACCCGGTCCTGCCCCCCATCATCCTGGCGGTGGAGGAGGTCTCCACCGCCATTGCCCTGGCCGCCCGCCGCAATGGCGTCACCCACATCCTGGTGAAGCCCTATGAGCTGGACGCGGCCTTCTCCGATCTGCTGAACCAGCAGCTGGGCTAGGGCCGCCCTAGGAGCCTGTCAGGCGTTCAGGGCGCGGCCGTAGACGGCCCGGGCGGCCTCGGGGAAGGCTTCGTTCAGGGTCGGATGCGGGTACATGGTCTGGATCAGCTCGTCCACGGTGAACTCGCCGGCCAGGAGGGCCAGGCTGGAGGCCACCAGTTCGGTGGCCTTGGGGCCGATGATGTGGATGCCCAGGATCTCGCCGAACTTCTTGTCGGCGACGATCTTGATGAAGCCGTACGGCTCGCCGATGATGTTCGCCTTGGCCAGGGGCATGAACGGGAACGTCCCGATCTCCACCTCGTGGCCCTGCTCCCGGGCCTGGGCCTCGGTGAGCCCTACGCAGCCCACTTCCGGGTCGCAGTAGGTGCAGCTGGGCACCCGGTCGTAGCGGATGGGATGGGGGTGCGCGTCCTTGCCCAGTTCCGAGGCGGCGTGCTCGGCGGCCACGATGCCCTCGTCCGAAGCCACATGGGCCAGCATGGGAGTGCGGACGATGTCGCCGATGGCATACAGGCCCGGCTCGGCGGTGCGCAGGAACCCGTCGATGCCCACGAAACCCCGGTCCACCATGGCCTGGGTGGCCTCCAGCCCGACCCCGGCGGTGACCGGCCCGCGGCCGACGGCCACCAGCAAATGGGAGCATTCCACCACGCCCGGCTTGTCCCCTTCCAGGGTGCAGACCACCTTGTCCTCGAAGCGCTCGATGGAGGTGATCCTGGTCTTCACCCGGATGTCCATCTTGTGCTGCTTGGCCAGGATCTTGGCCAGTTCCTCGCCCATGGCGGCGTCCTCGATGGGCAGCAGCCGGTCCATGAGCTCCACCAGGGTCACCTTGGAACCGAGGCGGGCGAATACCGAGGCGAACTCCACCCCGATGGCGCCGCCGCCCAGGATCACCAGGTGGCTGGGCAGCGCGGCCAGGTCCAGGATGTGGTCGCTGTTCAGCACCCGCACCCCATCGGTCTCCATGCCGGGCATCTCCCTGGGCACGGACCCGGTGGCCAGGATGATCTTCCTGGCTTCATGGACCTCGCCCTCCACTTCGACCTTCCCGCCGCCCAGCAGCTTGCCGCTGCCCTTGAGCACGGTGACCTTGTTCTTCTTCATGAGGAACTCGACGCCCTTGCCGTTCTTCAGGACGATGCGGTTCTTGCGCTTGACGATGGCCGCCAGGTCGGCGCGCATCTGCGAGATGTCCACCCCGGCGATGCCGAACTCCGCCAGGTCGGGCATGTGCCCCAGGCGGTGCGCCGTCTCCAGCCAGGTCTTGGCCGGAATGCAGCCGCGGCGCAGACAGGTGCCGCCCAGCCCGGCCGGGTCCTTCTCCACGATCGCCGTGGCCAGGCCCAGCTGGGCGCCCCGGATGGCCGCGATATAGCCGCCCGGGCCGGAACCGATGACGATGAGATCGAATTGAGCCATTTCACCACTCCTGGAAGGGCCAGCCGCGGCCCGTCGCATCAGCTCCCATGTTCCCATCAGGACCCGCGTCTGGCCAGTTCTGTTCACGCCGGCTGGCGGATCCGGTCAGGGCGCGGGCAGCAGCTCCGCGGTCTTGATCCGCACGGGGTATTCCGGCACATTGGGCATCCCGTGGTACCACAACGTATGCACCTTCTCGATCTGGTCCACCACCGCCATGCCCGAGACCACCCGGCCGAAGACGCAGTACCCATACTCCTGCGGGTTCCCGGCCTGGGGATCCAGGCCCGGGTTGTCGACGGTGTTGATGAAGAACTGGGCGGTGGCGCTCTGGGGGTTGTCGGTGCGGGCCATGGCCACGGCGCCGCGGGTGTTCTTGAGCCCCGCCGCGAAGGTCGTCCTCGATTCATTGAAGACGGCCTCATGGACCGGCTTTTCCGTGAGGTCCTTCAGCATCCCGCCGCCCTGCACCATGAAGCCCTTGATCACCCGGTGGAAGATGGTGTCGCTGTAGAATCCCTCCTGCACGTAGCGCAGGAAATTGGCGACGGTCTTCGGCGCCAGGTCCGGCTCCAGCTCCACCACGAAAGGGCCGTAGCTGGTGTCGATCTTGACCTTGGGTTTGGCGGTTTGGGCCGCGGCCGGAATGGCCAGGCAAAGGACAGCTGCCAGCAGGAATGCTTTCATGGGGTGCTCCGTCCTAGATTGTACAGGTCCGGTATGCTTTCTCCATGCCCACCTTTGATTTTCCCACCTGGCTCCTATCCCTGTTCCTGGCCCCGTTCGGGCTCATCCTGGGTTCCTTCGCCAACGTGCTGATCCACCGCCTGCCCCAGGAGGCCCCGGCCGACCGCGACGTGGTCGCCAAGCCCAGCCACTGTCCGGGCTGCAAGGCCCGGATCCGGCCCTGGCACAACATCCCCCTGGTGAGCTGGCTGTGGCTGCGGGGCCGGTGCGCGGCCTGCGGCTGGCGCATCCCGGTGCGCTATCCCCTGGTGGAGCTGCTGGGGGGGCTGCTGCTGGCCGGATCGGTATGGATCTTCCCCTTCGGCACCCTGATCTGGGCCAAGGGGATCATCTGCGGCTACGCGCTCATGGTCCTGTTCTTCACCGACCTCACCGCCTTCATCCTGCCGGACGTGGTGCAGTTCCCGCTCATGGCGCTGGGCGTGCTGTTCACCCTGCCCCAGCTCATCTGGCCCCTGCACCTGACCTCCGTCTGGGCCCCCGGCCCGGCCCTGCTGCGGGTGGAGACCTTCGCCAACGGCCTGCAGCCGGCCCCGGCCTGGTCCCTCCTGGACCAGCCGGTGTCCTGGCTGTCCAGCCTGCTGGGCCTCGGCCTGGGCTACGGCCTGCCGGCGGGGCTGAACCTGGTCTACCGCTGGATCCGCAAGTCCGACGGCATCGGCATGGGCGATTTCAAGATGCTGGCCTGGCTCGGCGCCTTCTGGGGCTGGGGCCCCATGCTCGGGATCCTGTTCGGCGGATCCCTGCTGGGCAGCGCCGTGGGCCTGCCCCTGCTCATCACCCGCAAGGCCGGGGGCCAAACCATGCTCCCGTTCGGCTGCGCCCTGGCCCTGTCCACTCCGGTGGTGGTGTTCTACGGGCCGGCCATCTGGATCGCCTACATGGGGATGATGCGGTAAGGCCGGGGAGGGCGCGGCCGATGCGGGAGAAGTTTGTGGATTGGTCGAGCATGAGGAAATCCTCGAACAAGGACCATTCCACGAGTCATACCTCCAGCGCATGGGGCAATAGAATATTGGCATTGGATCCAGAAAAGCGGCCTAATTCACTATAGGGGAATTCCTGGGAGAGCCTGCCGTGCACATCACCGACGTCCGAGAGCGAACCTTTTCCATCGCTTCACCTATCTCCAACGCCTACATTGATTTTCGGAAGATGACCTGTTCCGTGGTTGCCGTGGTCACCGATGTCATCCGGGACGGTCAGCCGGTTGTTGGCTTTGGCTTCAATTCCAACGGCCGGTACGCCGCCGGCGGGATTCTGCGAGACCGCATCCTGCCCCGCATCCTGGAGGCCGACCCCGATTCCCTCCTGGATGACGCCAAAGGCAACCTGGACCCGTTCAAGATCTGGGCCACCATGATGATGAACGAGAAGCCCGGGGGCCACGGCGAGCGTTCCGTGGCGGTGGGGACCGTGGACATGGCGGTGTGGGACGCCCTTGCCAAGATCGAGGAGAAGCCCCTCTACCGTCTCCTGGCGGACCGCTATAGCGGCGGCGTGGCCGATGACAAGGTCTGGATCTACGCCGCGGGCGGCTATTATTACCCCGGCAAGGACCACTCCGCCCTCCAGGCCGAAATGAAGAGCTACCTGGACCGGGGCTACACCGTGGTGAAGATGAAGATCGGCGGCGCCCCGCTGGCCGAGGATCTCAGCCGCATCGAGGCCGTGCTGAAGATCGTTGGCGAAGGGAAGAACCTGGCCGTGGACGCCAACGGCCGCTTCGACCTGCTCACCGGCATTGCCTACGCCAAGGCGCTGACGCCCTACGGGCTCCATTGGTACGAGGAGATCGGCGACCCCCTGGACTACTCCCTGCAGGCTGAGATGGCCAAACACTATGAGGGTCCCATGGCCACGGGCGAGAACCTCTTCTCCCACCAGGACGCCCGGAACCTGATCCGCTACGGAGGCATGCGCCCGGACCGGGATATCCTGCAGTTCGACTGCGCCCTGTCGTACGGCCTGGTGGAGTATCTGCGGACCCTTGAGATGCTCAAGGAGAACAGCTGGTCCCGGCGGCGCGTGGTGCCCCACGGCGGCCACCAGATGTCCCTCAACATGGCGGCCGGACTGCACTTGGGTGGCAACGAGTCCTATCCGGACGTGTTCAAGCCCTTCTGCGGGTTTGCCGATGGCATCAGGGTGGAGAACGGCTACGTGGGTCTGCCCAACCTCCCGGGGATCGGGTTCGAGGGCAAGTCCGAACTCTTCCCGGTCATGCGCTCTGTCCTCGACTAGCCCGACCAGGAGCCTACCATGAGCCAAGCCGAAGCCAGTTGGCAGGGCGCCAAGCCCCTGAAGGCCCTGTTCACCTTCATCCTGGGAGCGTCGTTGTTCTTCGGCCTCCCGGCCTTCGTGCCGGCACCCAGCGCCAGAACCTTCTGGGGCCAGGCCGGGGCGCCGAAGGCGGCCGCCAAGGCGGCGCCCGAAGTCAAGGCGCCCGTTCCGGACGCGCAGGTCCAGGCCAAGGCCGATGCCGCCGAGACCAGGCGCCAAGCGGACTGGAAGAACGGCCTCCACCTCTTCGCCATCTTCGTCACGACCATCGTGGGAATCATCCTCGCGCCGCTGCCCATGGGTGCCGTGGCCATGATCGGCATCGGCGTGACGGCGGTGTCAGGCACGCTGAGCATCGGGGATTCCCTGAGCGGCTTCGGGGACGTGGTGATCTGGCTCATCGTCCTGGCCTTCATGATCTCCCGGGGCTTCATCAAGACCGGCCTGGGCGCGCGCATCGCCTACAACTTCATGAAGCTCCTGGGCCGGAACACCCTGGGCCTCAGCTACGGCCTGGCGGCCACGGACCTGGTGCTGGCCCCCGCCATTCCCAGCAACGCCGCGCGGGCCGGGGGCATCGTCATGCCCATCATGGCCAGCCTGGCCCGAGCCTATGGAAGCAATCCCGGGGACGGCACCGAGAAGAAGATCGGCTCCTTCCTCACTCTCGCCGCCTACCAGGCCGACATCATCACCAGCGCCATGTTCCTCACGGCCATGGCTGCCAACCCCCTGGCCCAGAAGCTGGCCGGGGACCTGCACGTGACCATCACCTGGACGGGCTGGATGGTGGCAGCCATCGTGCCCGGCATCATCTCCCTTCTGCTGATCCCCTACCTCATCTACAAGGTGCATCCCCCCGAGATCAAGGAGACCCCCGGCGCCGTGGAGATCGCCAGGACCAAGTTGGCGGAATTTGGCCCCATGAAGGCCTCCGAGTGGATGATGCTCGGGGTCTTCGTGATCCTGCTGGTGCTGTGGATCTTCTCCAACCAGTTGGGGGGCCTCAACGCCACCACCGCCGCCCTGGTGGGCTTGACCTTCCTGCTTTGCCTGGGCGTCCTCACCTGGGAGGACGTGAAGAAGGAGACCGCGGCCTGGGACACCCTTGTGTGGTTCGCAGCCCTGGTGATGATGGCCGGGTTCCTGAACAAGCTGGGCATGGTCCCCTGGTTCAGCAAGAGCATCGGGGACATGATGGCCGGCCATGGCTGGATCTTCGCGTTCCTCGTGCTGAGCCTCGTGTATTTCTATAGCCACTATTTTTTCGCCAGCAACACCGCCCACGTGGCCTCAATGTACGGCGCTTTCCTGGGCGTGGCCGTGGCCCTGGGCGCCCCCCCGGTGCTGGCGGCCCTGGTGCTGGCGTACTTCAGCAACCTTTTCGCCAGCATGACCCACTACGGCTGCGGGCCTGCCCCCGTGCTGTTCGGCACGGGCTACGTGGCGGTGGGGACCTGGTGGCGGATCGGGCTCCTGGTGAGCGTGGTCAACATTGTCATCTGGGTGGGCATCGGGGGCATGTGGTGGAGGGTGCTCGGGCTGTGGTAACGGTGCGCTCGAGGGGGAGCCCGCACCTGACACTAGCCGGACCTGCGGGTCTCGATCAGGTCCTGGAGCATGACGGCGGCCGCCGCCGCGTCCAGGCGGGCCTTGCGGTCCTTGGCCTTCACCCCCCTCGCGGCCAGGAGGCGGTCCGCCTCCACGCTGGTGAGGCGCTCGTCCCAGAACACCAGGGGCAGGCCAGTGAGGGCCGCCAGCGCCTCGCCGAAACTCCGGGCCAGGGGCGCGGTGGCGCTCTCGGCGCCGTCCTTGTGCCGGGGCAGGCCCACCAGGAGGGCCTGGACCCCCTCTTCCCGGGCCAGCCGGGCCAGGCGCGCCAGGGTGGCGTCGCCCTGGCTGGGCCAGACCGCGAAGGGGGTCGCCAGGATCTCCAGCTCGTCGGAAAAGGCGATACCGATGTTCTTGGTTCCGTGGTCCAGGGCCATCCAGCGCATAGGCACCATGTTACGACAGCCCGGGACCGCGGCGGGGCTCTGTTCCTACCGGGGTGCGGCCAGAGCGTTGACCAGGGCCTTGGCATCCAGGCTGCCCAGGCCCGTGGCGAGGTCGTAGCCGGGGCCGCAGGCATAGCCGGGGGTGCCGGGCACGTCGCTGCGGCCCTGGACGATGTCGTGGAACACCTTGGCGCCCCCGCTGCCGTACTGGGCGCTGCCCAGGCGGTAGAGGGCGGGACAGAGGTTGCCCTGGCGCTGTCCGGTGTGCTGGACCGCCAGGGCCACGATCCCGGCGAAGGCGGGGGCGGCGCAGGAGGTTGCCGCTCTCGTTCCAGGCCGCTTCCGGGATGTAGCTCTTGGCCGAGGCGCCGCCCTTGTGGTCCCAGAAATTCCAGGTGCGGCTGGAAAAAAGATAGAACAGCGACATCCTATCACGGTAAAAGACCAGCGCAAGCCCTCGCCGAAAATCAGCCCTGGAGCGCCGCCCGCAGGGCCGCGAAGGCCTCGGGCAGGCCTTCTGGCCGGGTGCCGCCGCCCTGGGCCAGAGGATTCTTGCCGCCGCCCCGGCCGTCCACGTGGGGGACCATGGCCTTGAGCAGGACACCGGCGTCGGCCTTTCCAACCAGGTCCTGACCGACACTCACCAGGATGGCCAGCTTGTCTTTGGCCAGTTTCGAGGCCAGGGCGATGACCGCGCTGCGGTGCCGGGTGCGGCACTGGTCCATCATCTCCCGCAGGGCCGGGCCGTCGATGCCCTCCACCGCCATGGTGACCAGGGTCAGGCCGGCCACCGTCTCCACCTGCTCCTTGCTGCCGCCGCCGCTGGCGGCCTTGAGCTTGGATTCCTTCAGCTCCTTCTCAAGCTGCTGGATACGGGCTTCCTTGCCGGCCAGCAAGGCGGCCAGTTTTTCCCGGGAGGCGTTGGCCTGCCGGCTCAGGGCGGCCAGCAGGTGCTCGTCCTCCTGCAGCCGGGCCAGAGCGGCGGCGCCGGCCACCGCCTCCAGCCGGCGCACGCCGGCGGCCACGGCTCCTTCGGCCACGATCTTCACCAGGCCGATCTCGCCGGTGTTGGCCACGTGGGTGCCGCCGCAGAGTTCCCGGGAGAACCCGGGCACCGACACCACCCGGACCACGTCCCCGTACTTCTCGCCGAACAGCGCCATGGCGCCCGCGGCCAGGGCCTCTTCGATGGGCATCTGCTGGCTGGTGGTGCGGAAGGCGCGCAGGGTCTGGTCGTTCACCAGCCGCTCCACCTCGGCCACCTGCTCGGGCTCCAGGGGGGCGAAGTGGTTGAAGTCGAACCGCAGCCGGTCCGCGTCCACCACCGATCCGGCCTGCTTGACATGGGTGCCCAGCACTTCCCGCAGCGCCGCGTGCAGCAGGTGGGTGGCGGTGTGGTGGGCCCGGATCCGGGCCCGGCGTTCGGCGTCCACCGAGGCCAGGACCGTCTCCCCTTCGCGCAGGGGCCGGGCGCCGGTGACCGTGACGTGGTGCAGGTGGCGCCGGGGCGCCGGGGCGGTGCAGTCGGTGACCTGGGCCAGCACGCCCTCGGCCCGCAGGGTGCCGGTGTCGCCCACCTGGCCGCCGCTCTGGGCATAGAAGGGGGTGTGGTCCAGGAGCACGAAGCCGGCGCCGGACAGCTCCTTCACGCGCTTCTGGTCCTGGTCGAACAGGGCGACCACCTTGCCCTGGGCGTCGGTGACCTCGTAGCCCAGGAAGGCCGTGGCGCGCATGTCGGCCAGGGCCGCCAGGTCGCCGCCCAGGCGGATGTCATGGACCTTCTGGGCCTGGCGGCCCTTGGCCTTCTGCTCGGCCAACTCGGCCTGGAACCCGGCCAGGTCGCACCGCAGGCCGCGCTCCCGGCACCAGTCCTCCACCAGGTCCACCGGGAAGCCGAAGGTGTCGTACAGCTTGAAGATCTCGGCCCCGGGCAGGGTGCCGGAGGTGATCACCAGGGCTTCCAGCTGCTTGAGCCCGGCGGTGAGGGTGAGGCTGAACTGCCCCTCCTCCCGGGCCAGGACCTTCATGATGCGGTTCAGCTCCCCTTCCAGTTCCGGGTAGGCGTCGCCCATGGCCAGGAACACCGAGGGGCTCAGGTCGGCGAAGAACCGGCCCTCGATGCCCAGCTTGCGGCCGAAGCGCAGGGCCCGGCGCACGATCTTGCGCAGGACGTAGCCCCGGCCTTCGTTGGAGGGCACCACGCCGTCGTAGACCATGAAGGTGGCGGCGCGGATGTGGTCGGCGATGACCTGGGAGGCGGTGCGGTTGGTGGTTTCCCTGCGCTGCCCGGGCTCGACGTTGGCCTTCTTCCAGATGGCCTCGAAGATGGGCCGGAACAGGTCGATCTCATAGTTGCTGTCCACCTCCTGGAGGATGGAGGCGACCCGCTCCAGGCCCATGCCGGTGTCGATGCTGGGCCGCGGCAGCGGCTTCATGGTGCCGTTGGCCTCGCGGTCGTACTGCATGAACACCAGGTTCCAGATCTCCATGACCCGGTCGCCTTCGCCGTTGGGGGTGGCGTCGCCCGGGAAGCCGGGACCCCGGTCGTAATGGATCTCGCTGCAGGGGCCGCAGGGGCCGGTATCGCCCATCTGCCAGAAATTGTCCGAGCCGCAGCGCACCACCCGGTCCCTGGGCACGCCGACCTTGAACCACAGCTCCTCCGCCTCGGTGTCGGCGGGGACGCTCCCGGCGCCCTCGTACACCGTCACCCAGAGCCGGGCGGGGTCCAGGCCCAGCTTGCCCTCGGACTGCGGGCCGGTCACCAGCTCCCAGGCGTAGCGGATGGCGTCCGCCTTGAAGTAGTCGCCGAAACTGAAGTTGCCCAGCATCTCGAA